>JASBSO010000042.1 GCA_030148905.1 Kordiimonadaceae bacterium | reverse complement strand
TTGAGCGACAAGGCCATGTACACAGGCTTGCACCTCATCCCATTTTTCGGCAAAGCGCGCACTGTCTCCTTCAGGCTGCATCAGATTGAAGTGCAAATTGCCGTCACCCAGATGACCAAACACCACAAGGCGGCTGCCCGGCGCGATTTTGTCTAGCGCGGGCTCGGCTCCGCGGACGAAGTCGGCAATGGCCTGGGCGGGCAGGCTGATGTCGTGTTTGATCGAAGTGCCCTCGCGCTTTTGCGCCTCCGACAGGCTCTCACGCATGCGCCACAGGGCGTCGCGCTGGGCGCCCGACTGCGCAATGATGCCGTCTGAAATCCAACCCTGATCCAGCCAGTTTGCCAGTTCACCCTCAAGCCCGTTTGCCCCAGCCTTGATCTGGCTATATCCAAGCTCGGCCAAAATATACCATGGTGCCCGCCCCGCTAGCGGCAGGCGCACACCCTCAATATGGGCTTCGGCGAATGTCACCGCGCGGTCTGCCATCACCTCAAAGGCCGACACATGCCCCTCAGCCCAGTCTTTGAGCCGCGACAGAACGTCGAGCGCCTGCGTCAATGTGTCGGTCGCCAGCAACAGGGTTTCGCGGTGGCGCTCGGGTGCCGCAAGCCGAAGCGACGCAGCGGTCACAATACCGAGTGTTCCCTCTGACCCGACAATCAGCGGGGCAAGCGCATAGCCGGTATTGTCTTTGACGAGGTTGGTGCAGCCCTTCACCATATCGCCGGTCCCCAGCACCACATCCAGCCCGCGTACCAGATTGCGCATGGTGCCATAGCGAATAACATGAATACCGCCCGCATTGGTGGCGATGGTGCCGCCGATTGTGGCGCTGCCCTCGGACGCGAGCGATAGCGGAAAGAGAAAGCCTGCGGCTTCAGCGGCCTCTTGCACGGCGCGCACGGTTGCCCCAGCTTGGGTGTGGATGGTGCCCGACAGCGGGTCGATCTCTTGCACCGCGTTCATCCGGCCCATCGACACCAGCAATTCGTCGCGGCCGTCCAGCCCGGGCAGGCTGCCGCCCACAAGGCCGGTATTGCCGCCTTGGGGCACGATGGGAATGCGACGCTGACTGCAAAACGCTACAAGCGCTTGCACGGCCTCGGCCGTTGCCGGACGGGCAATTGCCCGGGTCTGGCCGTGGTATTTGCCGCGCCATTCTTCCAGATAGGGGGACATGTCACCGGCAGACGTGATCAGCCCGTTCGGCCCCAAAATCGCCGCCAGTTCGCCTATGACCGCATCGGTCAGCACGGGCGTGGGTGTTGATCCACGCTTAGCCATGGGCGGTGTGCGTTTGCTGGGGCGTGCGTTCAGCAGGACGGGGCGCTGCGGCGCGGCGCAGGCGGTCATTGATCGCCGCCCCAAGCCCGTGCTCAGGGATAGGAGCGACGGCGATACCGCGACCTGCCATGCTGCTTTTGATCATGTCGTCTGCCTTGCGCAGCAAGGCAAAAAGATTATGTGCGGCTTCTTTCAAATCGCCCGCCGGGCTTAAATTCAGCGCCGCCTGACCGGGGCCAAAGCCGATCAGCACCTCGTCGTCGCGCGCCGTGTCGGCGTTCAGGCGCACAGGGGCGTGCGGCGCATAATGACTGGCCAGCATACCGGGTGCCACAACATCTGTCGCACTATGCGGGACAAGCGGCGCGCCGACTGCGGCAACCAGATCCTCGTCGGAAATGGCCCCCGGGCGCAGCACCAAAATCGCACCGTCTTGCACTCGGACGATTGTCGATTCGATGCCGAAATCGGTCGTTCCTCCGTCCAAAATCAGCGATATTTCCTCCCCAAGCCCAATAAAAACATCATGCGCCGAGGTCGGCGACAAACGCCCCGAAGGGTTGGCGCTGGGCGCGGCGAGCGGGCGGCCAAGGCGGTCAATCAGCGTGCGAATCTCATCCTGCGCGGGCATGCGAAGGGCAACGCTATCCAGCCCGGCAGTGACCGCAGGAGCCAACAGACTTGGCGTTTTCAGTGGCAGAACCAGTGTCAATGGTCCGGGCCAGAATGCCGTGCAAAGCAAGCGCGCCGTAGCGTCAAAATCTGCCAGGCTTTCGGCCATTTCCTGGCTCGCGACATGACAGATCAGCGGATTGTGCGCGGGTCTTGCCTTGGTGGAATAGATTTTCCCGATCGCATCGGGGTTGGTGGCATCGCCCGCCAGGCCGTAAACCGTCTCGGTCGGGATGCTGACAAGATCACCCGCCTGCCACAGCCGAATGGCGTCTTGCTGTGCGCGTGTGTCGCTCACCGGGGCGATCCGAGCCCTTGTTTTTGCCATGCACAAATCCTATCGTCCCGGCCACTGCTTGCCGAAGGTGGATGTACGCTATTTTGCGCCCCGAACTCAAGCTTGTGAACCCATTTCCTGCGCATACCAAAGACCTTGGGAGACAGATAAGATGAGCTACCGCGCCCCGATCAAAGACATGCGTTTCACTCTGGAAACCGTCGGCGGATTGGAGCAGTGGACAGCCTATCCCGGCTTTGAAGAGGCCAGCGGCGATCTGGTTGATGCAGTGCTGGAAGAAGCGGCAAAGCTCACCGCCGACGTCATCGCCCCTACCAATATGATCGGCGATCAGGAAGGGGCAACGCTCACCGACGACGGGGTTGTCACACCCCAAGCCTTCAAGGCCATGCACAGCGCTTTTGTGGAAGGCGGGTGGCCGTCACTGGGGTTTGATCCGACATATGGCGGTCAGGGCTTGCCGGGTGTGCTGGCCATGGCGGTCAGCGAGATGCTGACCTCGGCCAATATGGCCTATAGCCTGAATGCGATGCTGACCTCGGGCGCGATCGAGGCCATTCACGCGCATGGCAGCGAAGATCAAAAACAGGCCTACCTGCCCAAAATGATTTCGGGCGAATGGTCGGGCGCGATGAACCTGACCGAGCCGCAGGCTGGGTCGGATGTGGGGGCGCTGAAGGCCAAGGCGGTACCACAGGCCGATGGCAGCTATTTGATCACCGGTCAGAAGATTTACATCACCTGGGGCGATCACGACCTGCAGGACAATGTCATTCATCTGGTGCTGGCGCGGCTGCCCGACGCGCCTGAAGGCACGCGCGGCATTTCCATGTTCATCGTGCCGAAATTCCTTTTAAACGATGACGGCACACCCGGCGCGCGCAACGATGTGCGCTGCGTTGGGCTTGAACACAAGCTTGGTATCCATGCCAGCCCCACCTGTGTGATGGCTTTCGGCGAGGAAGGCCGCTGTGTGGGCTATCTGGTCGGCGAAGAAAACAAAGGCATGCGCAATATGTTTACCATGATGAACCATGCGCGCGTCAGCGTTGGCCTGGAAGGCACCGCCATTGCCGAGCGCGCTTATCAAATGGCGCTTGCGCACGCCAGTGAGCGCGTGCAATCCGCCGCGATTGACACCAAAGGCGGCGCGCCCGTTGCGATCCTTCAACATCCCGACGTGCGCCGCATGCTGTTGACCGTGCGCGCCTGGACCGAAGCCAGCCGGGCGATTATCTACCGCAATGCCTGGGCGATCGACCGCGCGCACAAGGCCGAGGATGCCGAAGAGCGCGCTGCCGCACAGGGCGAGGCGGACTTGTTGACCCCCATTTCCAAAGCCTGGGCCACCGATATGGGGGTCAAAGCCGCCTCAACCGCGCTTCAGGTCTTTGGCGGTATGGGCTTTGTTGAGGAAACCGGCATTGCACAGTTGTACCGCGATGTCCGCATCGCGCCGATTTATGAAGGCACCAACGGCATTCAGGCGCTTGATCTGGCTGGCCGCAAGCTGCACCAGGACGGCGGCGCGCATTGGCGTGCACTGATCGCAGAAATGCGCGATTTTGCGAGCGAGCAGGGCGACCATCCGGTTGACTCGGCCTCGCTTCTTCATGCGGTTGATCGCCTTCAGCATGTCGCGGAAACCCTGCAAGGCCAGTCGGCGCAGGCGATTTTGGATACGGCATCGGCGGCGTCGCTGTATCTTGAGATGTTTGGAACGATTGTCGGGGCGTATCTTTTACAAAAGCAGGCGCACAGTGCGCAGGCGCGTATCGCCGCTGGTGACGGCGACAAAGCCTTTTTGGAGGCGAAAATCATCACCGCGCGGTTCTTTACCGAACAACTCTTGCCGTCTGCTGTGGCGCTTGAGGCCCCGATCTTGGCGGGTGGTGCGCAAATTATGGCGATGCGCGCGGAGCAATTTGCCCGTGCCTAAGGCGTCTGCAGTATCGGCACAAAGCGACCAGCCCGATACCGACAGTCGGCCCGACATCGCCGACCACCGAACCCCGGCGCACAAGGCGCGCCAGGGGCTTAGCTATCCTTTCGGCGATCAGGTGCCGTCGGGCACGACCGCGATCGATGTAGCGGATCGCATCAAATGGGTGCGCATTCCGCTGCCGTGGTCGCTCGACCATATCAATGTCTATCTGGTCGATGAGGGCACGCGCGGCTGGACGCTGATCGACACCGGCAGTTTTGGCGAGCGCGGACGCGCGGCGTGGGAGGCGCTGGAAGCTGGACTTTTGGACGGTCGGCCAATTTGGCGCATCATTGCCACCCATATGCACCCTGACCATTTGGGTCTGGCCGGGTGGCTGGCTGAGCGCCACGGCAGTATCCTTGTGATGACGCTGGGGGAATATCTGATGGCGTCGCACCTGTGGATGGGCGGTGCGGCCACCATGCCCGACAGCGATGTGCAATTCCTGCTGAAAAACGGTTTGCCCGGTGACTATGAACCCATGGTGCGCGCGGCGGGATACGACCACTACCAAAAAGGCGTTTCCAAACCGCCGGAGCAATTTGAGCGCATCGAAGACGGCTCGGTTCTGACCATCGGCGGCATGCGCTGGCGCGTGGTGATCGGGCGCGGCCATTCGCCCGAACATGCCTGCCTCGAGTGCCTTGATGAACCGCTGTTTATCGCAGGCGACCAGGTTTTGCCCGAGATCACCTCCAATGTGTCGGTCTATGCGCGCGAACCTATGGGCAACCCGCTGGCGCATTGGATCGCCTCGCTTGACCGCATGCGCCAAATCAGCGGCAATCCGCTGGTTTTGCCCGCGCACGGGCCGGTGTTTCACGGCCTCCATGCGCGCCTCGAGCGCCTGATCGACGGACATATCGACAAATTGGAGCGTTTGCACGCGGCTTGTCAGGAAAAACCGCGCAGCGCCGTGTCGGCATTTGGCGCGCTTTACCGTCGGAAAATCACTGGTTTTGAGTTTTTCATGGCGCTTGGCGAGGCGGTCGCGCATGTGCACGCCCTTGAAAGCCTTGACCTTTTGTCGCGCGAAGACGACGGCGGCGTCTATCGGTTTTCCGCCACCGGTCAGTTTGACCGCGGCGCTATTCTTCCTGCCATTTTGGCGCTTCCGGGTGTGGCGCTGAAACCGCTTTCGCCAGCTTAACCCTTTTCGCGGCAATCCCGCCTCTCTATAGTGCCGGGACGAGGTGCTTCATGTCAGAGATATCAGATCAAAATGACCTTGCTGAACTGAGCTTCGAGGCGGCGCTTGCCGAGCTTGAGGGCGTGGTTGCAAAACTGGAAAGCGGGCAGGTCCCGCTTGATGAGTCGATCGCACTCTATGAGCGCGGGCAGCGCCTGAAGGCCCACTGCGACGCGCGTCTGGCGGCTGCTCAGGCAAAAATCGAACAAATCAGCCTTGGTGCGGATGGTCAGCCGCAGGGTGTCACGTCCTTTGGCGCAGACGGGTAAACGGTAGTGAATGCCAGCCTGAATATGGCGCTGAAGGCGACGTCAACCGCGCTCGAGCACACCATTGCACCGCTTCTGGCTTTGCCGGACGGTGCCGATGCACGCGTCGTCGAGGCGATGCATTATGCGGTGATGTCTCCGGGCAAACGCCTGCGCCCGTTTTTGGTGATTGCGGCGTCCGAACTGTTTGACGTGCCGCGCAAACGCGCGCTGCGCGTCGCAGCAGCGGTTGAATTTGTGCATTGCTATTCGCTGATCCACGATGATCTGCCCGCCATGGACGACGACGATCTGCGCCGCGGACAACCCACCGTGCACAAGGCCTATGACGAGGCCACGGCGATCCTGGCGGGCGATGCGCTGCAGGCGCTGGCGTTTGAGGTGCTCAGCGACGAGGCCACCCACAGCGATGCCCGAGTGCGGGTTGAACTTGTTCGCCTGCTGGCGCGCGCGGCAGGCCATCACGGTATGGTCGGCGGGCAGATGATCGACATTCTGGCCGACGACCGGGCATTGAGCGAAGCGGAAATTTACCGCCTGCAGCAAATGAAAACCGGGGCGTTGATTGCCTTTGGTCCCGAAGCGGCCGCTGTGATGGGCGCCGCCAAAGACAAGGACCGCCAGTCGCTTTTGGGCTATGCGCGGGATCTTGGTTTGGCTTTTCAAATCGCCGATGATCTTTTGGATGTGGTCGGCGACCCCGCGGTTGCAGGCAAAGCCACTCAGAAAGATGCCGCCGCAGGCAAGGCGACCCTGGTTGGTCTGATGGGTATTGAGCGCGCCCGCAGTCAGGCGCAAATCTTGTCTGACCAGGCGATCGAGCACCTTGACGGCTTTGGACCCAAGGCGGATTTGCTACGCGCGGTGGCCCGATTTGCGGTTGAGCGCGATAAATAGCCGCAAAGCGGGTCATCCCGGCTTTGCGCATTGGGAAGAATTGACTATATCATTGAGCGAGGCATCATGTGCAGCATGATGCCTGTGGGAAACTAGGAAAGCTTAGCTTGAAACACGACACGCCCATATTGGACACAGTCCAAACGCCTGTGGATTTGCGCGGTCTCAAAAAGTCTGACTTGCCGGCTCTTGCGGACGAGCTGCGCCGCGACATGATCGATGCCGTGTCGCAGACTGGTGGGCATTTTGGTGCCGGGCTCGGTGTGGTGGAACTCACCATTGCGCTGCATTATGTGTTCAATACCCCCGAAGACCGGTTGATTTGGGATGTTGGGCATCAGGCCTATCCGCACAAGATTTTAACGGGTCGGCGCGATGCCATGCGCACCATTCGCCAGCCGGGTGGCCTGTCCCCCTTCACCAAGCGCAAAGAAAGCGACTATGACCCCTTTGGCGCGGGGCACAGTTCGACTTCGATCAGTGCTGCGCTGGGGATGGCGGTGGCGGAAAAGCTCAAAGGCGGTGACCGGCGCGCCATTGCGGTGATCGGCGACGGGGCCATGAGCGCGGGCATGGCCTATGAAGCGATGAACAACGCGCGCCAGGCCGGTCGTCAGCTAATCGTTGTTCTAAACGATAATGACATGTCGATTGCGCCGGCTGTTGGCTCGCTCAGTGCCTATCTGGCGCGGATATTGTCCAGCCGGTCGTTCTTGACCGTGCGCGAGGCGGCCAAAAAATTTCTGGACAGCCTGCCGCGAACTCTGGCCGAAACGGCGCGGCGCGCCGAAGAATATGCGCGCGGCATCGCAACGGGCGGCACGCTGTTTGACGAACTTGGCTTTTATTATATCGGCCCCATCGACGGCCATAATCTCGACCATTTATTGCCGGTTCTGGAAAATGTCCGGGATACCGACTTTGGCCCCATTCTGGTGCATGTGGTCACCGAAAAAGGCCGCGGCAATCCGTTTGGTGAGGCGCATAAGGAAAAATTTCACGCCGTGCCCAAATTTGATGTGGCAACCGGTGAACGGTTCAAGGCGGCGGCCAAATCGCCAAGTTTTACTCAGGTGTTTGCCGAGGCGCTGATCAAGGAAGCCGAGCAGGATGACCGCATTTGTGCGATCACCGCGGCGATGCCGACCGGCACGGGGCTCGACAAGTTTGAAGACAAATTTCCCGACCGGTTTTTCGATGTCGGCATTGCCGAACAGCACGCAGTGACCTTTGCCGCGGGCCTGGCGGCAGAGGGGTATAAGCCCTTTGCCACCATTTATTCGACCTTTTTGCAGCGCGCCTATGACCAGATTGTCCACGATGTGGCGGTGCAAAACCTGCCGGTGCGCTTTGCCATCGACCGGGCAGGGCTGGTCGGGGCGGACGGGCCGACGCACGCGGGCAGTTTTGACATCACCTATCTGGCCAGCCTGCCGAATATGGTTGTGATGGCTGCCGCCGATGAGCCCGATCTGCAGCGGATGATCAAAACCGCCGCGATGCTGGATGACTGCCCGTCGGCGGTGCGGTATCCGCGCGGCGAGGGGCTTGGCAAGCCGCTGCTGGACGACCCGGAGCCGCTTGAAATCGGCAAGGGCCGTATCGTCAAATCGGGCAAGTCTATCGCCATTCTGTCCTTAGGGGCCCGTCTGGGGGAAGCCTTGGACGCCGCCGGCAAGCTGGATGCCAAGGGGCTGTCCACCACGGTCGCCGACATGCGCTTTGCCAAGCCGATTGACCACGACCTGATCCGTCAGCTTGCCGCTTCGCATGACCTGTTGATCACCATTGAAGAAGGCTCGATCGGCGGGTTTGGCGCGCATGTGATGGACTGGCTGGCGGGTGAAGGGTTGTTGGATGACGGGCTGAAAATTCGCGCCATGAAGTTGCCCGATGTGTTTATCGACCACGGCAAGCCCGAGGGCATGTACAGCGAAGCGGGCCTGGACGCCGACGGCATCGTTAAAACCGCGCTGAGTGCCTTGCGTCACAATGATATCAGTGCGTCACCGCTTGATCTGACCAAACAGCGCTAGGCCATGGCCAAGACGCGGCTGGACATTGCGCTTGTTGATCGCGGCCTGGTGGAAAGCCGCAGCAAGGCGCAGGCCTTGATCATGGCGGGGGTCGTGTTTTCTGGCGAAACCAAGCTGACCAAAGCCGGGCACGGCGTATCTGACGACACACCGCTTGTTGTCCGCACAAAAGACCACCCCTGGGTATCGCGTGGGGGGCTGAAGCTTGAAAAAGCGGTTCATCAGTTTGGCATTGATATGACGAATGCGACGGTGCTGGACATCGGTGCCTCGACGGGGGGCTTTACCGATGTGGCGCTACATTTTGGCGCGGCCAAGGTCTATGCCGTCGATGTCGGGCGCGGGCAGTTGGCCTGGAAACTGCGCGAGGATGCGCGCGTGGTGGTGTTGGAAAAAACCAACGCTCGGCACCTGACCGCAGAACTGATCCCTGAACCGGTGGATATCGCCGTGTGCGATGCCAGCTTTATCTCGCTCAAAACGGTGCTGCCTGCGGGCCTGGCGCTGGTTCGCCCTGGCGGCGCGCTGATTGCGCTGATCAAACCGCAATTCGAGGTCGGCAAAGGCCGCGTAGGGAAGGGCGGCGTTGTCCGTGACCCTGTATTACACGGTGAGGTGTGCGGCGATATTCAGGACTGGTTGAACAGCCTGCCCGATTGGACGGTTGAAGGTCTGACCGAAAGCCCTATCAAAGGCCCCGAAGGCAATATTGAGTTTCTCATTTACGCGCGGAAATCAGGCCATGCGTGACACTGCTCTCGTCACCATTGAGGCCGTCGGTGCCTTGGGTGACGGCCGCGCGACCGTCAATGGGCAGGATATTTTCGTGCCGGGTGCGCTTCCCGGTGACCGGGTTGAGGTGATGCTGCGGGCCCACCGCGGGCGCGGTCCCGTTGTTGAACGCTGGACCATGGTGGAGGCAGGCAGCGGCCATCAGGTGCCGCCGTGTCCGCATGCGGGCCCATGCGGTGGGTGCACGCTGCAGCATATGGCACCAGATATCTATCAGGCATGGGCCGCGCGCCGCCTTCTTGACCCCCTCGGCCAGCAGGGCGTGGACCCTGCGGTGGTTTTGCCTGCGGTTTTTTCACCGCCTCAGTCGCGGCGGCGGTTGGCCTTAAAGGCCAGGCGCGTGAAGTCCGGTGTGCTTCTTGGCCTCAATGCCGGGCGGTCGCACCAGATCGTCGACATGACAAGCTGCTCGGTTGCCCATCCGGCGCTGACGGCGCTGTTTGACCCGCTGCGCACGGTGCTTGCAAAGATATTGCCCGGCGGGACGCGCGCCAATGTCGCTCTGACGGTAACCAACAGCGGGGTGGACTGCGTCTTTGACAGTGCGGCGGTGCTGGATCTCGGCGCGCGTGAAGCCTTGGCGGATTTCGCCGAACGCTATGATATTGCAGCGCTGCATTGGCGCGACGCCGATTTTCTTGACCCGATCGCTATCCGGCGACACCCAATACTGACCTGCGGCCCAGTGGGGGTGGGCATTCCTCCGGGGGCGTTCGTTCAAGCGACAGAAACGGGCCAGCAGGCTTTGAGCACGGACTGTTTAGAAGCGCTCGAAGGTGCGGCCCGCGTGGCCGACCTGTTTGCCGGGGTCGGCACTTTTACCTTCCCCCTTGCGCAGCACGCAGCGGTGCACGCGGTGGAAGGCGCGCGCGGGGCGCTGGATGCGTTGGGTGCGGCCAGCCGCCACGCAAGCGGGCTCAAGAGCGTGACCGCCGAGCACCGCGACTTGTTTCGCAGGCCCCTGACAGCAAAGGAATTGAACGGCTTTGACGGTGTGGTGATCGACCCGCCGCGCGCAGGTGCCGCCGCACAGGCCGAGATGCTGGCGCAGTCATCGGTGCCGACCATCGTGTCGGTATCGTGTAATCCAGCGACCTTCGCCCGGGATGCCAAGCTCTTGGTGGATGGGGGATATCGTTTTGTTCAAGTGCGCGCGGTCGACCAGTTTCTATGGTCACCGCATCTGGAAATTGTTGGCATTTTCAGGCGCGATTAAGGGGCTTTGAGTGCGGCCAGAAAGGCGCGCACGTCTCCAGCGCTGCGGTCTGCGGCTTCTTCCATCGGGATATGGCCGACATCCGGGTAAATGATCAGCTGGCTGTTTGGCAGCTTGGCGTGCATCACGCGGCCGGCTTCAACGGGAATCACCAAGTCTTCTTCGCCCCACAAAATCAATGCGGGGGTTGCAATGTCGGCAAGCGCAATGGTGCGTGCGGCCTGGCCGTACCAGCGAAAGCGCTTTCCCGTTGCGTCGCGGCTGCCCTTGTGCCGGGCCAGTTCCCAATAGCGGGTGACCATTTCGTCGGTCACAAAATCGGGGTCATGGAAGGATTTCAGCAACCCGCCGCGCGCCAGTGATTTGGGGGTCACGGTGCCGATGATCCAGCTAAAGGCCGGGTCAGCGGCGAGGCGAAAGGCAAGCGGCCGGTCGGTTTTGCTGCGCGCAGCCTGAGAGAGGCGGGCCCCGGCGCTATCGACCAGGATCATCGCTGCCAAGCGCTCGGGATAGGCCTCGGCAAAGGACAGGGTCACCGCCCCGCCCATGCTGTTGCCTGCCATGACAAACCGGTCGAGGCCAAGATGGTCAGCAACGGCCTTCACCGCGGCGACCATACCGGTGTAGGTGTAATCGTCTTCGACCGTGGCGGCGGTCAGCCCGTGGCCGGGCAGGTCTAGGCTGATAAGGCGGACATCATCGCTTAAGCGGACAATCCACGGCTCCCAGGTGTGCAAACTGGCATTGGAGCCGTGAATCAAAACAAGGGGTGTGCCATCCCGGTTGCCCTGATCACGGTAGTGAATCTCAGTGCCCGACGCAGTGGTCAGAAACTCACTTGGCGGCGGGCCGTATTTGGCGCGCAAATAGTCGGTGGTGATGTCCGGGGTCCAAAGCGCGACAACAGCAACCATCAAAATAAAGGTAAGCATCAAAAGGCTAGTCTTTATTATTTTCAACGTATTATTCCCCACATTGCGCGCGGTGCATTAAGTAATGATCGGCCAAAACCAACGCGGTCACCGCCTCAACCACCGGCACACCCCGGATGGCAACACAGGGGTCATGGCGACCTTTGGTGACCACCTCAACCGCCTCGCCGCCACTGGTGACACTGCGCCGCGGGGTCAGGATCGAACTGGTGGGTTTGATCGCCACACGGGCTACAATCGGCTGGCCTGAGGAAATCCCCCCCAGAATGCCGCCCGCATGGTTGGACAGAAACTGGATGTCACCGGCATTGCCGGGCACCATTTCATCGGCATTGTCCACGCCGGTGAGGCCACCGGTGCCCATGCCGTCGCCAATTTCAACGCCCTTGGCGGCGTTGATGCTCATCAAGGCACCGGCAAGGTCGGCGTCAAGCTTGGCGTAGATGGGGGCTCCCCATCCGGCGGGCACACCGTGCGCCTCGACCGTGACAATCCCGCCAAAACTGTTGCCGTCCTTGCGGGCGGCGTCCAGATAGGGCCCCCAGGCCTTGGCGGCTTTGGGGTCGGGGCAGAAAAAGGGATTGTCGCCGGTATGCGCAAAATCGACATTGGCCGGGTCAACCATATGCGGGCCCATTTGCACCAGGCCCGCCTGAATGCGGATGCCTGCGGGCAAAATCTTGCGGGCAATGGCACCGGCCGCTACGCGCATGGCGGTTTCGCGTGCGCTTGACCGCCCGCCGCCGCGATAGTCGCGGATGCCGTATTTTTTGTCATAGGTCAGGTCGGCGTGACCGGGGCGGTATTGATCCTTGATGTCGGAATAATCGCGGCTGCGCTGGTCGGTGTTTTCAATCATCAACGCAATCGGCGTGCCTGTGGTTTGGCCTTCAAACACACCAGACAGGATTTTGACCTGGTCGGCCTCCTGGCGCTGGGTGGTATAGCGCGACTGACCAGGCCGTCGTTTGTCCAGATAGGGCTGAATGTCGGCTTCGCTCAGCGCAATGCGCGGGGGGACACCGTCTACCACGCAGCCGATTGCCGGTCCGTGGCTTTCGCCCCAGGTGGTAACCCTTAGCAGGCGTCCAAATGTGTTGAAGCTCACGCCGCCGCCTTATGTGTCGAGATAACGGCGGATCGCGTCTTCGTCGCTGGGCATGCAGGTGATGTTGAAGCCGCTGTCGACGAAATGCACCTCGCCGGTCACGCCCGACGACAGGTCGCTCAGCAGATACAGCCCCGATCCCGCCACATCATCCAGCGTGATATTGCGCTGTAGCGGTGAAACGCGCTCGTTATAGCGCAGCAATGTGCGCATATCGCCCACGCCCGATGCCGCCAAGGTTTTCATCGGCCCAGCGCTGATGCAATTCACCCGAATGCCGTTTTCACCCAGGTCGCGCGCCAGATAGCGCGTGCTTGATTCCAGTGCCGCCTTGGCAACGCCCATCACATTATAGTGCGGGACCACTTTATCGGCGCCGTAATAGCTCAGCGTCAGCATGGCGCCGCCCTCTGACATCAGCTTTTCGGCGCGCCGCGCCACCGCCACAAAGCTGTAGGCCGAGACGTTCATGGTCAGCAAAAAATTATCGAGCGACGTGTCGATAAACCGGCCACGCAGCTCGTTTTTGTCGGAAAATCCAATAGCATGGAGAAGGAAGTC
>JASBSO010000134.1 GCA_030148905.1 Kordiimonadaceae bacterium | reverse complement strand
GGCCGGCGGTGTCGAGCATGACGACGTCAAAGCCCTGCAGCTTGGCGGCCTGCATGGCGCGCGCGGCGATATCCGCGGGCATCTGACCCTCAACGATGGGCAGGGTTTTGACACCGATCTGTTCGCCCAGAACCTTCAGCTGCTCCTGGGCGGCCGGGCGGCGCACGTCCAAGGACGCCATCAACACCTTTTTCTTGTCTTTTTCGCTCAGGCGCTTGGCGATCTTGGCGGTTGATGTGGTTTTGCCCGAGCCCTGCAGGCCCACCATCATCACCGGGATCGGCGGCACATCGCTGAGGCTGAGGCCCACCTGCTCGGCCCCCAGCATGGCCACCAGTTCGTCATTGACGATTTTGACAACCTGCTGGCCCGGCGTGACCGATTTGATCACCTCGCGGCCGACGGCCTTGTCTTTCACCTTGGCGATGAAGTCTTTGACCACCGGCAAGGCGACATCGGCTTCCAGAAGCGCCATGCGCACTTCGCGCAGCGCTTCGGTGACGTCGGCCTCTTTCAGCGCGCCGCGGCGCTTCAGCCCGTCAAATACCTTGCCCAGTCGGTCGCTTAGACTGTCAAACATGCGTCTTTCAACTCCTCATTCCGCCGCTTTCAAAGGCCCAACGCAGTTCGCACCCGTGAGCGACACTCGCCGACGGGTGGGCATCCGAACCCTTTATCGATATGGGTTTTTGGACGCTATATTGCTACGGGCTTCCGGAGGAAGTGCGGCGGATTTACGCGAATTGGTGCGCCAAGTCAAGGTTAGACGTTTGGCCCAAATGACTTAACTGAATTGGCTCCAGGAATTAAATGAATATCGCACAAACTAGGATCTGTAATGCAGCCAATCACCCTTCGACCAGCTCAGGGTGAGGGCGCACACCCATTCCTCATGCTGAGCTTGTCGAAGCATGAGCCTGTCGAAGCATAAAGCCCCAAAACATGGATGCCAGATCAAGCCCAGCGCGACTTCGCCCTTAGTGCGTCTTGTAGTATGCAGCCGGGTCTATACAGTGCGCGGATGGAGAGCATGATATGACCAACGCGCAAGATCAAGGCGAAGCCGCCGTCGCGGTGCATAGCGGGGGCCGCCAGACGTATCAGGATGTGGGGCTTGCCCTGGGGCCGGTGCTGTTTGGCTTAATCCTGCTGCTGCCCGCCCCTGCGGGCATGCCCGCTGATGCCTGGACCGTGGTGGCAATTGCCGCATGGCTGGCCGCCTGGTGGGCGACCGAGGCGATCCCCGTGCCGGCAACCAGCCTGCTGCCGCTGGTCTTGCTGCCCGGTATGGGCATTTCGTCAATGAACGCTGCGTCGTCGCCTTACGGCGCGCCGGTGATCTTTCTGCTGCTGGGCGGATTTATCGTCGCCATGGGCATGCAGAAAACCGGCCTGCACCGACGCCTGGCGCTGAATATCGTAGCGCGTGCGGGCGACCATCCGGGCGCTTTGATCGCCGGGTTTATGGCGGCAACGGCCTTGCTGTCGATGTGGATATCCAACACCGCCAGCACCCTGATGATGATCCCCATCGCGCTCAGCGTTGCCGAAACCGTGCTGGGGGGCCGCGTGCACGGCCACCGGTTTACAGTTGCGCTGTTTATCGGCATTGCCTGGTCAGCATCCATTGGGGGCCTCGGCACCATTATCGGCACCCCGCCCAATGCCTTTGTGGTGGCGTTCATTGCCCAGGAAACGGGCCGCGAAATCGCCTTTCTTGACTGGATGCTTTTGGGTGTGCCGGTGGTGGCGGTGATGATCCCGACCGCGTGGATTGTGCTGACGCGCATTGTCTTTCCCTTTGACGCGCGCGGGCTTGAGGGCGGGCAGGCGGTGGTCCGCGCCGAGCTCGTTAAGCTTGGCCGCATGCGCCCGGCAGAAGTGCGTATTGCCCTGATCTTCGCCGGGATGGCGTTTTTGTGGATCAACCTGATCTGGCTGAAATCCCTGCCTGGCCTTGGCGGCCTCTCCAATGCGCTTGTCGCCATTTTGGGGGCTTTGGTGTGTTTCCTGCTCCCATCCGGCGACGCCAAGGGCGAGCGGCTCTTGGACTGGGACAGCGCGGTCAAGCTGCCGTGGGGGGTGCTGCTGCTGTTTGGCGGCGGGCTGTCGCTGGCGGCAGCTATCCGTGACACCGGGCTGGCCGTTTGGCTGGGCGAGGCGATGGCGGGCCTGGCGGGCGCGCCGCTGTTTGCCCTGATCCTCGCCATTGTGGCGCTGGTGATTTTCCTCACCGAGCTGACCAGCAACACCGCCACCACCGCCGCCCTGGTGCCGGTTTTGGCCGCCGTTGCCGCGGTGGGGGATATCGACCCGATCCTGTTGGCTGCCCCCACCGCCATGGCGGCATCGTCGGCCTTCATGCTGCCGGTTGCCACCGCGCCCAATGCGGTGATCTACGCCTCGGGCCATGTCTCGATCCCCGCCCTTGCAAAAGCCGGTCTGTGGCTCAATATCCTGGGGACCTTCATTGTCGCGGGATTGTGTTATCTGCTGGTGCCGATCGCCTTTTGACGAACCGGGCGCGCTCGATTATACAGCGCCGCGCACGCACCGCGCGAAACAGGATGGATATATGCGGACCGCATTTCGCAAAATGCACGGACTGGGCAACGATTTTGTTGTCATTGACGCGCGCGATCAGGACATCCTGATCGACGCTGACCGTGCGCGCGCCATCAGCGACCGGCGACGCGGTGTGGGCTGCGACCAGCTGATCATCCTGCGCGGTGGCGGCGACGCCGATGTGGTTATGGATATCTGGAACGCCGACGGCAGCCAGGTTGGCGCTTGCGGCAATGCCACGCGCTGTGTGGGCGACCTCTTGCTGTCAAAGGCGCAAGACGCCCGGCTGGTCATCCAAACCCTTGGCGGGCGGTTGGAGGCCCGGCGCGCAGGCAGCGCGATCACCGTCAATATGGGCCCGGCCTTGCTGGCCGCAGAAGACGTCCCCTTGCGCGACACGGTCGATACGCTGTCGGTGGACCTTGGCATGAGCAGCTTGCCGCCTGCGGTATGCAGCTCGATGGGCAACCCGCACGCAACATTTTTTGTGGGCGACCCAGACGCGGTCGACATCGCGTCCCTAGGCCCCAAGGTCGAACATCACCCGATGTTTCCCGAGCGCGTCAATGTTGGCTTTGCGTCGGTGTCGGGCGCGACCATCCGTCTGCGGGTTTGGGAACGCGGTGCTGGTATCACCCAGGCCTGCGGCACCGCCGCCTGCGCCGCGGTTGTCGCCGCAAGCCGCACCGGCAAAATGGTGGGTCGTAAGGCGAGCGTGACGCTCGACGGCGGCGATCTCCAGATCGCATGGACCGACAGCGGTGACGTGATGATGACCGGCCCGGTCGCCACCAGCTTCACCGGCGAGTTGAGCCTGTGACCCGCGCGCCAGACATTGTCACCTTTGGGTGCCGCCTCAATGCCTATGAAAGCGAGGTGATGAAAACCCACGCCGAGGCGGCGGGGCTGACCGATACCATCATCTTCAACACCTGCGCAGTCACCGGCGAGGCCACGCGGCAGGCACGCCAGGCGATCCGCCGCGCCCACCGCCAGCGCCCCGATGCCAAACTGATCGTTACCGGGTGTGCGGCGCAGATCGACCCCGAGAGCTTTGCGCGCATCGAGGGTGTCAGCGCCGTGCTCGGCAATGAAGAAAAGCTGCACGCCAAGTCTTTTGCAGAGCTGGCGACCGGCGCGCTGGAAAAGGTGGCGGTGAACGATATTTTCTCAGTGACCGAAACCGCCGAGCATTTGATTGCGGGCTTTGGCAATCGCGCACGCGCCTTTGTGCAAATTCAAAATGGCTGCAATCACCGCTGTACGTTTTGCATCATCCCTTATGGCCGGGGCAACAGCCGCTCCACTGGCATTGGCGAAGTGGTGTCACAGATCCGCACACTTGTCGGCGAGGGCTATCAAGAGGTGGTGCTGACCGGCGTGGATATCACCAGCTACGGCGAAGACCTGCCGGGCGAACCGACGCTTGGCGCGCTGGTGCAGAAAATATTGCAGCTGGTGCCCGAACTGCCGCGCCTGCGCCTGTCGTCGATCGACAGTATCGAGGTCGACAAACCCTTGTTGGACGCCATCGCCAATGAAGACCGGTTGATGCCGCACCTTCACCTTAGCCTGCAGGCGGGCGACAATATGGTGCTCAAGCGCATGAAACGCCGCCACAGCCGCGAAGACGCGATTGACTTTGTCCAAACCGCCAAACGCCTGCGACCCGAGATGGTGTTCGGCGCTGATATGATTGCGGGCTTTCCCACCGAAACCGAGGCGATGTTCCAAAACTCGCTGGACATGGTGGAAGCCTGCGATTTGAGCTATTTGCACGTTTTCCCCTATTCGGAGCGCGAAGGCACCCCTGCGGCGCGCATGCCACAAGTGCCGGGCGATGTGCGCAAAGACCGCGCCGCGCGCCTGCGTACGGCAGGCGATGCGCGACTGTCCGCGC
>JASBSO010000128.1 GCA_030148905.1 Kordiimonadaceae bacterium | reverse complement strand
GCCATTCAGGACGTTGTCTGGGCCGCAAACGGGCAAGA
The DNA here is from genome assembly GCA_030148905.1 of Kordiimonadaceae bacterium. GTDB lineage: Bacteria > Pseudomonadota > Alphaproteobacteria > Sphingomonadales > Kordiimonadaceae > JASBSO01. The sequence continues at coordinate 12,956 of JASBSO010000128.1, read as the reverse complement.
GCTGTATTTCACCGCGCCAGATTCGCGCGAGACCATCACCAAACAACGCAAACGCGTCAAAGACGACCTGATCCGATTTGAAGGCGATATCGCCCAAGAGCATCTGTGGCGCATGCCGATCGACGGTAGCGCCGACCCCGTGCGCCTCACCTCGGGCGACTTCTCGGTCCAGGCCGTGTCGGTCCACCCGGGCGGTGCGATTTTAACCGCGCGCGTTCCCGATCCGCTGTTGGACAATATTCCGCACTCGGAACTCTGGTTGATCAATCCGGAGAGCGGCACAGAACGCCGCCTGACCAACAATGACTATATCGAGTCCACACCCAAACTGTCCCCGAATGGGCAGATGGTGGCCTATACGGCGCGCGTTATAAAAGGCGGCGGCGGGATCGATGTTGCCGCTGGCGACTGGTATTATAATGCCAAGCTGTTTGTCAAAGACCTGAGCGCGGACGCGAGCCCGCGCCTGATCACCCCCGATTTTGCCGGGAATATTGTCGATATCCACTGGTCGGCGGATGGTCAGCAGATTTTTGTGCTGGCTGAGATTGGCCTGCGCGTTCAATTGTTTTCTGTCGACCGCAGCACCGGCACTGTGACCCAAATGACCTTTGGCGATCATGACCTGCGCGACTGGGCCTATGCCCCCGAAACGGGCGAACATGTCTTTGTGCGGGCCACCACCGACAACCCAAGCGAGGTCGCCCTGCTGGACGGCAGTGACATGCGTCTGATGACCGATATTCACGTTGATCTGGCCAATGACTTTATCATTCCACATGTTGAGGATGTACGCTGGACGGGGCGCGACGGGGTCGATGTAGAAGGCTTGTTGACCTTCCCGGTCAACTTCCGCTCGGGCACGGCCTATCCGCTTGTTGTGCAAACGCATGGCGGGCCTGCGGCGGCAGATCATTTCGGCAATTGGAGCTGGGGGCGCTACAGCCAGGTGCTGGCGGCAAAGGGCTATTTTGTCCTTCAGGTGAACTACCGCGGTTCCACCGGGTACGGCGACGCCTTTTTGCGCGACATGGTGGGCGGATATTTCCGCGAGGCGCATCATGATGTGCTGCTGGGCATCGACGCGCTTGTTGGGCGCGGGCTGGTCGACCCCAACCGTCTGATAAAAATGGGCTGGAGCGCCGGCGGCCACATGACCAACAAGTTGATCACCGTGACCGACCGCTTTGCCGCCGCCTCGTCGGGTGCCGGGGCCGCAAACTGGATTTCCATGTACGGCCAAACCGACATCCGCTTCCTTCGGGCGACCTGGTTTGGCGGCACACCGTGGCAGGACAATGCCCCCATCAACGTCTTTTGGGAGCATTCCCCCTTGCGCGAGGTGCACAAGGCAACGACACCAACGCTACTGCTGGTCGGGGCTGAGGACAAACGCGTCCCTCCACCGCAGTCGGTCGAGATGTTTCGGGCCCTTAAGGCCAATGGGGTCAAAACCGCGCTGTATATGGCACCGGGCGAGGGGCATGGCTGGCGCAAGCTGTCGCACCGGCTATTTAAAGCCAATGTTGAACTCGAATGGTTTGCCGAACACGCACTGGGGACCGGTTACCGCTGGGAACAGCCGCCTGGCTTAAAAAAAGCCAATGACGACAGCCCCGAAAGCGATGACAGCCCGCTGGAGCGCAGCACGGTCGACCACTGACCCCGCAGGTCGCGCAGCGCCGTGCGATAACGGCATTGTCTGATGGCTTAGTGGACCAGGGTTGCCTCAGTTGCGGCGTCGACATCGGCCGCCGTCACATCTGGTGCCAGTTCAACGATCTTGAGGCCGCCTTCCACCACATCAAACACACCGAGCCCGGTGATGATGCGATCAACCACGCCGGTGCCGGTGAGCGGCAGGGTGCATTCTTTCAGCAGTTTCGGCGCGCCCGCCTTGTTGGTGTGGTCCATAATCACCACGACGCGCTGAACACCCGCCACCAAATCCATGGCACCGCCCATACCCTTGACCATTTTGCCGGGGATCATCCAATTGGCCAGGTCGCCATTTTCCGCAACCTCCATCGCCCCCAGGATCGACAGGTTGATATGGCCGCCGCGGATCATCGCAAAGCTGTCGGACGATGAAAAATAGCTCGATGTTGGCAATTCGGTGATGGTTTGCTTGCCGGCGTTGATCAGGTCGGCGTCGACCTCATCCTCATAAGGAAACGGCCCCATCCCCAGCATGCCGTTTTCGGATTGCAGCGTCACCGTCATCCCGTCGGGGATATAGTTGGCCACAAGGGTCGGGATGCCGATGCCAAGATTGACATAAAACCCGTCTTCCAGTTCCTGTGCGGCGCGCGCCGCCATTTGATTGCGGTCCCAAGGCATCAGGCTGTCTCCTTCTGGCGGGTTGTGCGCTGTTCGATACGCTTTTCAAATTGCCCCTGAATCAGGCGCTGCACATAAATGCCCGGCGTGTGGATATGGTCGGGGTCCATGTCGGCGGGGCTGACAACCTCTTCGACCTCGGCCACGGTGACCTTACCGGCTGTTGCCATCATCGGGTTGAAATTGCGCGCTGTTTTGCGGAAGATCAGGTTGCCCTCGGTGTCGGCTTTCCATGCCTTGACGATCGACAGGTCCGCAACCAGCCCGGTTTCGAGAATGTAGGTCTGGCCACCGAAATCCTTATGCTCTTTGCCTTCGGCAATCAGCGTGCCCACACCGGTTTTGGTATAAAAACCGGGAATGCCCGCACCGCCCGCACGAATACGCTCGGCCAGCGTGCCCTGCGGGTTAAATTCAAGCTCCAGCTCGCCGTCCAGATATTGCCGTTCAAACTCTTTGTTTTCACCGACATAGCTGGAGACCATCTTTTTGATCTGCTTGGCATCGAGCAATATGCCGAGGCCAAACCCATCCACACCGCAATTGTTGGAGATCACCGTCAGATCTTTCACCCCGGCGCGGTGGACCGCTGCAATCAGGTTTTCAGGGATACCGCACAGACCAAAACCCCCGGCCATGATCGTCATCCCATCGAAAAGCAAACCGTCTAGCGCAGCATCAGCATCTTTGAAGCGTTTTTGCATGGGGCATCCCTTTGTTGTTCGCGTTTTCAGATACGCCGCACGGTCCGTATTGGCAAGGCTTGCCTGCCTTGAAAGCACCGCACCAATAGCTTATATATCGATGTGATATAAAAATATAAGCGAGGATTATCATGGAACGCGTCTCTTCCCGGCGTCTGTTTACCGCAATGGCTATTTGGATCACACGGGCCGTGGGTGGGTTTTTCCTGGCCTTTGGGCTGCTTGGTATGCTGACTCCCATTCCCTTTGGGTTGATCTTTTTCGTGATCGGCTTGTTGATGCTCATCCCAACCGTGCCTGCTGTGGCACGCCCGGTACGCTACGCCCGCCGGAAAATTGGCCTTTTTGACCGGTTGATGTTCGAGACAACGCGGCGCCTGCCGGTGCCCTACCGGCGAATCCTGCGCCAGACCGAGATTGGCTCTTAACGACCTTGCCCGACTTGCACGAGTGGCGAAACCGGGCTAAAGCGCAAAAGGGGGTCCTTGTTGGGGGGACAATATGGCAACGTCACACGCCATAGACGGTGATTTGACCGCATCTGTTACCACGGGCGATGCGCGCCCCGTTTTATCCGGTGAGCGAATCGCAAGCCTTGATATCATTCGCGGTGTTGCCGTTTTGGGCATTCTCATCCTGAATATTGTGATTATGGGATTGCCGTTTGCCGTGTTTCAGAACCCGGCAGCGTTCGAGCCTCCGACCACCAGCACCTTTATCAGTTGGTATGTCGCGATGTTCGCCTTTGAGGGCACATTTCGCACCATATTCGGCATATTGTTTGGCGCGGGCGTGTATATTTTCATGTCGCGCGTGGAAGAACGTTTTGACGCACGCCGAGCCCGCACGCTGCATCTTAAGCGCATGGTCTGGCTGATCGCGCTTGGTTTGTTTGACGCCTATGTCCTCCTGTGGTTTGGCGATATTCTTTATGCATACGGCGTTGTCGGCTTGATTTTGTGGCTGTTTCGCCGGGCCAGCAATCGGACCCTGTGGATATGGATTGCGGTGTTCACCCTTGTCAGCGTTTTGCTGAAAACGGGGCAGGCCTACGAGCTCGAGGTCGGCATCGACCAGCTTGCCGCCTATGACGCCCGTATCGCCGCCGGGGAGACCCTAAGCGAGGACGACGCCGCCAGCCATGCAGAAATCGCAGAGGGGCTGGCCTTTACCTTTCCAAGCGAAAGCGACGTCGAACGCGGGGTTGCCCAGGTCAGGAGCGGCTATGTCGGGGCATGGACGCATTTCGCCCCGCTGATCGTGCTTTTTCAAACGCTGTTCATGGCCGTTTTCGCCATTTGGGACAGCCTCATCACCATGCTGTTGGGGATTATTCTGTTCCGGTCAGGCTTTTTGCAAAACAACTTTTCCTCACGGACCTATCTGATCACCGCGCTGATCGGTTATGGCTTTGCCGTGCCGGTGCGGTTGCTGATTTTGAACAGCTTTGTCGAGGACGGCTTTGACATGACCACATTCATGTGGGGCAATACGGTCTATGACTTTGTGCGGATCGGTATGGCGATGGGCCATATCAGCGTGGTTCTGATGTTGGTCCAGGCCAGCGCCTTGCCGCTTGCCGCAAATCTGGCCGCCACAGGGCGTATGGCGCTGACCAATTATTTGATGCAGTCGCTGATCGCGCTGATCGTTTTCATTCTTATGGGATATTACGGCACCTTTGATCGCGCCGAACTGTATCTGATCGTTGCGGCCATCTGGGCGTTTCAGCTGTGGTTCAGCCCGCGCTATCTGAGCCGGCACGCCCAGGGGCCGATGGAAGCCCTGTGGCGGCGCCTGACATACGGCCCCGCCACGCAGTCAACATAGGCTTACTAGATATAGGCAGGCTTATTCGGTGTAGGCGTCGATCGCCGCCTGGATCACCTCAGCCGCGCGGTCGCGCCCGGCCCAGCCCTTGATCTTGACCCATTTGTTCGATTCAAGGTCTTTATAATGCTCGAAGAAATGCGCGATCTGCTTGAGGAAAATCTCAGGCAGTTCGTCGTAATTCTGCACGTCTTTGTAAAAGGGGTGCAGCTTGTCGACCGGCACCATCAAAACCTTTTCGTCCTGACCGGATTCGTCTTCCATTTCCAGCACGCCGATGGGGCGACACCGCACCACTGCACCCGGCATAATGGGCGTGCGGTTGGCCAGAATCACGTCAACCGGGTCCCCGTCGTCGGCCAGCGTGTGCGGCACAAACCCGTAATTGCACGGATAGCGCATGGCCGTATGCATGATCCGGTCGACAAATAGCGCGCCGGAGTCTTTGTCCAACTCGTATTTCACCGGCTCGGTCCCAACGGGAACCTCAATGATCACGTTCACGTCCCATGGCGGGTTTTCGCCAAGCGGAATTTTGCGGATGTCCATATTGATCCTTCCTGGTCAGCCCAGAAGTCTGTCGCCCAGAAGCCCAGCAAACACAAGCATTCCAAGCACGATATTTGATTTGAAGACCGCCAAACACTGCGCCGGGTTGTCGATATCAACCCGCCAGATTTGCCAGGCCAGATGCCCTGCGGTCAGTGCGGCGCCGGTATAATAAACGCCACCAAGCTTTGCAAGCGCGCCCGCGTAAAAAATGCTGGCAGCAAACAGCCCGTAAAACAGCCACAGATAAAGCCGTGTGGCGGGCCCCAACCGGCGGGCGGTTGACCGCACCCCAATCAGCGCGTCGTCTTCCTTGTCCTGATGCGCATAAATGGTGTCATAGCCCAGCGTCCAAAACACACAGCCCGCATACAGCACCAGGGCATAGTCGGGGATGCTGTTCGTCACCGAAGCCGCGCCCACCAGTGCGCCCCAGTTAAACGTCAGCCCCAGCCAGGCCTGCGGCCACCAGGTGATCCGCTTCATAAAGGGGTAAGCCGCCACCAGCAGCAGCGACGATGCTCCCAGCATCACCGTGAACAATGAAAACTGAACCAGCACCAAAAACCCGACCAGTGACAAGCCGACGGCAAACACAAGCGCCGCGCGCGGGGATACCTCCCCCGCAGGGATCGGCCGCGCGGCCGTGCGGGCGACGCGGGCGTCAAGATCATAGTCGACATAGTCATTATAGGCACAGCCCGCGCTGCGCATCACCAGCGCCCCCAGCGCGAACAAAATCCCATATGCCAGCGTTTGCGCATCCAATGCTGGGCTGGCCATCAGCAGCGACCACAAACACGGCCATAGGAGCAGCCAGGTGCCCACCGGCCGGTCCATCCGCGCCAGCTTGAGATACGGGCGCATAGGGCGCGGCGCACGGCGGTATATCCAGCTCTCGGCTACGCCGTCAGCGGTTGGCAAAACCGTATGTATGTCGGCTTGATCGGTCACGGGCCCGTGTTTGGGTCCACACGCCTTTGAAGTCAAGTCCGCAAGCGTCCATAACGACTGGCTTGACCGACCCACATTGCCGGGCTTAGCTGCACCCATGGCTTACACACCCATTATCAGACTGTTTGTTGACGCCGACCTTGCCGCCGGGGCGGTCCTCAGCCTTGCCCGCGAGCATGTGCATTATCTGATCAATGTCATGCGTCGTCGCGCAGACGACCAGATTGCCGTGTTCAACGGACGCGACGGCGAGTGGCTGGCCGAGCTGACAACCGCCGAAAAACGCAAGGTCGAGGTGACGCTGCTTGAATTGCGGCGCGCGCAAACGGCGGAGCCCGACCTGTGGCTTGCCTTTGCCCCTATCAAGCGCGCACGGCTTGATTTTACCGTGCAAAAGGCCACCGAACTCGGGGTCTCGAAGCTGATGCCGGTGATCACCGAGCGCACCATGGCCGACCGCGTCAAACAGGACCGCATCACCGCCAACATGGTCGAAGCGGCCGAACAGTCCGAACGGCTGACCGTTCCCGTTGCGGACCCGCCGCAAAAGCTGGGCGCTTTGCTGGCCGCATGGCCCGATACGCGTCCGCTGATATTTTGTGATGAAAGCCTGGAAGGGCAGTCCATCGCCGACGCGCTGGATGGCATGACACCCGGCCCCATGGGGGTACTGATCGGGCCGGAGGGCGGATTTACCGACGCAGAACGCACCAAAATCAAAGCGCACCCTGCCGCAATCCCCGTCAGCCTTGGCCCACGCATCCTGCGCGCCGACACGGCCGCACTTGCCACGCTCGGCGTTGTTCAGGCGCTTGTTGGTGATTGGCGCCGCCGTTCATCCTGAGTTCACGTTTGCGATAGGTTGCCCGCCTTGTGCGACGCAAAGGCTTGCATCACCGCGCCGTGCTGACTATGTCAGTCGTCGCATAGGGTTTCACGGTCGTATCTTCGTGTTTCTATCAGCCCGCCATCCAAATGGCGCAGTCTTGGATTGGAGCCCCTTTTGAGTTCAGCATCACAAAGCGTAGCGGTTCCGATTGAGAGCCTTGATCAACTGGCCGCCCACATTGCCGCCGGTGAAAAGCCGCGCGCAGATTGGCGCATTGGCTCGGAACACGAGAAATTTGTCTTTCACCGCGATGATTACAGCCCGCTGTCTTATGAGGGTGAAAACGGTCGCCCGGGCATTCGTCATATCCTTGAAGGCTTTGTCGAGCGCGGCTGGGCGCCGGTGCGCGAAGGCGGCAAACTGATCGCCACCAAATTGGGTGGAGCGTCGGTGACGTTGGAACCCGCCGGTCAGTTTGAACTGTCGGGCGCGCCGCTGGAGACCATCCACCAAACCTGCAACGAAACCACCGCGCACCTGAACACCGTCAAAGAGCTGGGCGAAAAATTCAATATCGGCTTTTTGGGGCTGGGCTATCACCCGTTGATGACCCGTGAAGACGCGCGGGTCATGCCCAAGGGGCGCTATAACATCATGCGCGCCTATATGCCCAAGGTGGGCAATCTGGGGCTGGATATGATGCTGCGCACCTGCACTGTGCAGGTGAACCTTGATTACGGCTCTGAGGCCGACATGGTCGAAAAAATGCGCGTGGCGCTGGCCCTGCAGCCGATCGCAACCGCGCTGTTTGCCAACTCGCCCTTCAAGGAAGGCAAGGTCAGCCCCTATAAAAGCTTGCGCAGCCAGGCCTGGACCGACACCGACCCCGACCGCACCGGCATGCTGCCCTTCGTGTTTGAAGACGGTTTCGGCTATGAACGCTACATCGATTATGTGCTGGATGTGCCGATGTATTTTGTCCACCGCGACGGTCAATATATCGACGCGTCGGGCCAAAGTTTCCGCGATTTTCTAGACGGCAAGCTGCCCGCCCTGCCCGGTGAAAAACCGACCATGGCCGACTTTGACGACCATCTGACCACGCTGTTCCCCGAGGTGCGGCTGAAAACCTTTATTGAAATGCGCGGCGCTGATGGTGGCCCCTGGTCGCGGCTGTGCGCCCTGCCGGCCTTTTGGGTGGGTCTCTTATATGACGACGAGGCGCAGTCAGCGGCGTGGGGCTTGGTCAAGGACTGGACCGCTGAAGAACGCCAGGCCCAGCGCGACGGTGTGCCCAAGGACGCCCTGCAAACCGAGTTTCGCGGCGAACCGCTTTTAAACTGGGCGGCACGCGCGCTGGAAATCGCTGATCTGGGCCTTAAAAACCGGGCGCGGCTGTCTACCTCGGGCGAGACCGAGCAGGGCTTTCTCGCCAGCCTTCAAGACAGCATCCGCACCGGCGAAGCCCCTGCTGATACGCTCATTCGCCAGCTGCGCGACGATTGGGGCGGCGATTTCAAAAAGCTTTTCGACGCGGTGAGTTATTGAGGCATCCAGAGAGCTGGCTTAGTGCCGCATCTGCAAACCTCTTTTATAATCAAGCATCTCGGTCTAGGCTATGCCCCGATTTCTGGGGATAGGGATGACCGCGATGTACCGATACTGTGTTGCAGCACTGGCTGCTATTGTTGTGCTGACCGCTACGCCAATGGGCCGCGCACAGGACACCAAAACGCTGTTTCGCGAGCCGGTGATGAGCCGCGATCATATCGTCTTTGCCTATGCAGGCGACCTGTGGCGGGTGGACCGCAGCGGCGGACGCGCCGTGCGCCTGACCAGCGGCATCGGCGAAGAAAGCCACCCCTTCATTTCACCGGACGGCCAGTGGGTTGCCTTCACAGGGGATTATGACGGCAATACCGATGTCTTTGTGATGCCGATTTTGGGCGGCAGCCCCAAGCGGTTGACCTGGCACCCCGCAGGCTCGCTGGCGGTGGGCTGGACCCCGGACGGCAAGGTGATGTTTGCCTCAACCCGCAACAGTTACGCCAACTTCCTGCGGCTGTTTACCATCGACCCAATTGACGGCGTCATGCCGGAGGAAATCCCGCTGCCGTCGGCCGAACGCGGCACCATGAACGCCGCAGGCACCCACATCGCCTACGAACCCCTGGTGCAGTGGCAGCAGGCGTTCAAGCGCTATCAGGGCGGCCAGCAGGACAAGATTTGGATCGCGCGTCTGTCAGACTCGTCGGTTGAACGCATCCCGCACGTCAACAGTTCCGACCGGTACCCCACCTGGGTGGGCGATATGATTTATTTTGTGTCTGACCGCGACAGTACCAATTTCGATTACCGCCTCTGGGTCTATGACACCGGTTCAGGGGATGTGAAACTGGCTTATGACCCCAAAGGCCGTGACATCAAATCGATCGCCGCAGGCCCCGACGGGCAGATCATTTTTGAAGAGTTCGGCAGCATTCATATCTTCGATCCGGCCTCGGGCAAGGCCCGTGCGGTTGAAATCACCGTCGACGCCGACATCGTTGCCGAACGCCCGCGCTATGCCAAGGTTGGCGGCCTGATCCAAAACGCACATATTTCCCCCACCGGCCAGCGCGCGGTGTTTGAGGCCCGCGGCGACATTTTGACCGTCCCGGCTGAAAAGGGCGACATCCGCAACATCACTCGCTCGACCGGCGTTGTTGAGCGCGACCCCGCCTGGTCGCCCGACGGGCAATCCATCGCCTACCTGTCTGAGGCCACCGGCGAATATGCCCTGCATATCCGCGACCAAAAGGGCTTTGACGCCGAGCGTATCATCACCCTGCCGCCGATGTTTTATTATGCGCCCATCTGGTCGCCCGACAGCCAGAAAATCGCCTTGCGCGACCAGGGGGATGTGTTGTGGGTGGTTGACCTCGGCGCAGACACCCCAACCGCGCAGCGTATCGACAAAAACCCCCTGCCCTTTGGTGATGTGCTGAATGTCAGCTGGTCCCCGGCCAGCGATCTGATCGCCTACGCCAAACAGGGCAGCAATCTGCTGCGCGCGATTATGATCCATGACCTCAAGACCGGCGAAACGCATAGGGTGACTGACGGGTTGAGCGACGCCCGCCACCCGGTCTTTGGCCAGGACGGCAAATATCTGTATTTCACTGCCAGCACCAACATCGCCGAAACCATCAGCTGGGCCGACATGTCGGGCCTTGGGCGCAACACCAGCCGGCAGGTCTATGCCCTAGTTCTGGCGTCCGATACCCCCTCGCCGCTGGCGCATGAAAGCGACGACGAGCCCGAAGACACGTCCAAGCCAAAACCCTCTAACGACACAGACACACCAGCAACAACGAACGCAGACCCAGACACCGAGCCAGCAAAGCCTTCTACCCGCGTTGATTATGCGGGCATCATGCACCGCATTGTGCGCCTGCCTGCGCTCGACACCACCATCAGCAGCCTGCAGGTGGGAGTAAAGGGCGCACTGTTTGCCACCGAGCAGCATTTCGCCCCGGGCGCACCGCCTACGCTGACCGTGCATAGATTCGACGCCAAGTCGCGGCGCTTCAAACGTGTTGCCGAGGGCCTTGCTGACCTGCAGCTTTCGCATGACGGCAAAAGCGCGCTTGTCCGTCGCGGGCGAAATAACTGGAGCATTGCTGAGGCCAGCGCCTTGGGCAAACCGGGCAAAACACTAAAAACTGGGGCCATGCAAATCCGTGTCGAGCCGCAGGTGGAATGGGCGCAAATGTTTGGCGAGGTGTGGCGCGGAGAGCGCGACTTTTTCTATGACGCCAACCTGCACGGGCTCGATCTTGATTGGGCGCGGGCAACCTACGGCCCCTATGTGGCCTCGGTCCGGCACCGAAGCGACCTGACCTATGTGTTCAACGAAATGCTGGGGCAATTGACCATCGGTCATATGTTTGTGCGCGGCGGCGATCAGGCCAGCACCGAGCGCGTCAAAGGCGGCTTGCTGGGGGCGGACTATGTGGTGGACAACAACCGCTACCGTATCGCCAAAATTTACCGGGGCGATGCCTGGGCGGCCAACCGGACCGGCCCCTTGAACGCGCCGGGGCTAAACGTGAAAGCGGGCGATTATCTTCTGGCGGTTGATGGTATCGACCTCACCGCAGAGACCAATATTTTCGCCGCTTTTGAGGCGACCGCAGGCAAGCATATCCGCATCACCATTGCCGACACGGCCGAGGGTGAAAATAGCCGCGAGGTGATGGTCACACCAACCGCGAACGAGCGCGGCATCCGCAATGCCGATTGGATCGAGGCCAACCGCAAGAAGGTCGACGCCCTGTCAGACGGCAAGCTGGCCTATATCTATATGCCCAACACGGCGGGGCCGGGCTTTGCCAGCTTCAACCGCTATTTCTATGCCCAAACCGACAAGCAGGGTGCGGTGCTGGACGAACGCTTTAACGGCGGCGGCCTGCTGTCGGACTATGTGGCGCAAACCTTCAAAAAAGACCTGTTGGCCAAAATCTTCTTCCGTTACGGCGACACCACAATTCCGGTGCCTGCCGGGGCGATTTACGGTCCCAAGGCCATGATCATCAACGAAATGGCGGGTTCGGGCGGAGATGCCCTGCCCTGGTTTTTCAAAAAGGCCGGGGTTGGCAAGCTCTTTGGCAAAAAGACCTGGGGCGGCCTTGTGGCGGCGCAGGGCCTGCCCACATTGATAGACGGCGGGACCGTGCGCGCACCCGATGCCGCGGTGTTCAACCTGAAAGGCGACTGGGAAATCGAGAATTACGGCACAACCCCCGATGTGGTGGTGGAATGGGACCCTGCCGCATGGCGGCGCGGCGAAGATCCGCAATTGGAGGCCACCGTCGCGCATCTGATGGAAGAGTTGAAACGCAACCCGCCAAAACAGTATCCGGTGCCCAAACCGCCAAACTATTTCAAGCGGCCATAAGGCGCTGACCCAGGAAAAGCACCCGGCTGCTATCAGGGTTTGTCCGTAGTAAAAATCCGCGGGGCCGAGCGGATAGCACGGTCGGGATAGGCCAGCGTCATCAGACTGATCGCCAATTGGTCCAGATGCCATAGGCGGGCATTTTTCGCCACGCCGGACCAGTATTCACGCGTGATAAAGGCCGAAAGCGCGCGCACCTCGGCGCCAGCGGGCCCGGCAAAAGCCGCGCAACCCGCATGATAGTTCTTCCACAGGAAGCCGCGCTGGTTGGCACCGGTCCAGTCGCGCGCATGCAAACCAATCTCGCCGGGCCCGAAGTCTTCAAAATCTGCGCATTTGGCGCAGGACTGACCATCAATATCCGACACCACAACAAAGCCGTAAACGTCCAACCAGAAGGGCAAATGCATAAACCGCGATAAGGCCGTGTAGCTTTGCTGCGGATCGCCGCGCAGGCCAACATCTTCTGACGACACGTTAAACCGCGCGCCCGTTTCCTCGCGCAAGGAGGCATAGGCCGCTTCAGTCATCCGGTGGTCGACAAGGTTCAGATGCACCACCGGTGCGTCCTTGTGCGCGCACGACGACAAAAATCGACGGCCATAGGTGTTGAGATATTGCACGTCAGCATTGACCAACAGCACCGGCGCGCCGGGCTTGGGGGCAAAATCGGCAAACAGCATTTCGGGCGGAACAAGCCGCGGGACGGCCAGCGCATCGCGCAATTCGGACAAAGGCCGTACCATCAGCACCGGTGCCATCAGAGGCGCCAGTGGTTCCTTAAGCGGGGCTGCCAGCCGGACCAGTTCAT
>JASBSO010000108.1 GCA_030148905.1 Kordiimonadaceae bacterium | reverse complement strand
TGTTGGCGCTGCGCCTGCCCGGCGCGCCCGATGACCAGCTGGCCATCGATACCGATTTTCTGAACGATCACCCCATCTATACCGACCGCGTTGGTTTTCAGGATGTGCTGGTGTTCACCGACGCAAGCGGTGCTAACCGGGTTTATGATCCAAAGGGTATCACCTTTACCGCCTATGACGGCGCTTTGACCGCTACCGACAGCACCGGTGCGGTGTGGCAGGTGGAAGAAGAACGCCTGGTCGCCGCCGACGGGCGCACACTTGACCGCCTGCCCTATCACCGCGCCTTTTGGTTTGGCTGGCTGGCCACCTTCCCCGAAACGCGGCTGGTGCAATAACCCGCGCCGCTGCGACTTTGAAGGGCCTTTGCCCCCAACTTCAGGCGTGCTAGGCTTTCCCCCTTACTGGGGGAGTGCTGCTACGTGCCTGCATTCATTGCTGAATTACAGCGCCGCAATGTCTTTCGTGTTGCGGCAAGCTATGTGGTGATCGCCTGGCTGGTTATTCAGGGTGCTGAAACGCTTGAGGGCACATTCAGCCTGCCCGATTGGTTTGACACCGGCATAGCCGCGCTGTTGATGCTTGGATTCCCTGTGGCGCTGGTGTTCAGCTGGGCCTATGAGATCACCCCCGACGGGGTCAAGAAAACCGCCGATGTCGCGGATGACCTGCCGACCAATCATCAAACCGCCAAACGCCTTGACCTGATCACACTGGGTGCGCTGGTGGTGGCGATTGCTTTGGTGTTTGTGCAGCCTTATCTGGTGCCGCCTACCTCCGATGTGGCTAAGTCTGCCGCCAGCGCAAAAACCACAAGCTCGATCGCGGTTTTGCCGTTTGTCGACCTGTCGCCCGAGGGGGATCAGGGCTATTTTTCCGACGGTATTTCCGAGGAAATTTTGAACGTTCTGGCCAAAATCCCCGAATTGCATGTGACCTCGCGGTCGTCGGCCTTTTCCTACAAGGGCAAAGACATTGTCATCCCCGAAGTGGCGCGCGAATTGGGGGTTGCCCATGTGCTGGAAGGCAGCGTGCGCAAAGCGGGGCCCACGGTGCGCATTACCGCGCAGTTGATCGAAGCCGAAACCGACAAGCACCTGTGGTCCGAAACCTATGACCGGCAATTGGACAATATCTTTGCCATTCAGGATGAAATTTCAGCGGCCATTGTCGCGGCGCTGAAAACCTCGATGGGGCTGTCGTCCGAGACGCCCACAGAGACCGTACAGGAAACCTCAGGCGAGGCCTATTCCAGCTATCTTCTGGGCAAGCATTTGCTCGCCAAGCGCTCCAAATCCGATGTTGAACGCGCGATTGTCGAATTTGACAAAGCGATCGCGCTGGACCCCGGTTATGCGCCCGCTTATGCCAGCCTGGCCGAGGCCTGGTATTTGATGCAGTCCAGCGACTCTACGCCTGGGGATATGACGCTTGAAGCTTCGCTGGCTCGGGCCGAGCCCGCGCTTGCCCGCGCGTTGGCGCTCGATAACGGCCTGCCCGAGGCGCAGGGCGTATCCTGCCTCATTAAACAGCGCAAGGGCCTGCTGGAAGAGGCGGTCGGTGACTGCGAGCGGGCGTTGGCGATCAATCCGTCGCTGACCAATGTGCGCACCTGGTACAGTCAGGTGCTCGAAGAGCTGGGCCGGTACGAGGACTATTTCACCCAGCAGCGCATCATTTACGAGCGCGACCCCGCGGCCTATCTGGCGGTGAACAATTATGCGGTTTTGCTGCGTAATCTTGGCCGCTGGGACGAGCTTGAAGAGGTGGTCGCCCGGCTCAAAAGTCTGGGATATGGAGGTCATGCGGTCAGCTTTGAGGCCGGTGCCCTGCAGGCGCAGGGCAAATGGAGGGAGAGCGCTTTCACCATCTTTGACGGGCGCACACGCTATCCCGACACGCTCGGCCTGGGCGAGGCGACAAGCTTTATGCTGGCCGCCTTTCAGCTGCCTGAAGATGCAGTGGCGATATGGCCGCGCCCGGACAATCCGGGCCCGATCCTGAGGCTAACCGCCAGCCCCGAGGAAGCGTTGCGGCTGACGACCGCACGCCTTGCGGCGGACCCGGATAATCTGGAAATGATTTACAGCGCGACCTTTGCGCATTTTTTTGCCAAGGATTATGAAGGCGCGCGTGCCTTTGCGCAAAAGGCGCTGGAGCGTATCCCCGCACAGGGGCGCAACACCAGTCCCTTGTTTCAAATCATCACGGCGGTGGACTGGCTGGAGGGCAAGCCGCTCAATGAGGCGGATATTCGCCAGTGGATCGACAAAAGTCTCGAACTGATCGAGGTTGGCTATATCGCCGCCGGGAACCACCGCGACCTGGCCGTCGCCTATACGATTTTGGGGGAAGAGGACAAGGCCTTCACCCATTTCAAGGCGTTTTACACCAGCGAGTTTCAGATTTTACCGCGCGACAGTGTGTTGTTGGACTTCACCGGCTGGAACCAAAAGCCGCGCTATATGGCGCTGGTCAATGCCGCGCTGGCTGAGGGCTCGGCCATCCGCGACGCGCTGCTTAAAAGCGCATGCGAAGAGGCCCGGTTTCCCTACTGGCAGCCGTCTAAGGCCAGCTGCGCGCTCATCGGCACCCCGCTTGAGTGATGCGCGAGGCCCTGATCGCCATTCTTCTTGGGCTGATCAGCCCTATCGGATATGCCGACACACCGCCAAGCGGCGCATTTTGTGCAAATCTTCCACGCCCCGGCTGGGCGGCGTTCGAGCGCCACCATGCCAGCACCGACTGGTTTCAGGTCTATGCGCTGGCCGACGGGCTTTTTGCCATTGCCGAGCCCTATCAGTGGCAGGAAGTGATCAGCTATCTGATCGTCGGCCAAGACCGCGCGCTGCTGTTCGACAGCGGCAATGGCATGGGCGATATCAGGGCGGTGGTAGACCGGTTGACCAACCTGCCGGTCACAGTTCTGGCCAGCCATAGCCATATCGACCATGTGGGCGGGCATTGGCAATTTGCCGATATTCTGGCACCAGACACGCCGTTTACGCGCCAGCGGGCAAAGGGCCGCGCCAATGCGGCTGTGCGCGAGGAGGCCTCGCCCGAGGCGTTGTGCAGGCCACTGCCAGTGGGGATAAGCGCTGACACCCATCATATCAAACCCTTTCATGTCGTTAGCCATGTGGTGGACGGCACGCGCATTGATCTGGGCGGACGGGTGCTGAAGGTGATGATGATCCCCGGTCATACGCCCGACAGTTTGGCGCTGTTTGACCCGTCCGAGGGGCGGCTTTTTACCGGCGACAGCTATTATAAAGGCCCGATCTGGTTGTTTGCGGCCGAAACCGACCATGCGAAATATGCAGCCTCGATCGCGCGGCTTGCCGCCCTTGCGCCCAAACTGACCACCGTGCACGGCGCGCATAATGAACCGGTCAGTGATCCCAGCGAACTGGTCAAAGTGCGCGATGCGTTTGCCGCCGTGATGCGTGGCACCGCAAAAGCAAAACCGGCAGACGGGCAGCAAATCACTTATCCCTTTGAGAGCTTTTCGCTGATCCTCAGGGCTGGGCATCCGGTCTGGCCGCGCTAAGGGTGCCTTGATCGGTCATCCACCTGCGACGAAGTGTCGTACCTATGGGGTGATACAAATCAGGAGCTCGCCCGTGGACTGCCCAGACTGCGAACGCATAGACGACCAGATTTTCCCCAAAACCACCTTCTGGATGTCGCTGCCATCCAAAGACAGCTTTTCAAAGTTGGCGGTATGGTTAGGCTCGAACGGCTATGAGGGCGAACAGTTCAACAGCCAAGGCATTCGCCTGACCCTGTCGGAAAGCCGGGTTGAGGCGTTTATCACTGCGCTTTACGGCGAAATCAACGGACAGGAACTGGCGCAGTCGCGTATTGTCACTACCGAGGGTGCGCCCCCCGGGCCGACCGATCTGCGCCGGGTGATGATGGGCGATGTGTTTGTTAACCGGTTCATGGCGCGGTGGATTGTCGATGCCATTCGTGACCAGTCCTATGAAAGCTGGTATCAGCCGATCGTCGCGGCCGACAGCGGCGAGGTGTATGCGCACGAAGCGCTGTTTCGCATGCGCGACAAAACCGGGCAGGTCATCAACCCCGGGCAGGTGTTTAAACGCGCCGAGCAAGCGGGGTTGCTGTTTACGCTGGACCTGACGGCACGCAAGGCGGCGGTTGAGGGGGCCGCACGCGCCGGGCTTGAGACCAAGCTGTTTATCAATTTCAACCCGTCGAGCATTTATGACCCAAGCTACTGCCTGAGAACAACGGCATCGGCGATTGAAGAATTAGGCCTCAAGCCCGAAAATATTGTCTTTGAGCTGACCGAAACGCATCAGGCGCGCGACAAGGCGCACCTCAAGGGCATTTTGGCGTTCTACCGGGCCTCGGGCTTTGGTGTGGCGCTCGATGATATTGGCTCGGGCTATTCGGGCCTCAGCCTCTTGCACGAGATGAAGCCCGATATCGCCAAAATCGATATGGACCTGGTGCGCGGCATTCACCGCGACGCCTCCAAGCAAACCATTGTGGACTCGATTCTGAGAATCGCCCAGAAAAACGGCATCTGCTCGGTCGCCGAAGGTATCGAGACCGCCGAAGAAGCCGAATGGCTGAAAACCGCCGGGGCGGATTATCTGCAGGGCTATTATTTCGGCAAACCGCAACCCCTGAGCGTGGCAGAAGCCGCTGAATAATCAGCGGCCTCAGGGGCAGGTGAATGGGCCCTGACCCTAATTAAAGCCGATCAGCAGGCCGGTTTTGGGGTCAACCTTGTTTGCCACCAGGTCCTGCCAGGCGGTCAGCACCGCGTCTGCGCCGGTAATGCGCTTGACGGCGATGGTGTCTTTCACCGCTTCGGCGGCCTGGGCCGACGCCATCATCGCCTTTTCCAGCACCACGCCCTTGCCCCACTCCTCGTCGCGCTTGGCCACTTGCGACGGGGCAAAGAAAAACACCGGCTCAGCCCCCGGCAGGTCGCCCGCGCGCTTGGCGTCTTCCCAGTGGGTGGCGCCGACGCGCAAGCTGGAGACCATATTGTCTGCGATATGCGTGTGCAGCGCGCGGGTGAGCGCGGCGCTCCCCGACATGTCGACAAAGGCGCTTTTGACGCCTGCGTCGATGTCGGTGGCCTCGCGCCCGTAGGTGACGATCTGGTCGCAGACCCCGAGGCTATCCACAAAGTCGACATTACCGGGCGAGGTGATGCCCACCACCTTGACCTTGCCGGGTGCCATGGCCTTGAGCATTTGCGCCAGGCCAAAGCCGGTTTTGGACGACACCGAGCCGATGATCACCTGGCTTGCACCGAAAAAGCCGTTGTCGACCAAAAAATCGGCCAGCAAAAAGCTGGTGATGAACAGCGGGAAATACAGCGCGCGCTCGGTCTGCAGGCCTTGCAGAATGTCAGGCTCGGCGGCGGTGCGGAAATAACCATTATACAAGGGCGGCAGGCCCTGCCGGTGCGTCGCGCCGTCGATCAGCCGGTCGGGCTTTACCCCTACAGGCGTCATCGTCACATGGCTCGCCATCGGCCAAAAGCCGTAGAGGCGTTCGCCCACCGGGATATCGGCGTGGGTGCTCTCCACCACCTCGCCGTAACCCCACACGGGCACCTTGCCCCACATCTCGGGCTCGGGTGTGGGGAAATAGCCCCAATAGCCAATGGTGTTGCCTGAAAAGGCGTAAGACACATTGTTGGCGGTGAGGCCGGCGAAATCGAGCTTGACGCGCACCTCGCCGCCCTTGAGCGGGATCAGCGGCGCTTCGACGACTTTCGCCTCGCCAAAGGCGGCCTTTTTGGCCCAGATTTCGGTTGCATGTGCCATCGGCTCAATCCTCTGCAAAAAACGGTCGGGGGTCGATCAGGGTAATGTCATTGCGTTTTTTCAGCTGGTCTAAAAACCAGTATTTGTGCCCGGCGCCGTAGGTGATGACAAAACGCAGGCCGTAATTGCGGTGATCATCGAGCACCTTGGCGATATTGGCGTAATGCGCGTTATTGATGGTCGTCCATCCGCCTGGGCCCAGGTCATCATTGAAAAATGTATCATAGGGCCCGCCATACCCGGCGCGGGCGAGGTCGTCATAGGCGTCGGAGTGGATGAACATCGGGTCATCGCCGCCCGCTGCAAAGCCTGCATTCATTGTGGCCATTGCCGCCTCGTGCGCGGCCCATTCGTCGGCGCGGGCCGGGTCTTGTGCGAGACGTTCGAGCGCCGCACTCCGGTAGTGGTTCATGGCTGCGTTCCACGCAGCGGTGGGTTCGACGGTGAAGCTCATTTCATCCTGCAGGGAGAACAGCATGTCCGTATATTCGGGAAAGCGCTTGACGCGCGGTTCGCGAATTTCGCCGTAGCTTAGCCAGTCGTGTAGCGCGGCGGTAAATCGGTTGCGCGGGATCTCGGTCAGTACAAAATCGGGTTCCATACGGCGTATGGCACGCGCCAGCCGGTCGAGCCCGTAATCCTCGCTGTTTAGGTGGCCGCCGTGCAGCATCCCCAGCACAATGACCTCGTTTTTGGGTTCAGCCTCAATGAGCTCGGAAAACGGAATGACATGGATCGTGTTGGAGACTTCGTTGGCGACATAAAGCGTGTCACCGAAGATACGCATCACGATGGGCTGCTGGCCGACCGGAATGTGTTCCGTAACGACTGTACCAAATACACTAAACACGCTGACGGTCGATCCACCCGCATTGTTGACAAAACCAAAGTTGCCATTCGGGTCCATCGCAACGCTAAACGGGCGCGGGCCGATATGCTCTGAAACTTCATCTGTGACCTCAAAGCTGGCAGTGTTGATAAACACGATTTTGTCGTCGCCGCCGCAGGCAACGATGTAGCTCTCCTCATCGGGGGTGAGTGTCCCGCCTTCGGGTTCTTTGCAGGCCTCCACGGTTGCGGCGGTGCGGTCGTTCAACAAGTCATAAACCGTCACCGTGCCGTCGGCACGGTTGGGGATGAAGGCCAGCACGCCGTCTTTGGTGATATGGGCGGGGTAGGGCTGCTTGCCGGTCGGCTTCGACGTTACCGCTCCTGTGGTCAGATCGATGATATTCAGCGCATCGCCAAACTCCGTCGTCACAGTAACCGGGAAGTCCGGCCCCGCCGAAAACAGGCTTGGGCTTGCGCCCATCTCGAATGTTTGCTGCACCGTTCCGTCCGCAGCAATTTGATAGACCACCTTGTCTTGAAAGCTGGTGACCAGCATGCTGTTCCCCACCCATTTGACATCGAGCGGAGTGCCCGGAACCGGGACGGTGTCGATCATCACCCCGGTCCGTAAGTCGACAACGCCTATCGTGCCGTCGCCCGCATTGGCGACATACAGATGGTGGCCCCGAACGTCCATACCGTGCGGGGCTTTGCCCACGTCAATGATGTGCTTGACCTTGTACTGATCCATGAAGCCGAACTCATTGCTTTCAAGACCTTCAAGCGGGTTGCGCTTGTCCTCGCAGGCGGCAAGTACGAGGGTTAACGCAGCGATCAGGATAGAACGGATGGGGGGCATGGGCGTCCTCCTATTTCGGGGTCTTAGCCCACGCGCCGTCTTTCATCACCGCGTGGGTGCGGGTGAGGACGGTAATATCGTCCAGCGGGTTGCCGGTGACCGCCACCAAATCGGCGCGCAGGCCCGGCGCGATGCGGCCCACCTCGCCTTCCATATCCAGCATATCAGCGGCGACGGTGGTGGCGGCTTCGATGGCCTCCATCTCGCTCATGCCGATATCGACAAGGAATTTGAACTCGTCGGCATTGCGGCCATGTTCGGGCTCGCCCGAATCGGTGCCAAACACCACCTTCACCCCGCCCTTAAAGGCGCGGCCCACATTGGCCATCATGGTGGGAATGGCTTCGCGCGCCTTGACGCGTACCGCATCCGACATGCCCGAATTTGGATCAGCGGCCAGGTGCAGCACATGGTCCCCCACCGACAGGGTGGCCACCAGAAACGCGCCGGTTTCCTTAAACAGGCGGATCGACTCGTCATCGATAAAGGCGCCGTGTTCGATGCTGTCAAACCCGGCGCGAAGTGCGGCATTCACGCCTGAGGCCGCGTGCGCGTGGCCCGCCACCTTACGGCCAAGCCGGTGCGTGGTGTCGACAATGGCCTTGAGTTCGGCGTCCGAGAAATGCTGGCCGATGCCGGTATTGGCCTCGGAATTGACCCCGCCCGTTACCATCACTTTGATCCAGTCCGCACCGCGGCGAATTTGCGTGCGCACCGCTTTCATGCACTCCGCCGGTCCGTCGCACAGGCCGTCATGAATAATGCCGGGCAGGATGGGCTCGATAAAGCCGGTGGTCTTGTCGCCGTGACCGCCGGTGACAGAGAGGAAACTGCCCGCCGCCAGCAGGCGCGGCCCCGGCACCAGGCCTTCGTTAATCGCCCGGCGCAGGGCAAAAATCGCCGTCCCGGTCGAGCCGATATTGCGCACCGTGGTAAAGCCCGCCTCCAGCGTCAGCTTGGCATAATGCGCGCCGTAGAGCGCCTGCAGGCTGTCATCCACCGTGGTGATCCACAGGCGCTTGTTGCGCCCCGGTTTGGCGGTGATGTGATCGTGCGCATCGATCATGCCGGGCAGAACAAAGTGATCCCGAAGGTCGACGGTCGTTGCCCCGTCGCGGGTGACAAAGCCGTCTTCAATGCCGACAAAGCGCCCGTTTTCCGAAATGATCGACACATTGGTTCTGGGCGCTTCGCCCGGCACCAAAAGTGCCGTGCCCGCATGCACCACCGTCAGGTCATTTGCTGCGGCTGTGAGGCTGCACAAAAGTGCAGCAAAAACTGTAAATGCAAAGTGTTTCATCGAGACCCCCTCTTACTGGTTATCGTCTGGCACGCGCTCGGCGAGCACGGCGGCAATGGTGGCAATGCCGTCAAGGAAATTACCCAGCCGGATATTTTCGTCCGGGCTGTGCTGGTTGTTGTCCGGGTTGACGGTTGGCACGCTGACCGCGGGCACATTCAGCGTCTCCACAAAGGGCGAGATCGGGATCGACCCGCCCGAGGTGCGAATCAGGATGGGCTCTGTGCCGTTCAGCATGGTCAGCGCGGCACGCGCCATGCGCCCGGGCAGACTGTCAAAGTCGGTGCGGTAGGCATTGTAATTGATGGCGTGATCCACGCGGATGATCTTGTCGTGCGCCAACCGTTCGGCGTCGGTCGGGTCGCGGCCTTCCAGCACAAAATATCCCTCGCCCGCGATATGGTCGCGGATCAGGCCGATCAGCCGCTTGGGGTCGCTTTCCTTCACCAGCCGCACGTCGATTTCGGCAATGGCCTCGTGCGGGACCAATGTGCGCACCTGATTGCCTACCCACAGCGAGCGCATGCCGCGAATGTTCAGCGATGGATATTGCCGCGCCTCCTGCAGGGTGGGGGCAACGGCGTCTTGCCCGACAAAGCCGATCCGTTTGCGCAGTGCCACCTCGTCGTCGGGTACACGGGCAAGCACGGCGCGCACCTCGTCGCTGATGGTGATACCGTCATAATAGCCGGGGATCGTCACGCGGCCGCCGTCGTCCTTCATCGACGCCAACAGCTGCGCCAGCCTCAGCGCCGGGTTGGGGATGAAATTGCCGTAATGGCCCGAATGCTGCGGCGCCTTGGGGCCGAAGACCTTCAGCGTCAGCGTGGCGATGCCGCGCGCACCAAAGCTCAGCGTCGGTGCACCAGAGCCGTGCGGCGGCCCGTCAAAGATCATCAGCATATCGGCGGCGAGCGCCTCGCGGTTGTCCAACACCGCATCGGCCAGATGCGGCGAGCCCAATTCCTCTTCGGTGTCGATCACCACCTTGAGGTGATAATCGGGCACATGGCCCGCCTCGTCCAAAATGTCGAGCGCGGTCAGGAACTGAATGTTTGGCCCTTTGGAATCGGACGCCGAACGGGCAAAAATCCGTGCGTCGCGGGGCAGGGTTTCAAGCGCTTCGCTGGTGGGGAGGTCCACCCATGTGCCGCCTTCACGCTGTTTGAACTCGGGCGTGTAGGGCTTGCCGATGCGCCAGGCGCTGGCGTCGGTGGGCTGGCCGTCCGCCTGCAGATAGACCAGCAGTGTTTTCTTTGCTCCTGCATGGGGGCGCTCGGCCAAAAGCAAGGGGTTTTCCGGCGTGGCCAAGCGGCTGACCGTAAATCCGCGCGCCTCGAAGTCGCGCTGAACATAATCGGCTAGCTTGGCGATATGCTCGGGCTTGCGGCCGTCATTGGGCACCGCCAGATAGTCAAGAAAGTGCGTCACCGCTGAGCGGTGCTTGGCCTCAGCCGCCGCGCGGATACTGTCGGCGTCAAGCCTGTCCGCCGCTGCGGCGGAATGCGCCACCAGCAGTGCCCCAAGAAGAATGCGCGCTTTCATCATAAGCCTCCCTTGTCATGGTCCCTTGTCACGGTGGGGCAGCCCCTTGCGCGTCCCCCTTGCCCTCATGCGTCAACGCTAAGCCGACACGAGCGCTCCTGCAAGGCTGGCGGGCTCGCCGCCCGGCATTTGCACATATAGAGGGCCGAGTGTTTCATCGTCCAATCGGTCTTGCTCTGCCAGAAACGCATAGACTTCCGGGCGCAGTTCAAGGCTTTGTTTTGGCGAAAATTTCTGAATAGCGGGAAACAGGTGGCGTCGTGCCCGCAGCCTCAGGCGGCGACGCAGACGGGCAGGAAGCGGGTTAAGCCCGCGGTTGATCAAACGGTATATCTCGACCGCGGCGCGCCCATCGGTGGCATTATGGCGGCGCTGAAGCGGTGTAAGATCAAATGTGTTAAGGGGTGCGTCAAGCGGGGCGCACAGGTTGCGTATAAACGGATCAGGCGTCTGGCGGAAATCGCGATAGCGGAAGACTTGAACAGCGTCCTCACCGAAATGCTGATGCAGGCGGCGAACAACCGGCGTCCAGCTCAGCGTGGTTTTGTCGGCGGTTGCGATAAAGTCCTCCAGGGATCGGGTGCCGCCCATGCGGACATATTGCACATAATAGGAGGGGATGAAGTCAACAAGCGGGCGCGTCACCCATTTGATATGCAGGACATGGTCCGCGAACACCGCCTTGAGGGCAGCGGCGACCCTGTCGAGGTCGGGGTAAAATTGCGGGCTATAGTCCGACAGCGGTTCGCCAAAGGCCGACTCGTAGGACAGCAAAAGACTATGCTGTCGACCGCCCTCGGCTTCGCTAGCCAGATAACCTCTCGCCATTTCGATCAGCTGGGATGGATCGGCCTCGGACCTGAGCCGTTTGATCACGGGGTAAAGGGGGTGAACGATGCCTTTGCGCACCTGCCGCGAGCCATAGGCTATCCCGGCATCGGCCAAAAGGGATTTGTTGGCCTCCAGCATCGCCTGAAGCGCTGTCGTGCCGGTTTTCGGTGCCCCTGCATGAAAAATGATGCGCATTGCTGGCGCGGTTACTTTACCAGCGCACCGTTCTTCACCCAGACATCGCCGTCGATGGTGACTGTGGCGTCGGTGAAAAACGACCAGCGGACATAGCCGCCCGATACGTCGCCGCCAAGTTCGATATTGTCACCAAGCGACAGGCGCACAACCCCGGCACCGTATCCGTAATAAGGGGTCCAGTTTTCGCCGTCGGGCACAGCCAGCAGCGGGTTGAAGCCCAGCGCAAATTCGCGGAAATGCTGCGAGGCGGGCTTGCCGTCCTCGATTTCTTGGCGCACCGCGTCTGCGTTCGTGGCGGCATTAAAGCGTGTGACATGCCCACGCACAAAATGGAAGGTTGCGGCTTCCGCACGCACGCCGTTCCAGTCGCTGTCGGGGAAAACGATCTTGCCCGATACACTGTCAGGCACGGCGACAAAGCGTACGGCTCCGCCCGGGATTTCCACCTCGCGGTCAATCAGAATTTTGGCGCTGGTCATGCGCGCGTCCGAGGCATCGCAGTCCTGGCGGTTCACGGGTTGGTTGGCGGCCAGCATCAGCCGCAGATCGGTCCCAGCGGGCGTGGTCACGCGAATGATCTTTTCACGCGCGGCGGCAACAAAACGCGCCTGCGCTGCCGCCATGGCGGTGCAGTCGGTCTCCAGCACCGCGCGGGTATAGACCGTGTCCACAGCGTCAGTAACGGGAAGAAGCGCCATATTGGCGCTGTAGGCCCCGGTCCAATGGAAATGAATCGACCGGCCTGCGCCCGCGTTCAGGCGCGCCTGCATAGCGCGGTAGCTGGGCTGGTCCGGCGTTGCCCCCGGCAGCGCGATAAAGGCGTCGGCTTCGGCGATAAGCGGCGACGGGGCGTCTGTGTCTGCGGTATCGGTGATACAGCCCAGATAGGTGGCGCCTGCGGCGTCGACCTCCGCCTCGAGTGGTGCCTGGATCACGTCAAAGCGCCCCGGCTGACAGAGCGTCACCAATTTTTCGCCCGGTTGAAGTGCAAGCGCATCGGCAAGCCGCGCCGCCAGTGCAGCATAGGGCAGGTCGGCCCGTCCGGCGGTCGAAAGCACAATGACAGCCAGCACAGCAGGCAAAAAGGATGTGAGCATGATATTTCCCCCCTCTCAGCCGAAGCTTAGCGCCCAATTTGTGTCTGCGTCCAGCGGCTTTGGCGATGATGGGTCTTGTCGCGGGCGAGCCGCATCGCTACGGTCGCGGCCAGCAAATTTCAGGAGGGCAAGTCATGCGGCCATTCATTTCATGTTTCGTTTCAGTCTTACTGGCGGTTCCGGCCTTTGCACAAGTGCCCGAGGCTGTGGTGGAGCAGGCGCGTGCCTTGCGCGACGCGGCGCTGGACGGCAGCGCGGCTTATGCCATCGCCGAAAGTTTGACGACCGAGGTCGGCCCCCGGCTGGCCGGCACCGAGGCCGAGGCCCGCGCGCGGGCCTGGTCGGTGGCCAAGCTCGGCGAATTGGGCTTTGACGGCGTGCGGGTTGAGCCCTTTACCATGACCACATGGGTGCGCGGCGACGAGGTCGGGGCGATTACCGCACCCTTCCCGCAGCCGCTCTATCTCACCGCATTGGGCACCTCGGGTGCGACCGGGCCGGGTGGGCTTGAGGCCGAATTGGTGGTGTTCGACAGTCTGGCCGCTTTGCAGGCAGTGCCCGACGGGTCGCTTGCGGGCAAAATCGCCTATATCGGCCATGCGATGAAGAAAACCCAGGACGGGTTCCATTACGGCTTTTTCGGCAATGTCCGCCGCCAGGGGCCCGCGACGGCAGCCCAAAAAGGCGCATCGGCCATCCTGATTCGCAGTATCGGCACCGATGCGCACCGCTTTCCGCACACCGGCGCCACGCTTTTCCCCGCCGGGGTTGACCCTATTCCTGCGGCGGCTGTCTCCAACCCCGACGCCGATCAGATTGAGCGCATCGCCGGGCGCGGCGAGACACTCACTGTCAGCCTGACGCTCACCCCCCGCGTGGTCGGCGAAACCGAATCAGGCAATGTCATTGTGGATATTCCCGGCACCGACCGTGCGGATGAGATCATCATCATTGGTGGTCATCTGGACAGCTGGGACCTGGGCACCGGGGCC
>JASBSO010000082.1 GCA_030148905.1 Kordiimonadaceae bacterium | reverse complement strand
ATTTCTCCGAGCAGGCCATTCGAGATGCGTCCTCGCGCAATATCGCCGACTTTTTGCAGGACAGCCCGGGTATTAGCATTACAGACGCGGGTACGGGTACATCCAATATTTCACTGCGCGGCGTGGCCACCGACCTTGGCGGCAATGCGGTTGGCTATTATCTGGATGAAACCCCCTTTACCGGCGTAACCGTGCCGATCAACCCCGATGTGCGATCGTTTGATGTTAACCGTGTTGAAGTGCTGCGCGGCCCGCAAGGGACATTGTTTGGTGAAGGGTCGCAGGGCGGTACGATCCGGATCATTACCAATGATCCCAATACGCAAAAGATCGAAGCACGGGCCGAAAGTTATTATGGCTTCACCGATGGGGGCGAAGATACATACGGCGTACGCGGCATGGTCAATGTGCCCGTCGTCGAGGATATTTTTGCCATTCGCGGCACCATCATTCAGGAAGAAGAAGGCGGGTTTATTGACATCAACAACCCGCCTGTGTCGGTGCCGGGCTTCCCCGAATTTGACCAGCCTGGTGATGTTGAAGACGACATCAACGATCAGGAAATCACCAGCTGGCGGATAAAGGCGCGCTTTACCCCTACCGATAATTTGGACATTGTCGGAAGCTATTGGGATTATGACAATAATGTCGACTCTAATGCAGCAGCCAACGATGACCTTGTTGCCTCTGCGCGAAGCCCAAGCGACATCGGGTATGAACAAATCACCGGGCGGGTCTCTTATGATGTGCCTTTTGGGAATTTTTTCTACGCTTATGGCCAAACTGATTTTCTTATCCAACAAGGGAGCGAAATTCCAGGTTTGGGGGCTTTTTCTGCTGACGTCGATATTGAAGTGATCACCCATGAGGCGCGCTTTTCTGGCGAGATATATGACGGTCTCAATCTAACGATTGGATATTTTCGCCGCGAGTCAACGCGGCTGGAAATCATCCAAATTCCGTCGGTTCTGTTTGACTCAACCGTTGCCACAACATCCGATGCTGATGCGATCTTTGGCGAGATTGAATATGCCTTTACCGATAGGCTGCGTTTTGCGGCTGGGCTGCGATATTTTGACGAAGCGTTGAATACGAATGAGTCAGGCACCGGCTTCGGTGGGGCTCCTTTATCGAACCCGCCGATTGATGAAGACAGCGATGCCTTCAGTCCGCGGTTTATCCTGTCTTACGACATCAGCGACGATGCCCTGCTTTATGCTAGCGCCGCACGCGGATTCCGAGGCGCCCAGCCTCAGCCGGGATCGGTGATTCCGTTGTTGGGATTTTTGCCCGATCCGCCACCACTTGCGCTATCACCAGACTCGATCTGGACCTATGAGCTGGGCAGCAAGGTAACTGTCTTTGACGGACGGGCGACTTTCGAAGGCGCAGTTTATTACAGCGATTGGGACGATAGAACCGTGCGCCTGGCCATTCCTGGCACTGCCTTCAATGCGCTAACGCCATCAGAGGGCATTGAAGTGTTCGGTGTTGAATTTTCGGCACTTGTTCAGCCCGTGGAGGGGCTGACCCTTCAGGCTGGTTTCTCCTATGTCGATGCAGACAACCAAGCCGATGTGCCCGGTACGGAGATTATGGAGGGGGACCCTGCCGAGGAAGTGTCCGACTTCACGCTGAACGCCTCGGCGCTGTACCGCACACCAATAACCGACAGCTTGGACGGGCTTGCCCGTGTGGGCCTCAATTTTGCCACCGAGCGGGAAAACCCTGCTTTTCCACTGCAGTTTGCCCCCGGCGATGACATTTTGCAGATCACAGCACGGTTCGGCGTCGAGTCTGAGAACTGGGGCATTTATGTGTACGGCGAAAATCTGACCAATGAAGATGGTGCCGTCTCATCGCAGTTTATTGGAGCAGGTGGTGCCTTCGAAAGTGCACGGCTTCGCCCGCGCACAATCGGCATCGAAGTGAACCTCGTGTATTAAATAATCAAAACATATCCGATTTTGGTTGAGCTTAAGTGCTGAAACCGATTGGCAATAACAATTTTCAGGGAGACCACCTGTGACACTGACAGCGAATAGTGCAAACCGTTGGGCGAAAATTCTGACTGTGGCAGCCGGGCTGATGCTTGGCTGGGCAGGCTCGGTTTGGGCCCAAGATGGCTCGGATGATCCATTTCTCTGGCTTGAAGAGGTTGACGGGGAGCGCGCAAGCGCTTGGGTTGCGGGGCAAAATACGCGCACAATCACCCGGCTGACCAAAGATCCCCGCTTTGACGACATCAAGGCGCAATATGCCAAGAT
>JASBSO010000081.1 GCA_030148905.1 Kordiimonadaceae bacterium | reverse complement strand
AGGCCGTCAAGCGGCGCATCGCCGGGCAGGCGGTAGCCTTCGCCGAGCCAGCGGCCAAGGTCCAGGTCGGCGCAGCGCTTTGAGCAAAACGGCTTATAGCGGTCTACCGTAGGGTTTTTGCACAGGGCGCAGCTTGGGGTGCGCGTGGAGGTGGTTTTGCTCATGCGCGGCGCTCCACATCAACCGATAATGTATTGGCCGTTTTGAAGGTCAAAGCTCGTCCCCAGCGCTTGGACAACCGGCCCAGGAGGCCCGGATGCGCTTCGAGCCAGCGGGTAACCCGCGCCGGTGCCGATATCTGCAGTGTACCGGGTCCGGCGGTGCGGCTTTCTACCTCGGCCTGGGCGAGCAGCATATCGGCGGTGGCGGCGGGGCGGTCTTGCACCCGGCCCGATATTTGAAACCGGTCGCGCAGGCTCAGGCCGCGGCGCTGGCGGGTCAATTCCATCACGCCCATCCGGCTGATGCCAGTGCGGTCAACCGGTACGGTGTCTTCGCTGAGCGCGGCGTCAACCGTCTCTATCAGGGCTTTGACCGCATGCTTGTTGGTCATGTCGATGAAATCCACCACAATCAGGCCGCCGATATTTTGAAAGCGCAGATGAAAGGCGACCGCCTGCGCGGCTTCCATATTCACCACCGCCTTGGCTTCGCCTGGGGGGTAGGTCTGCAGCGCCGTGCCCATATTGACGTCAATCGCGGTCAGGGCAGGGGTGGGGTATATGGCGATCCAGCCGCCCGAAGGCAGGCGGATGCGCTCGGCCAAAGCCTCGTCAATCGCACCGTCAAGATCGGCGTCTGCCCAGTCCCTGTCTGAAACCGCTGACAGCGTGCAATCGGGATAGCGGTTTTGCACAAATTGCCGCGCGTCGGCGTATGCGGCTGTGCCGTATAATCCGATAGGGACACCCGTCGGTGCGGTGGCAATGGCGCGCTCCAGCGGGTCCATGGCTGCGGTGACGCCGACCCCGCCGCGTGTCGTATTGAGGTGGTCCAGAAGCCGCTGGACCTCAGCGACAACCACTTCGGGGTCCACATTTTCGGCGCGGTCGCGCACTACAATCGCCGCCTTTGCCGCCAAACCGCTAAGCGCCTCCTTCAGGGCTGTGTTGGCAGCAATGGTGAGCGATTTGGACAGCGTCAGCTTGGGCGTGCCTGCCTCCACCACCACATAACGGCCCACAAGGCGCGGGCGCGGTGTGACGGGGACGGCTTTGGTTTCAAGCGCCGACGGGTCGGCAAGCGCCTGTACAGTGAGCATTTGTCCCTCGGTGAGGCAATCGCGAATGCGCTTGGAACCGGGCTTGAGCATCCGCGCCCGGCGAAAGGGCAGCACCCCCGACCGGGTGCTGTCGAGGTCCAAAAAGGCCAAATCGCTGGCATCGTCAAAGCCGGTCACGCGCGCCAGAAACAGCGCATCCATCGCCGACACCGACACATCATCAAAAAAGTCGAGCGCCGCGGGGATACCGTCCGCATCCAAAAGCGCACGGCGGACGCCTAAGGGCCGCGCTTCGATCAAAATCTGCGCCCCGTCAGCCATGGATACGCCCCTCAGCGTAACCGCGCCAGTGGGCATTGAGCCATCCCGCCACCTCAAACAGCGGCAAGCCGACAATGTTGGAATAACTGCCCGAGATAAACCGTACAAAAGCCGCACCGCGCCCTTGAATGGCGTAGCCCCCCGCTTTGCCGATGGGCTCGCCCGTCGCGATATAGGTGTCGATCTCGGCGTTGGTTAGGCGTTTGAACGCCACGGGCGATGTGACCGACTTTACCAGCGGGTCAGCGCCGGGGCGCACCAGCGCGATACCGGTGATCACCGTGTGTCGCCGGCCCGACAGAAGGCGAAGGCAATCGCGGACGGTCGCGGCATCTTCGGCCTTGGGCAGGATCCGCCGGCCCACCGCCACAACTGTATCGGCGGCTAGCACGACGGCATGCGGGTGGCGCGCGGCGACGGTCGCGGCTTTCTCGCGCGCCAAGCGTTCACCATAAGCCTTGGGGCGTTCGCCTGGCTTTATGCTTTCGTCGATATCGGCGGGGTCGATCTCGGTCGGCATAATGCCGATCTGCGCCAGCAATTCGCGTCGCCGCGGTGATGCAGACGCCAGAATCAAAGGCTCGGTGTCGCGGGTGTCCGCCACAGACGTCTATTTAAAGCGGTAGGTGATGCGGCCTTTGGTCAGGTCATAGGGGGTCAGTTCCACCAGAACTTCATCGCCCGCCAGAACGCGGATGCGGTTTTTGCGCATTTTCCCCGCTGTGTGACCCAGCACTTCGTGACCATTTTCCAGCTCGACGCGGAACATCGCGTTGGGCAGCAACTCGGTCACTTTGCCGCGCATTTCGAGAACTTCTTCTTTTGCCATGCTTGTCCTAACTTGGCACAAATCCTAATGGGGCCGCTTTATGCCGAAAGCCGCCCGGAAAAGCAAGCCATCAAAAGGATTTGCTCCTTGGTGCTGCTGCCGCCTATACCGGGCCGCGTCCATCCTTGAGGTGCAAGGCGCAAATCAGCGTAAACAACCGCCGCGCGGTGGCCATGTCCACGGCGATCTTGCCCGCAAGCCGGTCCATCAGCCGCTCGCTGGCCTGATCGTGAATGCCGCGCCGTCCCATGTCGATGGTTTCGATCTGCTGCGGCGACCCCGCCTTGATGGCTTCAAAATAACTGTCGCAAATCTCGAAATAATCGCGGATCACCCGGCGAAATGGGCTCATCGCCAGAGTAAACGCCATCAAAGGCTCGCGCGCCTCGGTCCGCACATCAAACACCAGCCGTCCGTCCATATTGCTGAGAAACAGAACATAAGGCCCTGCGTAATCGTCGCGGCTGGACTTCAACAGCTCGAAACTGTTGCCTTCCAAGATGTCGAAAATCGCCACACGACGTTCATGCTCGATGTCGGCGTTCCAGTGCGTCATCATGCTGTCATCCAGTTGGATATCGATGATGCGGTGGTCAGCCACGCGGTGTGTCCTTCATGCGCACCTCGGCGCTCAGCGCATGGGCTTGCAAGCCCTCTTCATGCGCGAGCGTAATCGCCGCCGGGGCGATGGCTTGAAAGCTGTCGGCGCTCGCCCCGACAAAAGTGGTGCGTTTGAGAAAATCATGCACGCTCAGGCCCGAGGAAAACCGCGCCGAGCCTGACGTCGGCAGCACATGGTTGGGCCCTGCGACATAATCCCCCAGCGCTTCGGGCGTGTAAGCGCCGAGGAAAATGGCCCCGGCGTGGCGAATGTCGGCCATCAGCACGTCGGGGTTTCGGACGGCCAGTTCGACATGCTCGGCGGCGATGATATTGGCAATCTCGGCGGCCTCAGCCAGCGTGCCCACGGTGATAATCGCGCCGTTATCGCGCCAGCTGGCACCGGCAATTTCGGCGCGTGGCAGGGTTGCCAGCGTCGCGTCGACGGCGCGTTCAACCGCGTTGGCATAAGCCTTGTCAGTGGTGATCAAAATGCTTTGGGCGTCGCTGTCATGCTCGGCCTGGCTCAGGAGGTCGGCGGCGATCCAGTCAGCGCGCACGCTGCCGTCCGCCACGACCAGAATTTCCGACGGTCCGGCAATGCTGTCAATCCCGACATGGCCAAAGACCTGCCGTTTGGCCTCGGCGACATAGGCATTGCCGGGGCCGACAATTTTATCAACCGCGGCGAGGCTTTCGGTGCCGTAGGCGAGTGCGCCCACGGCATGCGCCCCGCCGACGCGCAGAATGTCCACGACGCCGACCAGTTGGGCAGCCGCCATCACCAGCGGGTTGATCACCCCGTCCGGCGTGGGGGTGGTGATCACCAGGCGGTCAACCCCTGCCACCTTGGCCGGGACCGCGTTCATCAATACCGAGGACGGATAGGCCGCCAACCCGCCGGGCACATAAAGCCCAACGGCGTCTACCGGCGACCAGCGCAGGCCCAGGCGGGTGCCGCTTTCGTCGCTATAGTCAATCCCGTCGGGCAGTTGGCGCGTGTGGAAGGCCTCGATGCGTGCCGCCGCTTGTGCCAGGGCAGCGCGCACATCTTCAGACACCTGTGCTGCCAGTGCGTCGCGGGTCTCGACCGAGACCCACAGACCGTCAGTGCCTGCGTCAAAACGGTCAAGCTGCTGGCAGCCTTCGATCAGCGCCGCGTCGCCGCGCGCCTGCACGTCGGCGATGGTGGTGCGCACACGGTCAATCAGCTCGGGGCTGCTGGTGGTGGTCGCCCGGTCCAGCAGGGCCGCAAGGTCGGCCTGGAACGTGCTGTCGGATCTATCGAGCCGCCTAGCCACCGTTTGCCACCTCGCGAAAGGCATTGATCCACGGGGTAATGGCCTCGGACCGGGTTTTAAACGCCGGGCGCGAGACAACAAGCCGCGAGCTGATCTCCATCAGCACATCAATTTCCTTGAGATTGTTGGCCTTCAGGGTGCTGCCAGTCGAGACCAGATCGACAATGCGGTCGGCCAGGCCCAGCATCGGGGCCAGTTCCATCGCACCGTTCAGTTTTACGCATTCGGCCTGCTGGCCCTTGCTGGCGTAATAGCGCCGGGTCAATTTTGGATATTTGGTCGCCACGCGCACATGGCTTGCCTGGGTGTCGGCCTGGTGGACAAGCGCGTCCGGCATGGCCAGCGACAGGCGGCATTTGCCGATGCCCAGGTCAACCGGGGCATAGAGGTCGCTATAGTCAAATTCGTTGATCACGTCCGAACCCACAACGCCCATATCGGCGCCGCCAAAGGCGACGAAGGTGGCGGCGTCGAACGCCCGCACGCGAATGATTTTCAGGCCCGGCACATTGGTGTCGAAGGCCAGTGCGCGGCTTTTGCTGTTGTGAAAGTCGTCTTCGGGGCGGATGCCAACGCCGTCCAGAAGCGGCAAAACCTCCTCCAATATGCGCCCCTTTGGCAGGGCGAGGACCAATTCATTTCCAGTACGCGTCAACGCTCATATCCTTATCATCGCCATCAAGCACTGTGCAGCGGCTTGCGGCGTGCATCCCAGGGTGCCCCCATATCTGTCATAACCGCGTCGATGCTGTCGACCGATAAGCGCAGCGCCGCGCCGCCCGAACAGGTCAGTGCGATCAGGGCTTGCCCGTCTGTCTCCTCGGCGGTGATCGCCAATAGGGACAGAATGGTTTTGTCGTCGCCGAGGTCAAAGCCGCGCGCTTGCACCTTTTTGACATGGTCAAAATGCAGCGCCGTGCGCACCCGATACCCATGCGGGTGCATGAATGATGTGCCCACTTCGCCCATATAGCGCGCCGCAAACAGCGCAAAGCGCCGCGCGTCCTTGTCAAACGCCATGTCTGTGGTCAGCACCGCAGCATCCTGCATCAGGCCGCTGATGACGGTCAGGTCATCCTCAGACCGGGCGATAAGCGATTTGGGTTTTGGGGATGTGCGCATCACGGTGACTGTTTGACTATGCTTTTGCGTGTTGCCCGCCTTATAGCTGGCCTGCGTCCGTGCGCCAACGACAATGTTGCGCTGCAAGAGAGGTCACGGCGCCGTCATGCCGCAACGCGTTCAACGTCTGCGCCGATATTGCGCAGCTTTTCCTCCATACGTTCATAACCGCGGTCCAGATGATAGAGCCGGTTAATCTCGGTTTCGCCTTCGGCGGCCAGCGCCGCCAGCGCCAGGCCCATCGACGCGCGCAAATCGGTTGCCATAACGGGCGCACCGCGCAGGCGCTCCACCCCGCGCACGGTGGCCGACGCGCCGGTGACAGTGATGTCGGCGCCCAACCGGCACAGCTCGGAGACGTGCATGAACCGGTTTTCAAAAATCGCCTCGGTAATGACGCTTGCGCCCGACGCGGTGGCGGCCAGCGCCATAAACTGCGCCTGCATGTCGGTGGCAAAGCCGGGATAGGGCTGGGTGACAAGATTAAAGCTTTCGGCCCTGCCATTGCTGCGCACGCGGATCTCGCTGTCGCTTGCGTCAACACTGACACCCGATTCTTCCAGCCGGGCCAGTGTGGCGCGCATCTGGTCGGCGCGCACATGGGTCAGGGTGATGTCGCCGCCGGTGATGGCAGCGGCGATGGCATAAGACCCGGCCTCAATCCGGTCGGGCATCACCGCGTGGGTGGCGCTGCCAAGCTGGTCGACGCCGTTGACGGTAATCTCGGATGTGCCGGCGCCGCTGATGTCGGCCCCCATGGCGATCAGACAGTTGGCAAGGTCGACGATTTCCGGCTCGCGCGCAGCGTTGCGGATAATGGTTTGCCCCTTGGCCAGGGTGGCGGCCATCAATGTGTTTTCGGTCGCCCCCACCGACACAACGGGAAAGCTGATCTCGGCCCCTTTGAGCCCGCGCGGTGCCGAGGCCCGCACATAGCCCGATTCGAGGTCGATTTTCGCACCCAGCGCTTCAATCGCCATCAGGTGCAAGTCAATGGGCCGTGTACCAATGGCACAGCCCCCCGGCAGCGAGACAATCGCCTCGCCCGCGCGCGCCACCAGCGGCCCCAGCACCAGGATAGAGGCGCGCATTT
>JASBSO010000049.1 GCA_030148905.1 Kordiimonadaceae bacterium | reverse complement strand
CGGCCTCCAGCGTCTCGCCGTCACCGAGTGCATAGGCTTCGGCCTCGCCCTCCAAGCGGTCGATGCGCTGTTCCACCTTTTCAAAGCGCTCAAAGGCTTCGTGAATGCGGTTGTCATACAGATTTTTGCGCACCCGCACCTGCGCAGTGGCGGTTTTATGCCGCGCGTCGATCGTGGCCTTTTTGGCGCGCGCCTCGCGCAGCTTGGCCTCCAGTTTTTGCACGTCGGTTTCGTGCTGGCCCAACGCATCGGAAAGCTGGGTCAGCTCCTCGCCCATATGGGCGATCATCTCGGTGACCTTGTTTTTTTCAACCAAAGCGCCCCGCGCCAGGTCCTCGCGACCTTTCGAGATGGCAAGTTCGGCCTTGGCCTCCCAGTCGCCTTCGGCTTTTTCAAGCCGCTTCATCCGGCGCTCGGCATCCTTTTGATCAGCGATGACCTTGGCCGCAGACGAGCGCACCTCGACAAGCGTGTCTTCCATTTCCTGAATGACCATGCGGATGATTTTATCCGGATCCTCGGCCTTATCGAGAATGGCGTTGATATTTGAGTTCACGATGTCGCTAAAGCGCGAAAAAATACCCATCTGACTGTCCTTTCACATGGCCGGCTTGGTGCCGGCTCTGTTGTTTTGCTGCTGTCGTGCTCGGGCCGGTTATGCTGCAAGAGCAGACCGACGCTGGCGATTTTGCCGCCGCTGGCGGCGGCCAGCGGCAGGGAGGCCCGTGCCAAATTCCAGTGCCGCGGCAACAGAATCCTCGCTCACCTCGTTCACAATTCGGGTTGTGACTTCTAGGGCTGGCATCAGGCTCAAAAACTTATGCATGGTTCTTATCCTTATTCTTCCTCGCTGTGGTGACCCGGGCTTGCGGGCCTGTCGCGTTGTTATTTTTGGTGCGACGCCCCCTACTTTGCAGAGCGCGTGCCAGTTTTGAAAAATTTTTAAATCATTGAAATCAAAGGATTTTATTTTTTATAAGAAATATGATTTGAAATATTAGTGAAAATTTCACTAACTATTAGTATTATGGTCGCTGAACAACACAGTATTCAGGGTGCGTCGCCCGCCTTTCTGGATCTGATGGATCAGATCAGCCGTGCTGCGGTGATGGACCGGCCCGTGCTGGTGATCGGTGAGCGCGGCACCGGCAAAGAGCTGATCGCATCGCGGCTGCATTTTTTGTCCAGCCGGTGGAATAAAAGCTTTGTCAAAATGAACTGTGCAGCGCTGCCGGAAACGCTTTTGGAAAGCGAGATGTTCGGCTATGAGCCCGGCGCCTTTACCGGGGCGACCAAGCGGCGCGTTGGCCGCTTTGAACGCGCGGATAGTGGTTCGTTGTTTCTGGACGAAATCGCCACCATGAGCGCCGCCGCGCAGGAAAAACTGCTGCGGGTCAGCGAATACGGCGAATTTGAACGGGTCGGCGGCACCGAGACGCTGAGCGTCGATGTGCGCATCATCGGGGCCACCAATATTGACCTGCCGTCGGCGGCCGATGCCGGGCGGTTTCGCCACGACCTGCTGGACCGCCTGGCCTTTGATGTGATCACCGTGCCCCCGCTCAGGATGCGGCGCGAGGATATCATGGTTCTAGGCACCTTTTTTGCGCGGCGCATTGCTTCAGAACTCGAGTGGCTGGTGTTTCCGGGATTCAGCGACGCGGCCACCGAAACGTTGATGACCTATGACTGGCCCGGCAATGTGCGCGAATTGAAAAATGTTGTCGAACGCGCCGTATACCGCGCCTGGGACGGCGAAGCCCCAATTGACGAGATCATTCTCGACCCGTTTGAAAGTCCATACCGCCCAAAGGCAGATACCCACACCTCACCCGCGGCGCAAGCCGGCATCGGGGACACAGCCGCCGAGGCCGTTCCTTATGCCGACCTCCCCTTGCGCGATGCACTAAGCAAAATCGAACGGGACCGGGTGCAAAGCGCACTGGAAGATACCCAGTATAACCAGCGCAAAGCCGCCAAGGCCCTGGGCCTCAGCTATGACCAGCTGCGCCATAGCGCCAAGAAATATGACCTGATTTGATCGACAATTCGCTTTTCCCCGCATTGAGCGCGCGCCATACTGGGGCATGACAGAAAAACGCTTCATCAACAAACGCCGCCGACAGCGCCACAAGTCCTTTTTGACGACGCGCAATCTACTGATGCTGATCCTCTTGAGCGTCACGGCTTATGGGGCTTTTGCGCTTTATGTCGGCGATCCGGGGGCCAGCACGTGCGTTGGCGGGTCATGTCAGTCGGAATACAGCATCGCTGCATGGGTGATCGCCTTTGCCGTCCTGCTTGGCGCGATGGCGGTGGGCGGCATCGTCGTTGGCAGTATCATTGCCTTCGCACGGCGCGGCAACCGGCCTAGCCTGTCGGTTATCGGCGACCAGATGAGCGCAGCCCAAGGCGATAACCGAGGCGATGACCGAGGCGATGACCAAGGGACGGCCCGCAAAGACAAAACTGACAACGATGCGGCAAGCAACCGCGACTAAGCGCGGCCTCGCAGCCCGTCATTGACACGCCGTCAGCGTTCAAGCCCGGGTGCGCTCGCTTGCGGCATAAGCTGGACGGTCGGGGCGAAACTTGGGCTTGGCTTCCGCAGATGCCTGTCGTGGTTCAACATAGGGTGTGGGGTTCAACCGCAGCAATTTGTCCCCCACCACGCCCGCCAGCACAACAATGGCAAGCTGGTTAAAGATCAGGTCAAACTGCGACAAATGAATGGTCAGGCCGCCAACGCAATACGCCACCATCGAGGCCTGCAACATCCGGCACAAGGTCGCCAGATGCCGGGTTTCGGTATAATCTTCAAAGCGCCGCGCCTGACTTCCAGCGATAAAAAACGCACCAAAAACAGTTGTCATAAACAAAAACAAACCGACATAACCGTGATAGCCCAGAACTTCATAATAGACACTGTGGGCTTCAAAGGCGCGGTGCCCAAGCGGCATATACAGCCCCTGCGCTCGGCGGTTGAAAAACACATCATATCCCCCCCCTTGAATGGGATAGTCCTTGGCAAGGCTGTGGGCAAATTTCCACATCACCACCCGGCTGACAAAGCTTTCATCTGTGGTCGCGTCCGATGTTGTTGAAAACCGTGCCGTCCAGGCGTCGGGGGCAAAATTGATCGCCAAAACCACAACCGGCACCGCAAAGGCCGAAAACAACAAGCGCTTGCGCGAAAAGGCAATCACCATCACAACCCCGGCCGCCATCGCTACCAGGCCGCCGCGCGACTGTGTCCCGATGCCGGAAATGATGAACGACAAGGCGCCCAAAAATGCCGGCCATTTCACCCACCGAAACGGCGGATGGTAAAAATAATAGAACATCAACGGCGTCACCATGGCCAGCGCCATCGCAAGCTTGTTGTTGTCATCAATCATGCCGCCTGCGCCCTGCACCCGCGCCGCGCCGCCCGTGACCACCACAAAAATAGCACCGGCAACGGTCACAAAGGCAAGCGAGCCAACCATCACCATCACATACCAATCGAGGCGTCTGGGCGATTGCATGATGATCATTGCCAGCACCGCAAAGGCGACCATTTTGCTGACATTGACAAAATCCCCCAGCGACTGGTTTGGGTTGTGGCCGATGAGCGTGGTCACCACCGTCCACAGATAATAGGCCACAAGCGCGATCAGAACGGGATGCCCGGGCGGCACGCGGTTTTCTCGGGCCAGCAGCATGCCGAAAAATGTACACACGGCCGCAAGGTCCAGAAAGGGGAAGTCATAGGCAAAGCCAAAGACGTTTTTGTGCGGGTTCATGTGGCTGATCCAGCTCCACACCAAAACACCGATATGCGGCTTGAAAAAAATAACCGGCATCCACGACAGGATGAGAGCGGCAATAAAAACGGAGCGCATAGGACCCACCATTGCTGACCAGGGCAGAGTGCCACCCGGCAGGCCTGAACACAAGCATCGCAAATCAGATCAATTGCGTGCATTTCTTGACAGCGCCGCCCCCAGGCATAGCATGTGGCCGGTCATTTCATGCGTGGGAGCGATGGGGCATGTTCCGATATCAAACATTGTGCGTTGTGCTGTTGGCGGTCTGGCTGTCGAGCCCGGCATGGCCGCAAGGGGGCACGGTTTCGCTTGCGGATCAATCCAGCACCGAAGCCGCCGACATCGTTGTATGGGGTGGCCCAATTTACACAGCTGACGACAGCAATGCGCAGGTCGAAGCCGTTGCGATCCGGGATGGCCGGTTTATCTATGTTGGCAATTCGGCGGACGTACAACTGCTGATCGGGCCGGATACGTCTGTTTTGCGGCTCGACCAGGGGGCGGCGGCATTCCCCGGCTTTGTCGACGCGCATGCCCATTTGTTGGGGGTTGGCCTTCGCGAATTGAGCTTGAACCTCGAAGGCATCAGCTCGATCGAAGGGCTGAAAGATGCCGTGTCGGTTTGGCGGCAAGACCATCCGGACGATAAAGTTATTGTCGGGCGCGGCTGGATCGAAACGCACTGGCCCGAAAACCGCTTTCCGTCGCGTTTCGATTTGGACCGGGTGGTGGACGATATCCCCGTCATCCTGACCCGCGCCGACGGCCATGCTTTGGTGGCGAACACAGCCGCGCTTGAACAAGCCGGTATCACCCCCGCGACCGAGGCCCCCTTTGGCGGCGATATTTTGAAAAATGCCCTGGGCGAACCGACCGGCATGTTGATCGATGCGGCGATGGCGCTGACCGACCCCGTTCTGCCGCGGATGGACGATATTCGCCGCCAGGAGGCGCTGCAGCTTGGAGCCAGGCTATACAGCCAAAACGGCTGGACGGGCATGCACAATATGTCTGTCAGCTGGGCCGATGTTGATGCGATCGAGGCCCTGAACCGCGCGGGGCAGATGCCAATCCATGTCTATAATTCGGTGAACCAGAGCGATGCCCCCGCGTTGTTTCGCACCGGCCCGCGACAAAGCCGCGATGGGCGTATCCTGACCCGGGCGATCAAACTTTATGTAGACGGTGCGCTTGGCTCGCGCGGGGCGGCGCTTCTGGCCCCCTATTCGGATGACGACAGCCAGGGCCTTGTTCTGATTGAAAAAGACACCGCGCGCACGATCATGGACCAAGCCCTGCAGCGCGGCCTGCAAATCAACATGCATGCCATTGGCGACCGCGGAAACCGGCTTGTGCTGGACTGGTTCGAAGAAACATTTGAGGCGTATACCGGCACGCTCAGTTTCGAGCCGCGCTGGCGCATTGAGCATGCGCAGATCGTCCACCCCGATGATATCCCGCGCTTTGACGCGCTGGGGGTTATCCCCTCGATGCAGCCGAGCCACGCCATTGGCGATCTGCACTTTGCCCCGGACCGGCTGGGCGACGCCCGCCTGGACGGTGCCTATGCCTGGAAGTCCTTAATCGACAGCGGTGTGATCATTGCCGGTGGCTCCGACGCCCCGGTCGAGCGCGGCGATCCGATTGTTGAATTTTTTGCCGCCGTGTTCCGGCACGACCTGAATGGGTTTCAGGGCGAAAACTGGCGCCCACAAGAAGCGGTCTCGCGCGTTGACGCGCTGAAAATGTTTACCCTGTGGCCCGCCATCGCCAGCCATATGGAAGGCGAGCGCGGCACCATCGCCGTGGGCAAGCGCGCGGATCTCAGCATTTTTTCGGCAGATATCATGACGGTGGACATGAACCGGGTGAAAGGCACCATGGCCATCGCAACCATCAGTGACGGCACGATCACCTATCTGCGCGATCAGGCACCGGCGATCCAGTAAGACCATGCCGCTTGCCCTTGCGCCGTCAATCGGGTTGTGGATTGCCGCCCTCGGTCTGATCGTCTGGGGGCGGTGGCGGCAAAACCGCTACAGCCCAGGCAGGTCCACGTCTATTGTCTCCCCGATGCTGATGCAGCTTGTCGGCTTTGTTGTGCTGATTGTTGTCAGTGCGCATATTGTTTCGGTCGTCACCGGGGTCAGCTGGACCCCACCGCGCCGGGGCTTTTAGGCCTGCGCTTCGGGCGCGGCCTTGGCTTTGTCGACGACCGTCGCGCCGTCAATCTCGTAAAATTTCCAGTTCAAACTGCGATAAAGCCGCGCCGCCATCAGATTCGAGAAAAACCGCCGCTTGCCCTTTGACCCGCGCGCAATGAACACACCCGATGGGTGGCGAAAAATGTCACGGCCAACCTTGGTGGACGACGCGATCATGTCGTCTTTATAGTTACGCGCAGCAGCGGTAGTCGCCTTGGCTTCATGCTGTTTCATGGTGGGACCACGGGTGCCGCGCTTCCACACCTTGTACCAGGCCCGAAGCCCAACAATGCCAGAGAGCAAAACAAACACCAGCGCCAGCAGGAAATAGATCAATTCGTCGGTACTGCCAGCAATGCGGGGGGCGCTTTCTGCCACCGATTCGGCAAGCGTCGGGCCGGCCAGTAAAGCCGCCTCGCCCTGGGCCGAAATGGTATACACCTGGCCATCGCGCGGATTGATCCCCTCGATCAGGCCGTTGC
>JASBSO010000045.1 GCA_030148905.1 Kordiimonadaceae bacterium | reverse complement strand
GCGCGGCATCGATGCCGACATGGCGCTTGACCCCGAAACACCGCTGGCCGCCAAGGCCAATCAGGGCGTCTACCGTATCGATGACGGCACGCTGGTTTTGGGCGGCGCGGTTGAGATCACCTCAAACGCCTATCAGCTTTCGATGAGCGGCGCCGAAATTGACCTCAAGGCCAAGATTGCCACTGGCGTGGGGGCCATTCGCGGCACCGGCCCGCTGGGCACCCTGACCGCCGAACGCATGACCGTCAATGTCAGCGAGGAAGTCGGCGCCTTTGATGGCGGCGTCCGCCTTCGCATAACCCCCCAACGCCCCCAATCGCAGGAGAGTGGCCGGTGATCGCCCGCGCGTTTTTTCTCATATCCATGCTGTGCGCGCTTGCCCATGCGGGGCACGCCCAAGCCTTGAAAGATCATGACAGCTACCAGCCGCTGGACATCGCATCGGATCGCATCGAAGTGCGCGAACGCGACGGCCGGGCGATCCTGCGCGGCAATGTCACCGTGACCCAGGGTGCGCTGACACTGACCGCCGACCAGCTGGTAGTGTTTTACGCTAAGGCCGAGACAGGCCCCGACCCGGTGCTGGAACGCCTGGACGCCACCGGAAATGTGACACTGGTCTCGGACACCGAAACGGTGGAAAGCGAGTGGGGCATTTATGATGTCGCGCAGCGCATCGTGACCATGGGCGGGGCGGTTAGCCTCACCCGCGGTGCCAATGTGCTGAACGGCGAGCGGCTGGAACTGGACCTGGTGACCGGGCTGGCCAAACTGGACGGCGACACCCAGGATGGCAGCCGCGTGCGCGGGCGGTTTTCTGCACCGAACAAGCGACCCGACACCCCGTAAAATCGACCCTGACCGGCAGAAAACCCAAAAAAACCCTAGCCGCCTTGCGGCTTTCATGGTTTATTAAATTCTCTCATGCACAAATTACGCCAATTGGGCTTTGCCCATGCTAGCGCAGGGCAGGCAAAGAGACGCACTTTGGGAAGGTCGAGCATAGATGGATGAAGTGAGCGGACGCCCTTCAAGCGCGGCAACGCCCGCAGGCGGCACGGTGGCTGGCGCGGGCCTGACCGTTGACAGCATTGCCAAATCTTACGGCGGGCGTCTGGTGCTGCGCGATGTTTCGCTTCACGTCAAACGCGGCGAGGTTGTGGGCCTTCTGGGCCCGAACGGGGCGGGCAAAACCACCTGTTTTTATTCGATCACCGGGCTTGTGGCCCCCGACCACGGCCATGTGTGGCTGGACGGGCGCGATATTACCGGCCTGCCGATGTACCGCCGGGCACGGCTGGGGATTGGTTATCTCCCGCAGGAAGCATCGATCTTTCGCGGCATGACGGTCGAGGACAATATCCTCGCTGTGCTGGAGGTGATCGAGTCCGACCGCGCGCTCAGAAACGCCATGCTGGACGAGCTTTTGGACGAGTTTTCGATCACCCATTTGCGCAACACACCGGCGCTTGCGCTCTCAGGCGGCGAACGCCGCCGCTGCGAGATTGCCCGCGCACTGGCGGCGCGGCCGGCCTTCATCCTGCTCGACGAGCCCTTTGCCGGGATCGACCCCATCGCCATTGCCGATATTCGCGACCTGACCGCGCATCTGAAAGATCGCGGCATTGGCGTGTTGATTACCGACCATAATGTCCGCGAAACGCTCGACCTCATTGACCGCGCCTATATCATTTATGACGGTACGGTGCTGTTTGAGGGCTCGCCCAACGAAGTCCTGAAAGACCCGGACGTGCGCCGGGTGTATCTGGGCGAACGGTTTAGCCTTTAAGGC
Organism: Kordiimonadaceae bacterium; assembly: GCA_030148905.1. Classification (GTDB taxonomy): domain Bacteria; phylum Pseudomonadota; class Alphaproteobacteria; order Sphingomonadales; family Kordiimonadaceae; genus JASBSO01. The sequence continues at coordinate 10,956 of JASBSO010000045.1, read as the reverse complement.
GGGGCGGCAGTTTATGGCGCTTGCACCCAGACTGGACCTTCGCCAAAGCCAGCAACTGGTGATGACCCCCCAGTTGCAGCAGGCGATCAAGCTGTTGCAGCTGTCAAACCTGGAACTGGCGGATTATGTCGCCGAAGAGGTGGAGAAAAACCCTCTTCTGGAAATGGCCGAACCGGACAGCGACGGTTTTGCCGAGCCCCCGGCAGGCGGCGAACAAACGCCCGCCAGCGACGCACAGGCCGAAGCCAGCGGTTTTGAAGACGCACCCGATGCGGTGACTGCCAGCGATGCGGCACTGGGCGAAAACTCGGACTTTGATGCGCTGGGCGACGGCGCGCTCGACACCAACCTCAATGAAAATGTCTATCATCACGACAGCGCCGCCGATCAGGGCACGGCCAGCGCCTCCAGCCAGCAGGGCCTGTCGCTGGACGGCGGCAGCCGCACAAGCAGCGGCGCGGCACCGGCAAATGACCGCGGGCTTGACCAAACGCTTGAAGACGGTGAAGGCCTGCACGATGTCCTTTTGCGGCAGGTTGGGGTGGAGTTTAACCAGCCTGGCAACGCCATGATCGCCACCCATATCATCGACATGGTGGATGATGCCGGCTATGTCCCCGCCGATGTGGTGGACGATGTGGCCGACCGACTGGGGGCCGAGCCCAGCGATGTCGAGGCCATTTTGGCGCGTGTGCAAAGCTTCGAGCCATCGGGCGTGGCTGCGCGGTCGCTCAAGGAGTGCCTGGCGAACCAGCTGCGCGAGCGCGACCGGCTGGACCCGTGCATGGACACCTTTCTTGACCATCTGGATCTGGTGGCCAAACAGGATCTTGCAGCGCTCAAACGGATTTGCGGCGTCGACGGCGAAGACATCGCCGACATGCTGATGGAGTTGAAAACGCTCGACCCCAAGCCAGGCCTTGCCTATGGCCAAACGGCGGTTCAGCCGGTTGTACCCGACATTTTTGTCCACCGCAGCCGCACCGGGCTGTGGACGGTTGAGCTGAACACCGACACCCTGCCAAAGGTGTTGATGAACAACCAATATGTCGCCGAATTGGAGACACTGTCGGGCGATAAATCGGTGAAGACTTTTGTGTCGGAATGCGTGTCGAACGCCAATTGGCTGGTCAAGGCGCTCGATCAGCGTGCCAAAACGATTTTGAAGGTCTCCACCGCGCTGGTCAAACGCCAGGAAGGCTTTTTTCAGCACGGTGTGCGGCTGATGAAGCCGATGACGCTGAAAGACATCGCCGAAGAGATCGACATGCACGAATCGACCGTCTCGCGCGTCACCAGCAACAAGTTTCTGACCTGCCCGCGCGGCCTGTTTGAGCTGAAATATTTCTTTTCTGCGGCTATCTCGGATGCCTCTGGCGGCGACGCGCACTCGGCCGAGGCGGTCAAACACCGGATCAAGGAGCTGATCGACGCCGAAGAGCCCAAGAAAATTCTCTCCGACGATAAAATCGTGCTGTTGATGAAGGCCGACGGCATTGATATCGCCCGGCGTACCGTTGCCAAATACCGCGAGGCCATGCGCATCCCGTCCAGTGTCCAACGGCGGCGGCAAAAGTCCGGGTCCTGAGGGGGCGATTCGTCCAGTGGGGCCGGTACACCCACCAAACGCCTCGCCCACAAAGTCGCTGAATTATCGGGCTTTCGTCGCGCCTGAAAGAAGCGCCTTTTTCTGTGACAGTTTTGTGCTAGGCTTTTTCTGTTGGGCGATCATGCCCACGGTCACAACAGAAAGGGGCAAAGACGACGACCTGAAACGACGCGGTGCCCCATCACACAAGACCGGCATCGTTATCACCATATGCGACATCGACCAAGGGCCGCGCACCAGACTGCGCGATCAGTGACACCCCGTCACAGCGCACGCCGCAAATGCCCTCCGGTCCGCACAAAAAGAAGGGACAGGGATACCCGATGGACATCAGTGTTAGTGGACATAAAATGAATGTGGGCGAAGCCTTAACCGAGCACGCTCAAGACCGTTTAGCCACCATCTCCGAGAAGTTTTTTTCCCGATCTATCGACGCCAAAAGCACCTTTACCAAAATTGGTCATCTTTTCCATGTCGATATTTCGATGCATCCCAACCAAGGCATTAATCTCCAGGCCCGCGCCGACGCCGATGACCCCTATGCCGCCTTCGAGGCCGCAGCCGACCGGGTCGAAAAGCAACTGCGCCGGTACAAACGCCGCCTGAAAAATCACCACAATGCCGCGCACCGCGAAGTGGTGGTCCAGCTGGGCCGCGAGACCGTTTTCAGGCCCGAGCCCGAAGACGCACCCGACGGCCCCGATGGCCCCGAGGGCCCCGAAGGCCATGTCAACGGCGCAGCTGATGGCAGTCCGGCGGACGACGCAAGCGACCAGCCTTTGATCATTGCCGAAACCGAAACCCGCATCCCCACCGTCAGTGTGAGCGATGCGGTCATGCTGATGGACCTGGCAGGAACCGACGCCTTGATGTTCAAGAACAGCAAAACCGGCGGACACGAAGTGGTGTTTCGTCGCAGCGACGGCAATATCGGTTGGATTAGTCCAAAAGACTGAATAAAGGGCGGGTTCTGAACATTACGCCGGGGGGCGGTTCAGAACCCATGACATAATGTGAGGGGACATATGAGCGGCTTACTTTCAGACGACTGCGTTCTGGACAGCTTTCGGGCAACCAGCAAAAAACAGGCCTTGCAGTCCTTTGCCGCCAAGCTGGCAGAGAAAACCGGCCTCAGCAAAGCCGAGGTTTTTGCCGATGTGATGAAGCGCGAGCAACTGGGCACCACCGGGGTTGGCAAGGGGGTGGCGATCCCGCATGCGCGCATGCCGGGCCTAACATCCAGCCAGGGCCTGTTTGCTAAACTTGACGCCCCCATCGGTTTTGACAGTATCGACGGCGAACCCGTGGATATCATTTTTATGCTGATCGCGCCCGATGACGGCGGCACGAGCCACCTGCAAACCCTGGCCCGCGTTGCGCGGTTTTTGCGCAATCCCAATAATTTGCGCAAGATTCGCGCGGGCGACGACGCTTTGAAAGACGTGCTGAGCCCGTTTCTGGATGCCCGCGACCAAGCCGCCTGATCAACCCGCCTGATCAACCGGCCTGCGCGCCGCCGCGTCCGCTGAGTATCCTACTGCTGCCAGATACAGGCCGTCGGGCGGAGCGTTGAAGCCAAGCCGCGTCCGGTCGGCGGCATCCAGGGCGGCTTTAAGGTCATCCCCCGTCCACTGGCCGCGCCCCACCAGCGCCAAGCAGCCCACCATCGAGCGCACCTGACTGTGTAAAAACGACCGTGCACCGGTGCGCACCTCAATATGATCGCCCTCGCGCACGACCGTCAGATAATCCAGCGTTTTCAGCGGGCTTTTGGCCTGGCACTGCGAGTGGCGAAAGGTGGTGAAATCATGCCGCCCGACAAGGTGCTGCGCCGCTGCGTGCATGGCATCTGCATCGAGCGGCGCGGCAATCTGCCAGGCCAGTCCGGCTTCAAAGCTCAGCGGGGCGCGGCGGTTCACCATCACATAGCGGTAGTGCCGTGATGTCGCCGAAAAACGGGCGTGAAAGTCATCAGAGACCGGTTCGGCCGCCAAAACCGCAATGGGGTGCGGGCGCACATAATGATTGAGCGCCGCCTGTAGCTGATCGCCGCTCATCGGGCGGTCGATATCGATATGCGCCACCTGGCCGGTTGCGTGAACCCCGGCGTCGGTCCGCCCCGCCCCCGTAACAGCACGCACTACCCCGCCTTCAAACCCGGCGGACGCCTCCTCAAGGCAGGCCTGAACCGACAGACCTTCGCGCTGACGCTGCCACCCAACAAAGGGACGGCCGTCATATTCAAGGGTCAGTTTAAAGCGCTGCATGGGCGGGCCTCAGCCGACGCGGCTGCCGATAGGGACAGGAAAGCCGCGCAAAAGCTCGCTGCGCTCCATCGGCGCCTTGCCCGCGCGCTGTAGGCGGCTGGGACGGTAGGCACCGGTGCCGCAGGCAATGGTCAAATCGTCGTCCAAAACGGTGCCCGGTGTGCCGGACACAGCGACAGGACGACCCGCCAAAATCTTCACCCGTTCGCCGCAAATCTCGGTAAACGCCCCCGGAAACGGGCTGAGCCCGCGCACCTGCCGGTCGAGCGTAGCGGCGTCCTCAGTCCAATCGATTTTGGCTTCAGCTTTGTCGATTTTGTGCGCGTAGGTCACGCCCGCCTCGGCCTGCGGCATGGGCGTGAGCGCCCTCGATGCAATTTTGGGCAGCGTGTCGACCAGCAGTTCTGCCCCCATATCCGCCAGGCGGTCGTGCAGGTCGGCGGTGGTGGTCTGGGCACCGATGGGGGTGCGCGCCTCGGCCCAGACGGGGCCAGTATCCAGTCCTTTTTCCATTTGCATCACACCAACGCCGGTTTCCCGGTCGCCCGCCATCACCGCGCGGTGGATCGGCGCCGCACCGCGCCAGCGCGGCAGCAGCGAAGCGTGAATGTTCAAACAGCCCAGCTTCGGCGCCTCCAAGATCGCCAGCGGTAAAATCAGACCGTAGGCAACCACAATCGCGGCGTCCAAACCCAGCGCCGCAAAGGCCTGACGGTCAGCATCGCCGCGAAAATTTTGCGGGCACCGCACCGCAAGGCCAAGCGCATCGGCGCACAGATGCACCGGGCTTTTGCGGTCGGCTTTGCCGCGACCCGCCGGGCGCGGCGGCTGGGTGTAAACGGCGGCAATGTCGTGACCCGCCGCCACAAGCGCCTTCAGCGTTGGAACGGAAAAGTCGGGCGTTCCCATGAAGGCAAGACGCATGGTTATCTTCCCGGGTTAAAGAACGACCGAATCGCGTTGCGTCTTGCGCAGGCGCTTGATGATCATGCTGCGTTTCAGTTTTGAGAGATGATCGATAAACAACACACCGTCCAGATGGTCGATTTCGTGTTGAACGCAGGTGGCATCCAGTCCGCTTAGGGTTTCTTCAACCTGCTCGCCGTTATAGTCCAGATAGCGCAGTGTCACCTCGGCCGGACGCTCGACCTCGGCATAATGCTCGGGCACCGACAAGCAGCCCTCATTATAGACGGATCGTTCGTCAGAGGCCCAAATGATTTCGGGGTTGATAATAAATTTGGGGTTGCGCGGGGTCGCCTCGTCCCAGTTGGTGTCCATAACCAGCAGCCGTTTGCTGACGCCCACCTGAATGCCCGCCAGGCCAATGCCCGGTGCCTCGTACATGGTCTCCGCCATGTTGGTCATCAGGCGGCGCAAATCCGCGTCGACCGCACCAACAGGCGTTGATACGGTTTTCAAATACGGATCCGGCGCTTCTATTACATCCAACAACACTGTTTTTTCCATTCCAAAGTCTGGCCTGACCCTGCGGCCCTTAGCTCACTGAGATGGGCGCCGCTTGCCTAGAGTTCAACCACCGGCGCATCCCAGGTGAAATCACCCCAAGGGTCCTCGATATCCAGTATCCACAGGTCCGGGTCAAGCGTCCGTCGCTTTGTCAGCTTTTCCGCGCTTGCACGCTCGCTCAGTGGGCCACCGCCGTGGCGGTGCCACACGCGGCCACCGTCATGACCGCGCCCCTGCTCAAAATGCTCTACATCGTCGGCGTTGCGGATGAGGCGCACCATCAACCCGCCGCGTTCCGCGTCCCCGCGCGCATAGACGGTCGCCGTCAAAAGCTGCGTGCCGCAGGTTCTGATCAGGGCATGCACCATCACTTCGGTTTTAATACGCGGATCGTCCATGGCGCGGTGATGCCGCGCCCACACGCAGGCGTCAAGCGGCTTTGCTAGATAGGGGTCCTGACCCTAGGCTATGCCTTAGCTAAGCTCATCCAGGCCAAGAACGGCCATTCGGTCGAGGAAAATGCGCCGCACGGTGTCGGAAGGCACCTGAAATTCCAGGCCCAGCGAATCGACTTCAGCCCAGCAAATACGCACCGCCAAGGGCGACCGGCCAAGAACGCTGAGCGTCGCTTCTGTGCCTTCGGCAATGGGCAGGTCAAGGCGGATGCGCGCGCCCTGTAATGACATGTTTAACACCTGGCATTTAAAGCGGTAGCCACGCACAAACAGCTCGGCCGGCCACAAAACCGTGCGGCGGCGGCGCACGCGGCGGTCGCCGGATGCGACATCCAAATCCGCCATTTCCTGTGCTGCCAAATCCTGTCCTGTATCGACCATGGTCTCGCATCCGTTTGGGTGTTGATAGCCGCATTTGGGCCTGCGTCGCACAATGTCGTCTGTGCTTTCATGCGACAATAAGTGTGTGCAATTTGGATAAAATTTGAATCGCTACACAAACATGGCTGGAATGCAGCGCGTGTTGCCCCGCCCCGGACAAGCGTTTACACTCGCTGTTTATGACGTCCACCGCCCCGCCCACACCCGCATCATCCGCCGGATCCGACAGCCCGGTTTCGGTGCTGATTGTGGAGGACAATCCCACATTGTCCGCGACCTATACGGTGTATTTGCGGCCACTGAACGCCGCGGTCCGAACCGCTGAAAACGGCACCGAAGCGCTGCGGCTGTTTGCCAGCCACAAACCCACGCTTGTTCTGTTGGATCTGAATTTGCCCGACATGCACGGCCTTGATGTGCTGCGGCAGATGAAAAAAACCGGGCAGGCCTTTACCGCCATCGTCATCACCGCGCACGGCTCGGTGAAGATCGCCGTTGAGGCGATGCGCGAAGGCGCGTCGGATTTCCTTTTGAAGCCATTTAGCGCCGAACGCTTGATGACGACGGTACAAAACTCGCTGGAAATTGCCCGCCTCAGCTCGCTTGTCGACCGCGAAGAACCCGACACCCCAAGCGACTTTGGCGGCTTTATCGGCGAAAGCCCGTCGATGAAGGCGCTGTATAAAATGATCGCCGAGGCCGCTCCGTCGCGCGCCAGTGTGTTTATTGTCGGTGAATCCGGCACCGGCAAAGAGCTGACCGCTGAACAAATCCATCAATTGTCGCCGCGTGTAAACAAACCCTTTGTCGCCATCAACTGCGCGGCCATTCCGTCCAACCTGATGGAAAGCGAGATTTTCGGCCACACCAAAGGCGCCTTTACCGGCGCCGTTGCCGCACGCGAAGGCGCGGCGGTGCGCGCCGATGGCGGCACGCTGTTTCTGGATGAGATTTGCGACATGCCGCTTGATCTGCAGGCCAAATTGCTGCGCTTTGTGCAAACCGGCCAGGTCGTGCCCGTGGGCAGCAACCAGATGCAACAGGTCGATGTGCGGTTTGTGTGCGCAACCAACCGCGACCCTTGGATGTGCGTCGAACACGGCGAATTTCGCGAAGACCTGTATTACCGTCTGCACGTGATCCCGGTTTTTGTGCCTGCCCTACGCGAACGCGGCGACGATGTGATCCGCATTGCCGAGGCCATGGTGGCGCGCTTTGCACAAGAAGAGAAAAAGGCCTTTGTCGGCCTGACCCCGCAAGCCAAAACCATGCTGCGCCAACATCACTGGCCCGGCAATGTCCGCGAATTGGGCAACCTTATTCAAAGCGTGGTGGTGCTGCACAATGACACGCTGATCACCGACACCATGCTCAGCCGCCTGTTGGGCCCTCGTCTTGCGCCCGACACACCGACGGATAATGTCACCCCTATCACCCCTGCGACCAGCCAGATGGCACAACCGGCACACACTCCGCTGCGCCGCCCGTCAGACCTGATGGGTCAACCCCGCCAAAGCCCACCGCAGCACACGCCCGTGCAGTCGCCAATGCAGCCGCCAATACAGCCTTCAGTGCAGCCACCTATGCAGCCGCCGCACACTCCGTCAAAACCGGCGGGCCTGGCAGCCGGTGATGCGACCGCAGTACACGCCCCGCTCCAAGGCGCGCAGCCCGTCGCCACCATCGCTGAAGTGGAACGCCAGGCGGCAGAGCGCGCCCTTGAGGCAACGGGCGGGCATGTCGCCGATGCCGCACAGCGACTCGGGATCGGCACCGCGACGCTCTATCGCCGCATTCGCGCCTGGGGGATCAACCCCCGCGACTTTCGCTCGCGCTCGGCTTAAACCCTCTCGTCTTAATTGTCCTCAAGCGCTTCCAGCGCGTGGGCATTGAGCGCCGCAAGCGCCGCCTGATTGACAAGGTCAGACGCACTGGCAGTGATGCGGGCGATTTGCACCGATTTGCTCATCCCCAGCAGCATCGGCCCGATGATTCGCACACCCCCCAGCTCAACCAAAAGCTTATAGGCGATATTGGCAGAATGCAGCGCCGGCATGATCAGCACATTGGCGGGACCCGAGAGCCGCATGAAGGGATACATTTCCATCAGGTCGGGGTTCAGGGCGACATCACCCTGCATTTCGCCCTCGAATTCAAAGTCGACATCGCGCGCTTCGAGAATTTTGATCGCCGCGCGGATATGGTCGGCCAGATCCGCGTGCGGGTTGCCAAAATTCGAGAAGGACAGAAACGCCACGCGCGGGTCGTGGCCCATCCGGCGCACAAAGCCGGCGGTGCGCTCAGCAATGTCGGCAAGCTCCTGCGCGTTGGGGCGTTCGTTCACCGTGGTATCGGCAATGAACACCGTGCGGTTTTTCGACACCAGCACCGACACCCCGAAAGCCGGGCCCTGCCCGCGCGGATCGATCACCCGTTTGATCGCCCCCAGCGCCTTGCCATATTGGCGCGTCACACCGGTGATCATGGCGTCGGCGTCGCCGGTGGCCACCATCAGCGCCGAAAACACGTTCCGGTCGCGTTTGACCATACGCTGCACATCGCGCAGCAAATAGCCGCGCCGGTTCAGCCGCTCATAGAGGAAGTCGATATAGGCATCGAGGCGCTCGGTTTTTGAGGCATTTTGAATTTCAAAGGCATTTTCATCGACGCCCATTTCGCGCAGTTCCGCCTTGATCACATCTTCATAGCCCACCAGAACCGGGGTACCGTACCCGGCGGTCTGGAAGGCGACGGCCGCGCGCAGGACTTTTTCTTCCTCAGCCTCGGCAAAGACAACGCGCTTTTGTGCCATTTTCGACAGCGCCTCAAAGGCCGTCGACAATGTGTCCACCGTTGGGTCAAGTCGTGCTGAAAGCGCCTGGGCATAGGCTTCCATGTCGGTGATTTCGGTGCGCGCAACGCCGGTCCGCATGGCGGCTTCGGCCACTTTGGGCGGGATGCGGCTGATCAGGCGCGGGTCAAAGGGCGCGGGGATGATATAATCCGGCCCAAAATGCGGACGCTCGCCGCCATAGGCTTGCACCACCTCGTCGGGTACGTCTTCACGCGCCAGTTCGGCCAGCGCCTGGGCGGCGGCAATTTTCATCTCGTCATTGATCGTGCGCGCCCGCACATCCAGCGCACCGCGGAAAATATAGGGAAAGCCCAGCACATTGTTGACCTGGTTGGGATAGTCCGACCGGCCGGTGGCGATGATCGCGTCGGGGCGGACTTCGCGGGCGTCTTCGGGCGAAATTTCGGGGTCGGGGTTGGCCATGGCAAAAATGATCGGCTTGTCGGCCATCGATTTGACCATCTCCTGCGTCACCGCTCCGGCCGCCGCCAGGCCGATCAGCACGTCGGCGCCCTTCACCGCGTCTTCCAGCGTGCGGGCATCGGTCGCCACCGCATGCGCCGACTTCCACTGGTTCATCGACTCTTCACGGCCCTGATAAATCACACCTGTGCGGTCAACCATGGTGACATTGTCACCCGGCACGCCCATCGATTTGATCAACTCAATACAGGCAATGCACGCCGCCCCCGCACCAATGGCCACGACCTTGGTGGCTTTGATGTCGCGGCCGGTCAGGTCAAGCGCGTTCAAAAACCCGGCTGCGGTGATAATCGCCGTGCCGTGCTGGTCGTCGTGGAAGACCGGAATGTCCATCGCCTCGCGCAGGCGCTGTTCGATGATAAAACATTCGGGCGCGGCGATATCCTCCAGATTGATGCCGCCAAAGGACGGGCCCAGTAGCTTTACGCAATTGACAAATTCGTCGATATTTTCGGTGTCGACCTCAAGGTCGACCGAATCAACATCGGCAAAGCGTTTGAATAAAACCGCCTTGCCTTCCATCACCGGTTTGGAGGCCGCTGCCCCCAGATTGCCCAGTCCCAAAATCGCCGTGCCGTTCGAGATCACCGCCACCAGATTGCCCTTGGTGGTGTAGTCATAGGCGGTGTCGATATCCTCGGCGATGGCGCGCACCGGTACCGCCACCCCGGGCGAATAGGCCAGCGACAGATCACGCTGGGTTTCCATTGGCTTGGTGGGGGTAATTTCCAGCTTGCCCGGCCGACCAGCCGCATGAAAACGGAGCGCCTCGGCGTCCGTGAATTTCGACGATTTCAGTGGCATGAAACTCTGTTCGCGTGCCGGTTGCCCAGCCAGCGCCTTCTTCCTCAACAACAGCGGTATTCATCCGCCGAATTTCCCGCTATTACACTAGTCTATGGGCGCTGCGACGCAAGGCCGCATTACAACTGCAGAAGAAGATTTCCACCTGCCGGGATGACCGTGACCGATCCGATGACCTTTCACCACCGATCCGCCGAAGACTGGAAGCGCGACGCCGAAGCCGAGGGTGTCACCCCGATGATGGCACAGTATCTGGGGATCAAAGCAACCGCCGCAGACTATTTGCTGTTCTACCGGATGGGCGATTTTTACGAATTGTTTTTCGGCGATGCGGTCGCCGCCGCCGAAACGCTGGACATCGCGCTGACCAAGCGCGGCAAGCACAAGGGCGACGATATCCCTATGGCGGGGGTGCCCGTACACGCTGCCGAGATGTATCTGTCGCGGCTTATTCGCGCCGGCCACCGCGTTGCCATTTGCGAGCAGACCGAAGACCCGTCAGAGGCACGCAAACGCGGGTCAAAGGCGGTGGTGCGGCGCGAAATTGTGCGTCTGGTCACCCCCGGCACGCTGACCGAGGATACGCTTTTGGATGCGCGCAGTGCCAATATTCTGGCGGCACTGGCGCGGGCG
>JASBSO010000040.1 GCA_030148905.1 Kordiimonadaceae bacterium | reverse complement strand
AACTATACAGCAGCGACGGCACGTCGCAGGCACAGCCGGGATAGCGATTGTCCCGCCATGTGCCCCCCACCGTGTCGCTGGCGTCCAGAATGACAAAATCGTCCAGACCCGCCTTGCGCAGCTTATAGGCCGCCGCAATGCCCGAAAACCCCGCGCCGATAATCACCGTATGCAGCATCGCCGTCCTAAATCGCGTACAGGCCGCTATGGCTGATCGGCAATCGACGGATGCGTTCGCCGCGCGCTTGGGCTATGGCATTGGCGACCGCCGGGGCCAGCGGCGGCGTGCCGGGCTCGCCCGCGCCGCCCGGTGCGTGGTCATTCTCCATGATATAGACGTCCATATGCGGGGCCTGCGCCAGCCGGGTCATGTCGTAGCTGTCAAAATTGCCCTGCACCACGCGCCCGTCTTCCAGCGTGATTTCACCGTAGAGAAGCGCGGTCAGACCAAAAATGATGCTCGATTCCATCTGCGCCTTGACTGTGTCGGGGTTCACATAGGTGCCGACATCCGCAACGCAGGTCACGCGCTCGACCTTGATGCCGCCGCCCTCTTCAACGCGGACCTCGGCGACCTGCCCAACGAACGAGCGGAAGCTTTCATGAATGGCGCACCCGCGGAACACGCCCGCCGGCGCGGGGGTGTCCCACCCGCTCACCTCGCGCAGGCGCGTCAGAAGCGGGGCAAAGCGAACATGGTCTGCTGCCAGTCGCTGGCGGAAATCCATCGGGTCTTGCCTGGCGGATGCAGCCATCTCATCGACAAAGCTTTCGACGAAAAAGGCATTGTTGGAATGGCCAACACTGCGCCAATACCCAACCGGTACCGGAAAATCGACATCGGCCCCCGCAACGCGGACATTGGCGGCGCGGTACGGGAATTCGGCGGCCCCTTCAACGCGGCTGTGGTCGCTTTTGCTGTCACCGCCAAAGGGCATGTTGCGGTTCGCGAATTGCGCGCCCGGTGACTGGCCTGCAATGACAATATCCAGCGCCTCAATGTCGCCGCTCTCGGTCAGTTTGGCGCGCATGCGCGCCTTGCCTGCCGGGCGGTAGACATCGTGCTGCATGTCTTCCTCGCGGCTCCAGATCGTTTTGATCAATTTGCCGGGAAACTGCGAGGCCACCTGCACCGCATCGGCGGTAAAGTCACCTTCGACCCGGCGGCCAAAGCCGCCACCGGCATAGGTGGTGTGCAATGTAATCTCAGCAGGGTTCAAGGGGCTTTCCTCCACCTTGAACCGCGCGATGGTGGGGGACTGGTTGGGTACCCACACTTCGGCCAGGTCGCCGGTGATGCGCGCGGTGGCGTTCATCGGCTCCAGCGTTGCATGCGCTAAAAACGGCGTTTCATAATCGGCCTCGAGCGTCGTGCCACCTTGCAGCACCGCATCAGCCGAGCCGTCATCGCGGTGAATATAATGCGCGCCAGCACTGATGGCTTCGCCCAAAATTTCGCTGACCATGTCGGAATTCAACAGCGGGCCCTGAGGCATATTGTAACGAATATCAACACGGTCGAGCGCGCGCTTGGCGGTCCAGGTGTCACGGGCGACAACGGCAACGGCTTTGTCCAGTACCGCGACGCCTTCAACGCCGTCCATCGCCTCGGCTTTGCCCGTATCGGCCCCGGCGACGGTCGCCCCAAACACCGGGGCGTGCGCAATGGCGGCAAACAGCAGGTTGTCCTGATCCATCGCCGCGTCGATCCCAAAGACAGCCGAGCCGTCCACCTTGGCGGGCAGGTCCAGCCGTTTCACCGGCTTGCCGATCAGCGTCCAATCGGCTTTATCCTTCAGCCTCAGTGTTGACGGCGGGCGCTCTTTGGCGGCGTCGGTCGCCAGTTCACCGTAGGTTAACCGTGCCCCATTGGTCGTGTTTACAACAGCACCGTCCTTGGTAAACAGTACCGCCTTGTCAACGCCCCAGCGCTTGGCAGCCGCCTGGATCAGAATTTCGCGCGCCGCCGCCCCGGCTTGCCGAAAGGGCAAAAACGCATCGACAATCGACGTGCTGCCGCCAGTGCCGATAAAGGGCAGAAGCGCCACCATGCGCTTGCCAACCCAGTCAATCGGCCCCGAAATATCTTCGTTGCGTTTCTGCAGGCCTAGCGCCCAGTTGGTGTGCATCGGCAACAGGCTGTCAGGATGGCTGACGGTGATGTCTGCGTCCAGCGGCAGGTTCATTTCTTCTGCAATCAGCATCGGCAGCGAGGTATAGACCCCCTGGCCCATTTCAACGCGCGGGATGGAAAAGTGAATTTTACCGTCGGGTGCAATGGCAAGCCATGCGTTCAGATTGACGCTGCCATCGTCGTTGACCTCAGGCGTTTGCCCTTTCACATCAAGGGTGGAAAGAAAGCCCACGCCCAAAACCGCCGCCCCGGCCAAAACCCCGCCGGTGACCGCGCCGCCGATCAACACCCCGCGTCGTGTTAGTTTTGCCATGACCTAACCCTCCGCCAATGCTGTGGCAGCGTTTGCGGCCGCCCGGTGGATCGCCTTGCGGATCCGGCTATAGGTGCCGCAACGGCAAATATTGGTGATCCAGGCGTCGATATCGTCGTCGCTTGGGTTGGGCACTTCGGCCAGCAAGGCGGTTACCGCCATGATCATGCCCGACTGGCAGTAGCCGCACTGCGGCACCTGTTCGTCAAGCCAGGCTTGTTGGACAACATTCAACCGGCCATCCTCGGCCAGGGTTTCGATGGTTGCGATACTGGAGCCTTCAACCGCGCTGATCGGCGTGATGCAGGTGCGCACGGCCTGTCCGTCTACGTGCATGGTGCACGCCCCGCACAGACCAGCCCCGCAGCCAAATTTGGTGCCGGTCAGGCGCTTGCGGTCGCGCACAAACCACAAAAGCGGCATTTCGGGGTCGGCGTCGGTTTCAATCTGTTCGCCGTTCAGTTCAAAGCGCAGCATGTGCAGGTCCTTGATCGATTGACTTGATGCGCCGAGCATAATAAGTCGCAAGGCGAAAAACCAGACTTTGGCGTCCATAAATGATGACTTGCGATGCTTTTGTGCGCAAATCGCCTTTTGGATGTTCAAATCTTTCAAGAAAATTGACCAAACGGTCAGTTTTTAATTGACCGGCACGGGGACTTCCTCCACAATTTTCACATGGCGAATAGGCCATAGGACGGGATATATGAGCGAACGTATCCGCTTGTCGCAGGACGGGTCGCGCCTTGGCGCAGACGGCGTTGCTGCCAATTTTTCCGATTTGCATCCTCCCCTTGATGCGCATCAGGCTCGGGTTGAAGCTGATCGCTGCCTTTATTGTTATGACGCGCCGTGCATCACTGCGTGTCCAACCGCCATCGACATTCCGACCTTTATTCATCAGGTGCGCACCGGCAATGCTATCGGCGCCGCCGAGACGATTTTAGAGGCCAATATCATGGGCGGCACCTGCGCCCGCGTGTGCCCTACCGAAGAGTTGTGCGAGCAGGCCTGCGTGCGCAACACCTGCGAAGACAAACCGGTTGAAATTGGTGCCTTGCAGCGCTTTGCCGTTGATGCGCTGATGGCCAAGGGCGGGCCGCACCCGTTCACGCGGGCAAAATCCAGCGGCAAAACTGTGGGGATTGTTGGTGCGGGGCCTGCCGGGCTCGCAGCCGCGCACCGGCTCGCCGTGCTGGGGCATGACTGTGTTGTCTATGAAGCCAAGGCCAAGCCCGGCGGGCTGAATGAATACGGCCTTGCCGCCTATAAAATGGTGGATGATTTCGCCCAGGCCGAGGTGGACTTCCTCTTGGGTATAGGCGGCATCACCATCAAGCATGAGCAGCGTTTGGGCCAAAACCTTACCCTGGCGGACCTGCGCGCGCGCCACGATGCGGTGTATATCGGTGTTGGGCTTTCGGGCACCAATCAGGCGGGGTTGCCAGGGGTCGATTTGCCCGGTGTGGAGGATGCGGTTGAGTTCATTGCGCGCCTTAGACAAGCGGACGACCTCATGGCGGTGAAACCTGGCGACGAGGTGGTGGTGATCGGCGGCGGCAACACCGCCATTGATGCCGCCGTGCAGGCCAAGCGG
>JASBSO010000039.1 GCA_030148905.1 Kordiimonadaceae bacterium | reverse complement strand
TGACGCTCGACCCCAATGTGGGCGGACTGCCGATTGTGAACTTTGCCAATGATTTCACCGATCGTTCGTTGCAGCGGTTGGCGAACTTTGGTGCGTTTCCGTTTGAAAATGACGACGAGCTGTTTGCCTTCGCACTTGATTTCGAGGCCAACCTCAATGTGCCGTGGATCCGGTCGGTGGAATTTGGTGTGCGCTATTCCGAACGTGACGCCAGCCAGTTCCGCGAAAGCGCAGGCCCTGGCTTCGGGAATGACGCAGGCTTTTTCCAATTCTCCAGCCAGCCTTTCACCCCGATCGCGCTGACCGATGCCAATTCGTCGGTTGAGTGTTTTTCGGGCGCCTTTGCCGATGCGGGCTTCCCGTGTTTTCTGGTGATTGACGACCCGCGCGCGCTGTTCGAGTCTGAAAATGGCCCGATCACGCTTAATCAGAATGAAGGCTTCACCCAGGACCAAAGCTTTGTGGTCGAAGAGGATGTCATTTCCTTTTACGGCCAGGCCAATATCGAAGGCGAAATTGGCAATGTGAAGGTGACGGGGAATGTCGGCCTGCGTGTGGTGGATACCGACCAGTCCAGCCAGGCCTTGTCGGTGATCTCGGCGGGCGAGCTGAGCTTTACCGAATATCTGCCAAGTTTGAACCTGATCTTTGCCTTTGATGGCAATCAGCAAATTCGCTTTGGCGCGTCGCGTGCTCTGTCGCGCCCACCGATTTTCCAACTGGGCAGCGGCTTTGGTCTGGGCTTCAATGGCTCGATTCTCAGCGGCAGCGGCGCAGGCAACCCGCTTCTGGAGCCGTTCATCGCCAACCAGCTTGACCTTGGCTATGAATATTATTTTGAAAATGGCGGCATCTTTAGCCTTGCCGGTTTCTACAAGGATATTGAAACCTTTATCGTCTCGGAAGAGCTGGTGGTCGATTTCGCTCCGCTTGACCTTCAAGACCTGCTGTCGGCGGATGATTTTGCAGCCTTCCAGGCCTTGGGGGCCAGCACGCTTGGTCTCTTTAACGGGCCCGTCAACGGCGAGGGCGGCTTTGTCTGGGGGATCGAGGTGGCCTATAGCCAAGCCTTTGATTTCCTTGATGTGCCTGTGCTGCGTGATTTTGGCATCAACGTGAACTACAGCTTTGTCGACAGCGAGATCGATTTCACCGCCTCCAACAGCGGCCAGGCATTGGCGCTGCCACTGCCGGGCCTGTCGGATCATGTGGCGAACGGTCAGATATACTACGAGCATGAAAACGGCTTTGCCGCCCGCTTTGAGGTGCGCTACCGCTCGCAGTTCATCTCGCCGCAAATCGGCATCGATCAGCAATTGCCCTTTACCGATGACGAGTTGGTGCTTGGCTTCCAGGCGTCGTACGACTTTTTGGAAGACAGCCCGCTCAACGGTTTGACCATCCTGCTGCAGGGCATCAACCTGACCGACGAGCCGGTAACCACCTTCTTCGGCATCCCCGAGCAGCGCGGCACGACGCAGTTCTTCGGGCGTCAGTTCCTGCTGGGTGCGTCTTATCAGTTCTGATGCGCTGATATAAGATTGGGACTGGGGCGCATTTCTGGATCGATGCGCCCCTTTTTTCTGGAGAGAAGCGATGCTTCGTTTTGTTGTTTTTGCTGTGGTTCTTTTGGGTGTGTGCGGCTGTGCGAACGCGGACGCTGCACCGGTTGCTGAGCTGACTTCCCCGGACGGGCGCATACGCGTGTCTGTCGAGGCCGGGGAGGCTGGTGCCTTTTACCGCGTTGATTTTAGAGGCGAGCCGCTTGTTGCGCGGTCCCGCCTTGGGTTGATGTTCAAGGCCGTCTACGGCTTTGACCGAAACCTCGAGATCGCTGAGGTCGAGACCGCCGAGCGCGACACAACATGGGAGCAGCCATGGGGCGAGCGGCGCACCGTGCGCGACCATCACCGTGAAATGGCGGTCACCCTGCGCGCAACCGAGGGGCCGAAACGATCACTCATTGTGCGCTTTCGCGCCTTTGATGACGGCATAGGCTTTCGCTATGAACTGGGGGAGCAAAGCGGTATCGACGCCGTGGAGATCATTGACGAGCTGACCGAATTTGCCCTGCCGCAGGACTATCAAAGCTGGTCGATCCCGGCGCGCGGCTGGAATCGGTATGAATATCTGTATGACACCGGACCATCAAGCGACGTGCACAGCGCGCACACGCCGATCACCTTCAAGGCTCCTTCGGGCGCGCATCTGAGCATCCACGAAGCCGCGCTGGTCAATTATGCGGGCATGTCGCTGATCCAAAAACGGCCAAACACCTTCAAGGCGCATTTGGCCCCCTGGTCGGACGGGGTGCTGGTCCGCACCAAAGCGCCCTTTGTCACCCCGTGGCGGACGCTGCAAATCGGCGACGCGGCCACCGATTTGCTAAACTCGTCACTAATCCTGAACCTCAATGAACCCAATGCGCTCGGTGATGTATCCTGGGTCGAGCCCGGCAAATATGTGGGCATATGGTGGGCCATGCACATCCGCGACCGCAGCTGGGGCAACGACACCATCCACGGAGCCACGACCAGCGAGACCATTCGCTATATGGATTTTGCCGCCAAATACGGCTTCAAGGGGGTGCTGGTTGAAGGCTGGAACATCGGCTGGGACGGCGACTGGTACAACAATGGCGCGCTGTTTGATTTCACCCGGCCCTATGATGATTTTGACATCGCCGCCATCGCCGCGCACGGCCGTAAGGTTGGCGTGCGGCTCATCGGCCATCATGAAACCTCGGGAGATGTGTCGAATTACGAAGCCCAGCTCGAAGACGCGCTGGATTTTTATGCCACACATGACGTGGCGCAGATCAAAACCGGCTATGTCGCCGATGGTGGGCGGATCGAGCGCATCGACGATCACGGCATTCGCAAATATGAATGGCACGACGGCCAGTTCATGGTTGACCATCATTTGCGCGTGGTGACCGAGGCTGCCAAGCGTCAGATCAGCATCAACCCGCACGAACCGGTCAAAGACACTGGCTTGCGCCGGACCTATCCCAACTGGATCGCCCGCGAAGGTGCGCGCGGGTCGGAATATGATGCCTGGGGCATTCCGCCCAACCCACCCGAGCATACCGCCATTTTGCCCTATACGCGCATGCTGTCGGGGCCGATGGACTATACGCCCGGTATTTTTGATTTGCGCCCGAATGAACGCCCACCGCTGCGCGCCGACATGCCGCGCAACGATCCGCGCAGCCGCTTGGAGACCACGCTCGCCAAGCAACTTGCGCTTTATGTCGTGCTTTACAGTCCCATTCAGATGGTGGCCGATCTGCCGGAAAATTACGAAGCCCGGCCAGAGGCGTTTCAGTTCATCGTCGATGTCCCGACGGACTGGGAGGAGAGCATCGCGGTTGCCGGTGAGATTGGCGATTATGTGGCCTTTGCGCGCAAGGAACGCGGCGGCGATGACTGGTATCTTGGGGCGCTGACGGATGAGGACGCCCGCAGCCTGACGCTTGACCTTGACTTTCTTGACGGCGGGCAAAATTACGAGGCGCAGATCTACCGCGACGGTGAGGGCGCGCATTTCGACACCAACCCCTATCCGCTGGTGGTCGAGACGCGCCTGGTGCGCCAGGGCGATGCGCTGACGCTTGACCTCGCGCCCGGCGGCGGCACCGCCATCCGCTTCAAGGCGGTGTCGGTGTTGCCTGCGGTTGCCGGCAAGTAAACCCGGTAGCCTGTAAAGATGCGCGAAGGGGTGTCTGGCACCCCTTCTGACGGCTTAGCCCCAGGCGCCGTAATGATGCGCGATCGCCGCTGAGATTTCCTCCAGCACCGGGATCGCCGCGCGGATGGGGGCGGCGATTTTGGCCTGAATTTCGGGATACCCAAGCGCTGACGGGTCGATCATGTCCGACGGTTCTTCGATCGCCATCAACAATTCGGCGGCGGGGGCGGCTTCGGGGAAAATCTGGTCGATTGCGTCCACCGCGTCGCGCAATCTCAGCGCCAGAACAAGGTCCAGAATATCGGCGCGGGTCAGGTCGTGCCGGCGCGAAAATGGCGGCAGCTGCGCGGCGGTGACAAAGACCTGCATAATGATTGCCAGCCGGGCCGCGTGCAAAATATGCAAATCCAGCCGGTCCTTGTGGCGGTCTTCGGCGGCAGGGCCGAGATTTGAACGTTCGATCAGCGCATCAAAATGCACAAGGTCCGCACCCAGCGTATTGCCAAGCCGGTTCAGCTGGCCGCTGATGTCACCATTTGCCAGGCTTTCGGCAATGTCGATACAGGCCTCAAGCGATGCCTCCTTGGCCTCGCCCGCCGCGCGCGCCACCCAATAGCTGGCGTCATACAGGTCGGCATAGGCGCGGAAGACCGGCAGGCTGGTCACACTTCTGGCCCTGAGCGCTAGCGACAGAAGCGCCTGGCTGCGCTTCGAGCCCTGGAACAGTTCGGCCAGCTGCGTGGCTTCGGGGGCCATGGTGGAGCCAAGACCGCCGCACACATTGACGGGAATGCCAAGCTGTTGCAGCGAGGCATTGTTGGGGATCGCCCTGAGGCTTCTCAGCGCGGCATCGGCGCTGGCCTGGCGTTTGGCCTTGCGCGACCCGGTGGGCAGCAGCATTTGCGGGGCAAAGGCGGTCAGCGCCGTTCCGTAATCAGGGTTGGCAAACAGCGCCTCCTGCCACGCCTTTAGCGCGCGGTACACGTCCCAGGTGAAGTTGATGTCGCCGTAAAAGGGGTCGCCGTCTTGCGGGGCGGGGGGCATCAACCCCGACGAAAGCACATGCAGCAGGGTCGAGGTCGCGAGTGTGTCATTGGCAAAATGGACATAGCCGTCGCCGCCTTGAAAGCTGATTTCGTTCAGGGCGCGCAGGCCGCCGCGCGCATAGGTTTGCCGCGCCCAGGGGGTAAAGAGATGGTCCAGCCGGTTCTCAAAGCTGGCCGGGTGCGCGCCGCGCCCCATTGATTCGCCGTGGGTGTTGAAGATGATCACCTCAACATCGGTGATGCCGCGCTTGATCAGTGCCCGAGCCAGCAGGATTTGCAGGCGTTCTGCCGCCAGCTCAGCCGGAATTTGCCCCATGAACCGGCCCGAGTCCGAATAGCCGATCTGAATAGCAAGCCGCCCCCGGCGGCGGATATAATCGCGGTACGCCGGGTCATCCAGCAACTGTTCCATAAAGCGTCCGCCGCGCTCCAAAGCCTCGGGCGTTTCAAACAGCGGCGAGATATCGATATGGTCGACCGCGCCGTAAAGCGTCGCCAGATAAACCGCCCCCACAATGGTGGCCGGGCGCTCGCACTCGGCGATCAAAAAGCGGATAGGGGTATCGCCGTCGATATGTTTGGCGATTTGCGCGGACAGCATCACTTGCCGGCGGGCGGTCATTTTTTCGCTGAACACCGAGGCAAAGCTGATGGCGGCGGCCTTGGTTTTGCGGGCGCGCTCGGACGCGCGGGCCATCGCCACGCGGCCAAAGTCGGCGACGCCTTCGTCGACGCCCAGGTCTTCCTTCAACGCTGCGCGAACCTGCGCGGCATTGACCCGCAGGTGGATGTGGGCAATGCCGAGCCCGGTGGCCTGCATCTCGGTGCGGACAAGGGCCAAGCGTTTTGCCAGGTCGGTGTCGTGGTCTGCGGCCTGTGATACCGCTTTGTCCAACGCATCGATGATGGGTGTTAGCGTGGTCATCCGGCCGTCCGCCTTGCGGGTCAGGGCGTTTGAGGCCGTAACAATGACTTTGGGGTCGTCGAGGTCGCCGGCGAACAGCGCGGCTTGCTTTTCGCTCAGATCGGCAGCACTGCGCAAGGCATGGACGCTGTCATTATTGGGGTCTATGGCCTGCAAACTGTCGGCATAATGGCGCAGTTGCATCGCTTTTTCGGTCAGCCGGAAGGCCAGCGACGTGCCCCAATGAATGTCCGATCGACCGTCCAGGTCATAGCCCACCCATGTTGCGATCGACATCAGCGTTGGGCGCAGGTCTGTCCATCTGTCGGGATAGCGTTCGGCGGCGATGTCCAGCACAATTTTGGTGAATTTGGCACGCACGGTTCGCGCGGTTTCAATCGCGCTGAGGACCAACTGGTGCTCGGTTTTCAGGTCGATGGCACGTTCGGGCCTGTGGGGTTGCTGGTCGACGGCAATATCATGGCCGGTCGCCTTGGCGGCGAGCGCTGTGTACAGCTCGGGCGGCAGGGCAAAGGTCGGATGGGCGGTGAACACAATGCCCATCTGATGCTGCTCTGCGGCGCGCCGAAAGGCGTCAAAATCGCTTGTCCCTAATGTATGGAAATAGTCTTTAAACGCCGCCATGCGGTCATCTAGCGCATCCAGGCTGTGATAGGCGCGCAGGCGGTCGCTGCGGTCTGCGAGGGCTGCTGCAGCCAGGCTGCGCACCGCTTTGCCAAGCCTGTCGTGCGCTTTAGGGTCGGCCTGCAACTCGCCCGCCAGCTGGTGGGCCAGCAATTTTACCGAATTGGTTTGCGGTTCAACGTCGATGGCGCGGGCATGGTCAAGGAGACGTGCTCTGAGCGCCTCAAGAACATCTGAAAGGGGGGCCGTGTCTGAAAGTAGGGTCATGCGCGCATCCTCTCCGTGGTTGTACGGCCGTATAGGGCATAACGATCACAATAAATCTAGGTCCAAGGTGTGGAATTGTCATGCTATAAGCCGCTCCATCCTCAGACCCTATGCCAAGTGGGAGCTGCGCCATGCAGACAATCAAATCATTGACGGCCCTTCTTATTGCGGGCCTTGTCGCTATACCTCAAAGCGCATCGGCGCAAGAGCCGACCCTGCCGTCTGGCCCGTTGCTGGGTGAAACACCGCCAGGACTGACACCCAAGCTGTTTGCGCCGGGGCTGGTGTCCACCGAGGATGCGTTCGAGCTGAATTCGGTTTTTACCAAAGACGGCAAGCATTTCATGTTCAGCCGCCGCATTGACGGCCAGTTTAAAGTCTTCGAGATGTTCCAGCGCGACAGCGGTCAGTGGACCGAGCCGCGGCTTGCCTCTTTTTCGCGCACATTTCCGGGGCATGCCGACGTTGATATGATGTGGGCGCCGGGCGAGAAGCGCCTGTATTTTATTTCCACCCGTCCGCTGCCGGGCTATCCGCTGGACCGCTACAATATCTGGTACACCGACCGGGTGGCCGGAAGCTGGATTGACCCGGTGCCGCTTGGCCCCGACATCAACCGGCTCACCCAGGAATTTTACCCAATGATTGTTGGCGACGGCAGCCTGTATTTCACCGCACCGCGCGCCGACAGCCTGGGTGCAACCGATTCGTACCGCGCCCAATTTGTGGGCGGCGCATTTGACACGCCGGTCAATCTGGGTCCGTCGATCAACAGTACCGCGCGTGAGGGTGATATCTTTGTTGCCGCCGATGAAAGCTACATCATCCATGTCAGCACAGGGCGCGACGACAGCCTGGGCAGCGGCGATCTCTATATCAGTTTCAAACAGTCCGACGGCAGTTGGAGCGACGATGTCCATATGGGGCCAGAGATCAACTCTGACGTGATCGACTTTTGCCCGATGGTGACACCGGACGGGAAATATTTCTTCTTCTCGCGCGGCGGCGATATTTACTGGGTGGATGCCGCCGTACTGGAACAGTTCCGGCCCTAACGGCGACCGGTTGTAATCAATGTCACCGGGGCATCCTTTTAGGTGCCCCGGTCAACCACTGCACTGGGCTAGGGCCCTGACCTTAGTGAACATTCAGCGGCGCGTCGGCGGGCCGCCCGAAAAAGAACCCCTGCCCATAGTCCACGCCCACGGCTTTGAGGAAGTCGGCCTGAATGCGGGTTTCCACATGTTCGCCCACGGTTTTAATGCCAAGGTCGCTGCACAAGCGCACAATCGACATCAAAAAAGACGGGTTATACTGGTCGGTGCCCATTTCGCGGATATAGTCGCCGTCGATTTTGACAAAGTCGACCTTGAAGGCGCGCAAATACTGATAGCCTGACGCGCCAGAGCCAAAATCATCAAGACAGATGCTGTATCCAAGGTCCTTGATGCCCGCCAGGGTTTTCTCGGCCTTGGCGATATCCTTGATCGCCTTGGTTTCGGTTAATTCCAGCAGGAAATGGCGGGCAACGTCCTTTGCCGCTTTCAGCTTGTCGGCAAGGCCGCCATATTTCAGCTCACCATCCAGCGTGCGCCCCGACAGATTGACCGACAGGCTGAGAAAGGTGCCCAGCTTTTTCATCTTGCGGACATAGTCCACCGCCTTGTCGAACACGGCGGCGTCCAATTCGCCAATCATGCCCAGATCTTCGGCAAAGCGGATGATCTGTTCGGGTTTGTCGTCGATCTGATTATCGCTGAACCGGGCCAGCATTTCATGGTGATGCACCCCGCCGTCGCGCAGCGATACAATGGGCTGAAACGCCATTTTGAAAAAGCCGGAATCGATGGTGCGCCGCATGGCATCAACGCGGGTCTGGGTTTCTGCGGCAAAGCTGTCATAGGCCTCGGCCAGATCGCTGAAGTCGCAACTGGCCGGATCTTCGGAAAATTTCGCCAGGATATAAGACAGCGTCCGGATGATCTGGTCTTCATCCAGTTTGGCATCGCGGGCAACCGTGGTGAATTTCGTTGACAGCGCTACCGTGTCGTCCACGCCCTCAAGCGAGCGGCCCAGATGCTTGCCGTCGTGTTTTTCCTTATGCAGAAAGGCAAAGCGCTTGTCGTCGATTTGGCTGGCGCTGGTGCCATCAATCGACAGCGCACGCAGATGCGCGGCCACCTTTTTCAGCAACCGCTCGGCCCCGCGCTTGCCCAGGGTTTTTTGCGCATCGTCAAGGCCGTCCACCTCGGCCACGGTGACAAAAAGATTGCTGTTGGTGCCGTGCATGGTTTGCCCGGCCAGCGACAGAAACCCATCCTTGCTCAAGAGGCCCGTTGGGCCAAGTTCGCCGTCGTCGGTGCTGGTGAAGCCAAGCGGGGCCGAGCGCAGCGCCAGAAACGTCCGTGACGATGGGCCCGGCATCCGCAGCGCAAACAGCCGCAGCGCCTGGCGGTGCGCGCTCTCATGTCCAAAGACAATCGGCACCGGCCCCATGCGCACACGGTGGTCAAGGTGCTGATACACCACTTTCAGGAAATCGCCGTGGTCGTCGGCGACGAGATCAAAGATGTTTTGGCCTTCAGCCACGCTTTGGCTCGACAGAAAATCTGACGCGCCGCCCGAGAAGGTGATGACACCGTCAGAGTCGGTTTCCAGAAAAATCTCGGCCGAGGCAAAGGCAAACGCAACGAAGCGTTCGCGCTCAAGTTTTAAATCATCGAGCGCATTCGACATAATACCCGTCCCCAATTGCGACCCTGAAGGGGATGTATAGCACGCCCTCCGCCGCGTCGGTAAAGCGAAAAGACAGGCGGTCAGATTGGCCGAAAGCGGGGGCAGGGCGCGCGGGCCCGAAAAAAGCGTTCCGGCGGCGCTGTGCGTGCGGATATGCCTATCCGTCCCGGCCGGGTTCGTTGGGGTCGTTTGAAAACAGGGCGATTTTGTTGCCTTGCGGGTCGCGGAGATAACCCACATAAAAATGCGCGCTGTAGGCCGCGCGAAAGCCCGGTGCGCCCTCGTCAGAGCCGCCTGCGGCAAGGGCGGCGGCGTGCAGGGTGCGCACCTGCGCCTGACTGCGCGCCTGAAAGGCGATCATTGCACCGTTGCCGGCTGTGGCCGGGCGTCCGTCAAAGGTGGGGACGACATACAGCTCTGGCGACACGCTGCTCTGGCCTGGCGGTGTGGGCAGTGCATACGCCAGGCCCTCCGGCTCCTCCCTCAGCACATAGCCCAGGGCAGGCAGAAACGCCCCGTAAAACCGTTTGGCAAGCGCCAGATCATCAGCACCGACAGTGAGATAGGCGATCATTTATCTTTTCCTTTGCCCCTCTGTGTTTTGGAACACCGCACTCTCGCTATTTCAGTCCCAGAAACCGGTAGGTGAAGGACAGCGTGTTCGCAGCACCATGCGCAATGATCTGTGGCAACAGGTTGGTCCTGCCCACCCACAGATAAAATAGCCCCAGCCCCAACCCGATGATGCCTGTTGCGACAAACCCATATGCGCCCTGATAATAGGCGTGCCGGTAGCCAAAAAACAGCGCCGCGAGCACCACCGCAATCAGGTTCGCCCGGGTGCTGCCCCCGAAAAAAGCGGCCAACTGGTAGATGAGAAAAGCGCGAAACAGCATTTCCTCAAAAAAAGCCGAATGCGTCCAAACCAGCATAAGCCACATCAGAAAGGCGGGGACGTCGCCCTCGATATTGCCAAATCGGTCCGTCGGCGGGGCCTTGGTGAAAAAGAGATCGGCGAGCGCCCCGCCGAGCCCCGAGCCTAACACAATGACGGCGAACGCCAGTACGGAGAGCGCGAGCGTGCGCCAAAGCCCTTTGGGCCGCACGAAGCCCAAATCGCTCCACCCCAGGCCGCTTTTTTCCAGCCGCCAGGTCGCCACAATCACCGCGGTGACGGTCGAAATGGGGCCCGCAAACTTGACCGTATACATCAGGAAAAATTGCTTAACGGCAACAAGGACGAGGATGATCAGCACCGCATCCCATAATGCGGTCCAGTTGCGCGTGACGGGCACACGTGCTTCCTGCCCACCGGTGTTTGCTGCCGTCATATTGCCCCCATACGCCCCCGTAGTTTTGCCCGCTTGAAACTTTACCATCGGGGTCGGGCAGTCAAGCAGCGTATGAGCGCGACCCTCACTCAATGCCCCGATATCCGGAGGCTGCACCCCAACACACCATTCGGGATTTGGCAGGTGTGACGAGGTGGAGACAATCAAGGAAATGGTCCGCTTAGGCGGTGGGAACGCGAACCCCAGCTTAGCCCGCAACTGCGGGGCGGTGACCAGTCACCGGCCCATCGGGGCCGTGAGCAATGCGAACTGTCGCGAGATCAAGGAAATGGTGCCGGCTGTCGGAATCGAACCAACGACCTGATGATTACAAATCAACTGCTCTACCAACTGAGCTAAGCCGGCATTTCAAGGACAGGGCCTGAAAATGTGCGCCGCTTATAATCATGTGCGCCCGCGCCCGCAAGACCAAAGACGCCCACCCCGGGTAAATTCGCGCGCGCTGTCAGCGCTTGGCAGTGCCGGCCAGAAAATCATGCGCGTCAAACAGTTCCAGGTCATAGCGCAGCGCCTCGCGCACGGTGTACATACGCACCGTGACCTCGGCAGTGAAGATCGCATAGTCGCCCTTGCTGGCCCCTTGTTCCAGCTGCCTGAGATTAAGGGGAAGCGGGCGGGTGCGTACAACGATTGCGCCCTGGTTATACGAGCCGTCCAAAAACGGATGCCGCGGGTCGGTAACCGGAATTTGCTCGCTGGCGGAATCGACAATCAGAAAATATTGATAGTCGCGCTTGAGAACGGCATTGGCCGTGCGCTCAAAGGTCCGTTTGCTGACCTCGTCAAACGTCTGCCCGGGGGTGCCGTCAAACGATACGGTAATGACCCGGGGGTCGGCGCCAACGGTGACCCCAGGCTCGCGCGCACCGGGTGCAGTGCTGCATGCGGTCAAAAGACCGAATGCCAAACACCATAATCCCAACACATAGCGTTTCATTCCGGTGGTTTCCCGCGCAGTGTACCGCGCTCAATCTCATACATTCCCAGTCATAAATGTGTCATAGTTTGCCGGTGCGGAGCAAGATTTTTCCAGCCCAAACGCCCGCAAATCGGGGCGATTTTGTAAAAGTTAAAAAATATCGGTGTCGTGACTGGTCCAATTCTCGATTTGCACCATATATGAAGTGGAACGCAGTGCCACAGCGCGTGTTCGGTTGGAAATTACAGCTTTTGGTGTCTGATGTTAGGCGGTACAGCCCCCCTGCTAAATAACCGCCTTACCCCCCAAGCCTGTCAGACACCCCGCGCCGCCCCCTTCCCCCCTGTAATGGGGGCGGCGCTCTTCTCCGCAACGTGAATTCGGTGTGTAGCGACTGGGCAGTGCCGGGCGGCGTACCAGCCTCTTGCTGGCATGAGCCACCAACCTGGGGCTCATCGTTGATCCTGCATTGTGTTGCGAACCCGGCGCCTATCAACGCGGCGATAGCACCGCGCCGGAAGCTAAGGTGTTTTCCTGCCCCATGGTGTGATAGCCAGCGCCTCCGGTGAGTCGGTGGAAAGCAGGATATTGTCGGTGCCATGCGTCCTGCCTGCGGATTGAGGCGAATAAAAAATATTAATAAAATCAATGTCTTGATATTTTTTCAGAAAAATATCGGCGATGTCGCTTGACGTGTCTGATTAGGTGTTATACATAACTACTACACCGCGACGATAAATCGCCCAAACACAAGAGGCGAGACGCGGTCAAGACCAAGGCCCATAAGGGCTCGAGCGAGGAAAACACGGTCGCGGGATAAGAGATCAACAGTCCGAGCCGCGACAGCGAGGAGAACAGAACCCCGGCCAACGGGGCACGATAAGACAGCGAGGCATAACCTCTCCCAAGTTGGCGGTGCCGGTCAAACCGGCCCGCCGCTTCTCAAAACCGGAGAGAGGGGGCCGACAAGAAAAACAAGAATAAGAAAAACAACAAGAACAGGAAGGAATGTCCCCATGAGTATTCGTCAAACCCACCACAACAAACACCAGCGCCGCCGCATTCGCCGCATCGCGCGTCACACCCAAACGAAGTTTCGCGCCGTGACCCCCGGTGCCAGCTTTGTTCTTTAATCTGAGACACGGGAAGGACATCGCATGACGCCGGAATGGACGGACGATCAGCCGATCTACCGGCAACTGAGGGACAAGGTCGTCCTCGGGATCATGGAGGGCGCGCTCGCCGAAGGGGAGCCGCTCCCCTCTGTGCGCAGTGTCGCCGTAGACATGCAGATCAATCCCATCACGGCCTCAAAAGCCTATCAGGAGCTGGTAATGGAAGGACTAGTGGAAAAACGCCGCGGGCTTGGCATGTTTGTTGTCGACGGTGCGCGTGACAAATTGCTCGAAGCCGAGCGCGAGCGTTTCCTAATGGAAGAATGGCCCCGTATCGTAGAGACGATCGAACGCCTGGGGCTCAATGCCGAAATGCTGTTGAACAGCAGCGGCAAGCAGTAGGGGGCCATGATGAACGACACCGACGCGTATACATCAACCGACAACGTCATCGTTGCCCGCAATCTGTCTAAAAATTATGGAGATTTTCAAGCGCTCAAGCCGACCAATCTGGATATTCCGGTTGGCCGTATTGTTGGTGTTGTCGGCGCAAACGGCGCCGGAAAAACCACCATGTTGCAGGCGATTTTGGGTCTGAGTGATTTTGACGGTGACCTCAAGGTGATGGGCCGCGACCCATCGAAAGAACGCGCAGCGCTGATGCAAGATGTCTGTTTTATTGCCGACGTTGCCACCTTGCCGAAATGGATGAAGGTCAGCGATGTGCTGGACTATGTCGAACGCGTACACCCGCATTTCGACCGCGCCAAGGCGCTCGATTTTCTATCGCGCACCAAGGTGCCGCTGGGGCGTAAGGTCAAAGCCCTGTCTAAGGGCATGACCGTTCAGGTGCATCTGGCGATTGTGATGTCGATCGATGCCAAATTGCTGGTGCTGGACGAGCCGACCCTTGGTCTGGATATCCTTTTTCGCAAGGAATTTTACCGCGCACTGTTGGAAGAGTATTTCGACGAACAGCGCACCATCTTGATCACCACGCATCAGGTGGAAGAGGTCGAACACATCCTGTCCGACGTCATCTTCATCCGCGATGGTGCGGTGCTGTTGAATCAGGATATGGAAAGCCTTGGCAACAGCTTTGTTGAGGTGACGGTTGCAAAAGACAAGGCGTCCGAAGCCGAGGCGCTGGGGCCGATTGATATGAAATCAAGCTTTGGCCGCGCATCCTATATCTTCAGCAATGCAGACCCGGAGGCCCTTCGCGCCTTGGGAGAAGTGCGCCGGCTTGGACTGGCCGACATTTTCGTAGCGATGATGCGCGAGACCCCATTCGCACACAATAATAACAACAGGGGAGGCGAACAATGAACCCCGCAATCATGAAGGCCCTTCTTCAGCGAGAGTTTCTCGAAGGCAAGTTTTTCTATGTCTGGCTACCCATTATTTTGCTGGGTATCGTTACGCTGTTTGTGTTTATGGCACTAACCGGTATCGGCAAGGTTGGCGGCGGCGAGGTGGTGATCACCGGAGCTGCCGGGTTGGCTCAGGGGCTCAATCTGTTGGTTGAAAAACACGGCGATGATGCGCCGCTCGCGGTTGCGGTGGCCTATCAAATGATCACAGCTTTGCCGTGGCTGTCGGTTCCGTTCATCATCTTTTTCTCCCTGATCGGGTCGTTTTATGACGAGCGCCGCGATCGGTCGGTGCTGTTCTGGAAATCGATGCCGGTATCCGACACCGAAGAGGTGATCGCCAAGTTGGTGGGTGTGGTTATTCTGGCCCCGCTGATTGTGCTGGGCGTGACCATTCTATGGCAGCTTGGTTTTGCCGCGCTCTTTAGCCTGGTGTCGCTGGTATTCGGTGGTCCGGTTGGGGTGTTGTGGCCGCTGGGTGCGCTGATCGACATCTGGCTCTCGGTTGTCATGATGCTGATTCTCACCAGCCTTTGGGCTTTGCCGGTTCTGGCATGGTTGCTGTTGGTATCGGCCTATGCTCCGCGCGCGCCCTTTGTCTATGCTACCCTGCCAATCGGCTTGCTGATCACGTTGGAAAACTGGCTCTTTAGCACCCACGGCATCGCAAAATGGCTGGGCCTGCATATGGGATTTGGTGCTATGCGCAGCCTGGGCCTGGAAGGCCGTCATATCAACGGGCCGGATGAGCTGCTGGCTGAAGTGAATTTTCTGAACATGCTGGAAGCCTTTGGCAGAAGTTTGGCCGATCCAAATTTCTGGGTCGGGCTGGTTGTGGCAGGCGGCTTGCTGTACGGCGCGGTCGAACTGCGCCGGCGCACCAACTAGGGAGAATAGGGGCATGTCACGCAGTGAAATTGTTCTTCAGGCCGCCGAACAGAACGCGGTGTTGCAGATCCCGCTCAGCCTGCTGAAACACCCAAGGCGCAAATCGACAGTTCGTCTCACCAACGAAAAATCGTGATGTCAGACCATTCAAAACCGGCCCTTTTGGGGCCGGTTTCCACATAGCGGTTCTGTTAGACGGCGAATACCGCTATGATCTCCTTTCAGTTCAAAGCTGATTGGGGGCGATGGGTGATGTCAAAAGCGCAGGAGCAATTTCACGCAAATATGCGCGGGCCACTCTTGGTGCTGTTTACCACCCTTCTTATTCTCTCCGGCATTGTTGGAACCGCGCTTTATCGGTCATCGCCGGGCCCTGAAACCATAAAAAATTTCCGTTTGGGCAACTGTCATCATTTGGCAGACCTTTCAACTTTGCCGCCGTTCGATACACCTCTGACATATGCGGACATTTCCGGATTGCCGTGTCCAGGGCCTGCCGCCTTGCCGTCGCATGGGCGCGGGCAGGTGTTGCTGTTCTGGATCGATGGGACAGACTTGCCTGAAAACATTGTTGTAGGGTCGCCGTGGCGCTTTGCTTTGCGCACCGAGCGTTACGACGCTGTTGCCATAACGGCCACCTACGGCGACGGATCGACGCAGCACCGTTCAGCCCGGCGGGGCAGTGACCTTCGCAGCAGTCTC
This sequence comes from Kordiimonadaceae bacterium, assembly GCA_030148905.1. Taxonomy (GTDB): domain Bacteria; phylum Pseudomonadota; class Alphaproteobacteria; order Sphingomonadales; family Kordiimonadaceae; genus JASBSO01. The sequence goes on along the minus strand of JASBSO010000039.1, from coordinate 8,396 downwards.
GGCTTGAGAAATGACCTGGTTTTTTCGTTTGATGCACGGGACACACAGCCAACAGCTCTGATCATAAGACTGGACAACACGGCCATTCCCCGGCTGGTCGAATCTGCGCGGGTGATGACCCCGAAATGGTGGCGTTTTGAGAGCTATGTCGGGTTTTTGCTCGCCGGTTTGCTGTCCGGACTGCTGATTGCGCTCATCGCATATAATTTCAGCCTTTATATCATGCTGCAGTTGCCGTTTTTGTTGTTTTACTGCCTATGGGGGTTGGGCAGTTTGATCTATCTTTTGGGCTATACCCAGCTCATTGCTCAGGTTTTCCCCGAACTGGCGGGTGCTGGCACCAAACAGCTCAACTTTGTCGCCTTCGGCATCATGGGGATTGGTAGCCTGCGTTTTGCAAGCGCCTTTGTTGAAGATGGGTTTTTGTCATCCAAAAGCCTCTTCCTGATCCGCGTGCTGGCGCGGGTGATATTTGTCATGTGCGTCGTGGCTGCGCTGGGGTGGATTCCGTTCGGTGACCAGATTGACCGTCTGATGTATGCGCTTTCGGGAGTGTGTCTGTTGCTGGCGCTAAGCCGGATCATATTGGCGGCATTTCAGGGCAGCCGTGCGGCACAATATTATGTCATTGGTTGGCTTCTGATGCTTGTTGGGGTCTTCATACGGATATTGACAGGTGTGGGCTTGATGCCGCGAACCGATGCTCTTGACCTTGTGTTTTTTGCCGGCATGGGTGCAGAAATGTTGTTTATTGCGCTGGTGATTGCCGACCGCATCCGTGGCTTGCGCGATGAACTTGAACAAAACCGCAGACAGCGCGACCGATATCAACGCCTTGCCAATACTGATGCACTCACCGGTGTGGCTAATCGGCGATATTTCGATGCCGAAATCGAACGCCTGGCATTGGCGGCCTGCGGCGAAAAACCGCTTGGCGTACTGATGATCGACATTGATTATTTTAAAGCCCTCAACGATCAATTTGGTCATGATTGCGGCGATAAGGCGCTGCGGCAAGTGGCAAGCTTGTGTGAGGCAGAATGCCGGGCTGAGGATGTGTTTGCCCGCACCGGCGGGGAAGAATTTTCGGTGCTCGTGCCAGGAGCGGGTGCAGCAGCGTGCCGCGCTCTGGCAGAGCGTTTGCGGGCGGCTGCAAGCCGGGTATCGCTGGCGGACATTGTCGGTACAGCAGATGGCCATGACCTTGTCGAAGGCGAGAAAAGCGAGACAGAAAGTGCGGCCCATCTTACGGTCAGCATTGGTGTCGCGGTGGCGCCCGATCATGGCAGCACCCCGCAGCAGTTGATGCGGCTGGCTGACAAAGCTCTCTATACGGCCAAAGCCGCGGGCCGTAACCGGGTCTGTGTATCGGGCGATTCCAGCGTGACCGCGCCTGATCATGCGTCGGCCAGCCGCACCGCCTGACCTGTCGGACAGCAATATAACGGGCATCTTTGTCTGCTATCGCTTCAGATAGCCGCGGCGCCTTTTCTGCACGCAATGAAATCTTGTACAAAGCGAATTGTCGGTGTATCCGCACGCCTGATATACCATAAGGGTCACCATGACTAAGCATCGTCAAACGCCAGCCTCAGCCACCGCGCTGAGATGCCCAGAAGCCGAGGACACCCCCGTGCTTGAGGCTTTGTTCGACCGCGCCTTCGGGCCCGATCGGCACAGCAAGGGTGCGTACCGACTGCGCGAAGGCAGCAGCCCGATCCTCAGCCTGTCGCGGGTGATGCAGACCCAGGGCGGAGAGATTTTGGGTGCGGCACTGGTCTGGCCGGTATTGCTGCGGTGTTTGATTTCCGGCGCGATCAACGATGTGTTGCTGTTTGGCCCCTTTGCCGTGGACCCTGCCCGCCAGGGTCAGCGCTTGGGCCTGACATTGCTGAATGCGGTCATGGACGCGATTGACCGTCAGTCTGTCGGGCCAGTGTTTCTGGTTGGCGATAACCCGATTTACAAACGGGTTGGGTTTGCCCCGCTTGCCCCAAGGTCGATCATGCTGCCGGGCGGTATTGACGGCGACCGGGTCAAGGTTCGCGACCAGCGCGGCCATATCCGTATCCCCTCCATTGGCGAATTGGCACCGCCGGTACCGGAACGCATGAATCGCTTCTATGGGACGGCGGCCGAATAGGGCGCATATTGCACCCCGGCCCGGCTTGATGGTAGAGGGAAGGGCATGAGCACATCGCCCACTGACCTTATGGCCGCCATCCAGCGCGAGATCAAAGATCAGCGCTATCCCCCCGTCGACAAGTGGAACCCCGATTTCTGCGGTGATATCGACATGCGGATCGCGGCTGATGGCACCTGGTTTTATATGGGCACACCCATCACCCGCGCGCCGATGGTGCGGCTATTTTCATCGGTGCTGCGCAAGGACGAGGACGGCAAAACCTATCTTGTCACTCCGGTTGAGAAGATCGGCATCACCGTTGATGATGCACATTTTGTAATTACACTTGCTGACCAGGTAGGTACGGATGACGCCCCGCTGTGGCAGTTGACCACGCAAACGGGGGACCGGCTGCTTTTGGACAAAGACCACCCGCTTTGGGTCGAGATTGATGCGGCAACGGGCGAGCCACGCCCCTATGTGCGCGTTCGGGGGCGGCTGGACGGCCTGATCTCCCGTGCGGTCTATTATCAGCTTGTGGATGCGGCCGACCTTGTCGAGGACGCCGGCAAAACCGAGGTTTTGCTGAAAAGCGACGGCGAGACCTTCTCGCTTGGGCAGCTGGACGCGTGAGTCTCAGGGTTGAGGACATCCGCGCCCGGCTGATGGGCGCGCCAAATCCGGGCGAGCGGAGCGATTTCGACCTGAACCCACATACCGAAGCCTCCCACGGCCATGACCGCTACCGCCCTGCGGCGGTGCTGGTGCCGATCATCGACCGCGACAATCCTGCTATTCTGCTCACCAAGCGCAGTGAAAAACTGCCCAAACATGCTGGCCAGGTCAGTTTTCCCGGTGGTCGGATCGACCCGGGTGATGTCGATGCCGAGGCGGCGGCCCTGCGCGAAACGCATGAAGAGGTGGGCATCGCCGCGCAGCATGTCGAGGTAATCGGCACGCTGGATACCTACCGCACCGGCACCGGCTTTGAGATCAGCCCCTTTGTCGGGGTGGTCGCACCGCCTCTTCGCCTGCGCCCCGAGCCGGGCGAGGTGGACGCGATCTTTGAGGTGCCCCTTGAATTTATCCTCGACCGGCGCAATCATCGCAAGGAAAGTGCCGTATGGCGGGGGCTTCGGCGGCACTATTATGCCATGCCCTATCAGGGCTATAATATTTGGGGGGCCACGGCGGCGATGCTGGTGAATTTGTGCGACCTGCTGGACCCCGATTAGCCGGGACTGTGTGACAAGATGATCCTTTTGCTTGTTCGACTGCTGTTGTTTGTGATCCCCATCGTGTTTGTGGTGATGTGGGTGCGCCACCGCTTGAACCGCCCCGACGGCGAAGGCGTGGAGCAGCAGGAAGAGATCGCTCTGGCGGACCGGAAAATGATTCGCAACTTTGCCGTCGCACTTGGCCTGATGGTGGTGTTGGCGCTGGCGCTGTATTTCGGCGACAGTGCGCGCGACGACGCAGGAAAGGTCTTTATCCCGCCGCATACGGTCAACGGTGAGGTGGTGCCCGGGCGCTTTGTTCCGGCGGACTCGCCCGAAGCCAGGGAAGCGAGGCGCAAGGGCCAGTTGCCCCCCGCAGCCGGCCCCGCATCTGGCGAGGATGATGACGGCTGACCACCGCGCGGCATTGGCGCGACTGACGGCCGCTGACTGGCCGCATACACCGCTTTCTGTTGCTGTTATCACCGCATTGGGCGCCCGCCGGGCGCGCTTTGTCGGCGGTGCGGTGCGCGATACGATTTTGGGGCGTCCGGTTGAGGATATTGACGTCGCCACCACCCACACACCGGACACAGTCACCCAATTGCTTGAAGCTGCGGGTTTGACGGTCATCCCCACGGGGCAGGCTTATGGTACGGTCACGGCCGTCCTGAACGGCGCGGCGATTGAGGTGACCACGCTGCGCCGCGATGTCGCAACGGACGGCAGGCGCGCGGTGGTGGCTTATACCGACAACTGGGAAGAAGACGCCGCCCGCCGCGATTTCACCTTCAATGCGCTGTATTACGGGATGGACGATACTTTGTTGGACCCTTTTGAGGGGCTTGGCGACCTCGTGGCGGGGCGTGTGCGCTTCATTGGCGATGCAGCGGACCGTATCCGCGAAGATTATCTCAGAATATTGCGCTATTTCCGCTTTCTGGCGACCCACGGCCGACTGTCATCCGGTGGGGTCATGTCCGACGACACAACGCTTGCGAAAATCCGCGCCCTCAGCGATGGCCTGAGCCGGTTGTCGCCCGAGCGTGTTGGCGGCGAAACGGTAAAACTGCTGTCGGCGCCAAGCTGCGCGTCGGTACTGAGCAGCATGATCGGTTGCGGCATCACCTTGGGCGGGTTCCTGACCCCGGGCGGCGTCCGCCGGGTCGAGCGGGTGGAAGCCCATGAACGCTTGTGCGACGCAGCGCCGGATGCGGTGGTTCGGCTTGCGGCCCTGCACACAGCATCGGGCCTCACCGCGCGGCACATCCAAGACCTGTTGCGCTTGTCGGGCGCACAGGGCAACAGGCTTGCCAGCATCGCCGCCGCCTTGCCCGACGTTAAAACCCGGACACCGCAATCCTTGCGCCGTTCAGCCTACCGCCGGGGCCGCGATGCGACCCTGGCTGCACTCTTATTGCAGGACGAGGAAGATATCGCCGATGCTTATGCTGGCCTTGTGCGTTGGCCGGTGCCGACATTTCCGCTACGTGGCCGCGACCTGTTGGACGCAGGGCTGAAGCCGGGCAAAGCACTCGGCGCAGCATTACGCCACGCCGAGTCGGTGTTTGTGGACAGTGACTTTACCGCCAGCCGCGACCAGCTGATGCGCGTGGCTCTGACCCATGCGCGCGGTGGCTAGGATCAGGACCCTAGTTTTTGTTCAGCTTGCCGTCTTTCCAGTATTTGGTGCCGTTGAGTGTCGCCTGCAGGGCCAGTCCGTTTTCGGTGAACTGATACACGCTGACCTTGCGGTCGATGGACGCGGCGGCCGAGCGTTCATCGCCCAGATTGTCCACCTGCGCGGCGGCGTCGGCCTGGCCCGACAGGTCCCAGCCATGTTCGACAAAATCGTCAAAGGACTGGCGGTTGTGGAACACAAACACCGCGCGGAAGTCCTTGATGCCAAGGCCGATTCCCACACCAGCGGTTGCCATGCGCATATAGGTGTCCTGGCCATTGTCATTGTCATGCGCGACGCCGGTGCCGCCGCCGGCACTGATCAGGGCCACGGTGACGCCGACATTGGAAAACACCGCGTAGCCCTCGGCGCGCTCGATCTCGCGCTTGACTTGCGGGCGCACCTCATACAGCTCCTCAAGCGTGCGCATACGCATGGCCTGAATGCCCTCGATGCGCTTTTCTTTCGATTTTCCAAAGAGCTGGGCTTCAGCTCCAAAGCTGAGGACAATCGACATCATCAGAAAAGCAATCACGCGCATGTCAGGTCTCCATAAGCCGTCTGCCCCAACATTAGGGCCATAACATTAGGGCCATTTCGCCTCGGGCGGAAGCGACATCAAAATCGCGTCGACATTGCCACCGGTCTTGAGGCCAAAGGTCGTTCCCCGGTCGTAAAGCAGGTTAAATTCAGCATAGCGACCGCGGTAAACGAGCTGTGTTTCCCGGTCTTCGTCGGTCCATGTGTCATTAATATGGCGACGGACAAGCTCTGGGTAAATATCACGAAAGGTTTCACAGACCGCTTTGGTGAAGGCAAAGTCCTGCTCGAAATTGCCGCTGTTCAACTGGTCGTAAAAAATACCGCCTTCGCCGCGGGCATGGCCGCGGTGCTTGATGAAGAAATAGTCATCGCACCATTGTTTGAAGCGCGGAAAATAGTCCGGGTCAAAGCGGTCGCAGCAGGTTTTAAACGCGGCATGGAAGTCGGCTGTGTCCTGCGCGACCGGAAGCGGTGCATTGAGGTCGGCCCCGCCGCCAAACCACCGCTTGGTGGTGGTGATCATACGGGTGTTCATATGCACGGCGGGGACTTTTGGGCTTTGCATATGCGCGACCAGCGAAATGCCGGTGGCAAAGAACCGCGGGTCTTCATCGGCACCGGGGATTTGCCCGCGAAATTCCTCGGAAAATGTCCCGTGTACGGTGGAGATATTGACGCCAACCTTTTCAAAAACCCGGCCGCCGGTCATGATCGACATCACCCCGCCACCGCCGTCTCCGCCGCCATCAGTATTGTCGCGTTGCCATGACTCGCGCTTAAAACGGCCAGCAGGGCGGTCAGACAGCGGGCCCGATGCCTCATCTTCCAGGGTTTCAAAGGCGCCGCATATCTGATCACGCAGCGTTTGAAACCATGCAGCAACCTGCTGTTTGTCTTTATCGGTTACGTCAAACAAGGGGGGGTCTCCTTTCGCGCTTGCCTATTGAGCTTGGCCCTTGAATTCAAGCGAAAATCGTGCGCCGTCTTTGACAGAAGTCAAGAGGAAGTGGTCGCATGGAAAATTTGCCTGCGGGCTTCGCTGACCACGATGGCAAGCGCAGTGGCCATATTTAGCGACCGCGCCTGGCTGGTGGTGGTGATTTTCACCCGCGCGTCGGCGCGGGCGTGCAGCCAGTCGGGTGCACCCGAGCTTTCGCGGCCAACCAGCAAAATATCATTGGCCTGATAGGCGGTATCAAGATAATCGGCATCGGCCTTGGTGGTCAGCAACACCAGCCGCCCGCCCATGGATGCGCGCCATGCGTCAAAGGCGTCGAAGTCGCGGTGATGCTCGATCTGTGCAAGGTCGATATAGTCCATCCCGGCGCGCCGGAGGGCCTTTGCAGAAAAGGGAAAGCCGCACGGCTCGATGACATGCAGGGTAAAATCCAGGCAGGCCGCCAAACGGATGGCGGCCCCCACATTGCCGGCGATATCGGGTTCAAACAGGGCAAGATGCATAGAAATGATCCAGAAATGTGGCTTTTGCGGTCAATCGGTTAGGCTTTGGTAAACATTTTGCCGTCATTTGTCACATGCAACCCGATAATGACTTGCGAGACGCGCCAGACCTCTCTAAAACGACGCCAATTTGTGGCTTAATGGATAGACCAGTCTAGCTGCAAACCAACGTCTGGGTTATGGCTTGATTGACAAGGATGACCCGGTCGCATTGAGCATAGATTTCAGAACTCATCTTGGTGGGTTCCCAACCACAAAAGTTGGAAAGTGACGATGGCAACAGCTGAACATTCGCACTCAGAAGATGTAACCCGACGCGACTTTATCCATGTTGCGGCAGGCGGGTTTGCCGGTCTTGGCGGCGCCTTGGCGCTCTGGCCGTTTATCGATCAAATGAACCCGGCTGCTGACGCGCTTGCGCTCGCCTCGATCGAGGTTGATGTCAGTCAGATCAACGAAGGCGAAGCCGCCATTTTCAAATGGCGCGGCAAGCCTGTGTTTATCCGCCACCGGACTGCGGCAGAAATTCAGGAAGCACAGTCGGTCGATATTGCGACGCTTCCGGATGCGCAGGACGACAGCGAGCGCGTGGTTGACGGCAAGTCCGAATGGCTGGTCGTTATCGGCGTGTGTACGCATTTGGGCTGCGTGCCGGTTGGCACCAAAACGGGTGCTGAACGCGGCGAATATAATGGCTGGTTCTGCCCGTGCCACGGGTCGCACTACGACACCTCGGGCCGTATTCGCAAAGGCCCGGCCCCAGCCAACCTCGAAGTTCCGGAATATGCCTTTATTTCGGACAATGTGATTAAGATCGGTTAAAGGAGCGACAGATGGCCCACGGAGGACGTCCATATGAACCGTCAGGTCCGGTGGTGAAGTGGATCAATGATCGCTTGCCCATCTTCTGGCTCGTTGACCGCGTTGTGGGTGCCGGTCACCCGACACCGCGCAACCTGAATTACGCCTGGAATTTCGGCTCGCTGGCCGGTTTGTGCCTGGTCATTCAGATTATGACCGGTATTGTGCTGGCGATGCATTACACACCCGAGGCATCGCTTGCCTTTGACTCGGTTGAGCGCATCATGCGCGACGTCAATTATGGCTGGCTGCTGCGGTATATGCACGCCAACGGTGCCAGCTTCTTCTTCATTGTGGTGTATATCCATATTTTCCGCGGGCTGTATTACGGCTCTTACAAAGCGCCGCGCGAGGTGTTGTGGATGCTCGGTGTTGTGATCCTGCTGTTGATGATGGCCACCGCATTCATGGGCTATGTTTTGCCCTGGGGGCAGATGTCCTTCTGGGGTGCGACCGTGATCACCAACCTGTTCTCGGCCTTTCCGCTGGTGGGGGACGAGATTGTCAC
>JASBSO010000029.1 GCA_030148905.1 Kordiimonadaceae bacterium | reverse complement strand
GTGACATAATCATTGGCACCGGCGTCAAGGCCCAGCACCGTGTCGGCGTCCGACTGCATACCGGTGAGCATGATAATCGGCACCGTGATGCCCATTTTGCGGATCCGTTTGCACAGCTCACGACCGTCCATGTCGGGAAGGCCGACGTCGAGTATGATCATCTCGACCTTTTCGCCCTCCAAAAATCGCATGGCGTCGGCAGCGGTTCCCTCTTCGAAGGTTTCAAACTCTTCGTAAAGAGCAAGCTGTTCAGCCAGTTGCTCGCGCAGATCGACGTCGTCATCGACGAGAAGCAGCTTACGAGTCGCCACGGCGTTCCTCCCCTGTAGCGGTTGCACCGCCCCCAAAATGGCGCGGCGCGGCAATACCATATTGCTTATAGGCGACCTCGGCTTGAAAGTTCAATCTTTTAGAAACACAACCCTGTTGGCCGCTGGGTTCCCATCAAGTCTTGGGCTGATCCGAATTTCTGCTAAGAAGGGGCGCGATCATATTGTTTTGGGATAGTCTGTGACCAGCACGCCGTCTTCTTTGCTTGTAAACTCTGATGCGTCTGCGTTGCGCGCGGTGTGGCGTGCGGCCGATGCCGCCCGGCGATTGGAGCCGGTGGTGGTGCGCGCGGCGGGTGCATTGTGGCTTGTTGTGCCGCTTGAGCGGTTGGGTGCTGCCGTGATGGCCTCTTTCCGCGAGGCGGCAGACGACCCGTTTCGCCTGCTGATCACCGGTAATCGCGCTGAGGTGATGCATATTGGATCAAAGGGCTGGCCGGTGGTGCCGCTGGATTGGCCGCCCTATGTGCGCTTTGACGAACTGCACGCGCTGGTCGACCCGACGCTTGACCTGCAGGTTCCGGTCAAGGGGCCGTTTCGACGGACGGACACACCCCCGGGCGACGCCGAGATGGCGGCGATCAAGCTGATGAAATTGGCGCGGCTGCTTCCGGGGGCGGTCATCGCTCCGGTTGGGGCTGAGACGGCAGAAATGTGGCTGAGCACGGATGCGGATGCCATTCTCGGTGCCGAGGCCAGCGACGCCCAGCAATTGGCCGAAGTCGCGCGCGCCCGCGTGCCGTTGGCGGGTGCCGAAAACACCCAGATCATTTCCTTTCGTTCCAAAACCGGTGGCAGCGAGCATCTGGCTATACTGATCGGTGACCCCGATCTGTCGGCCGCGGTGCTGGCGCGGGTGCACAGCGAATGCTTCACCGGAGATTTGATCGGCTCGCTAAAGTGCGACTGCGGCGACCAGTTGAAGGGGGCGATCAAGGCGATTGCCGATGCGGGCGGCGGATTGGTGCTGTATCTGGCGCAGGAGGGGCGCGGCATCGGCCTGATTTCCAAGCTGAAGGCCTACAGCCTGCAAGACCAGGGCTTTGACACCGTGGACGCCAACACCCGCCTCGGCTTCGAGGTGGACGAGCGTCTGTTCCAACCCGCCGCCACTATGCTGCGCGCGCTTGGGGTGGACGCGGTGCGCCTGATGACCAACAACCCCAATAAGGTCGAGGCGCTGGAGCGCTACGGCATCACCGTGGCCGAGCGTGTGCCGCATCTTTTTCCGACCAATGACCATAACCGCAGCTATCTTGCCACCAAGGCCCGGCGCACCGGCCATGTGATCGACACAGACGAAGATTTACGCCCCGAAACGGAGCCGGAAGCACGTGACTGATGTCCGCGTCGAGGCCGGGGCGCCCCTGCACTGGGGGCGGCTGATCGCGCCCGATTGGCGGGCGGAGTGTCTCCTCGGCCGGAGCGGGATGGTGCCAGTAAGCGAAAAGGTCGAGGGCGACGGTGCCACCCCGCAGGGCGCGTATCCTTTCCGCCGGGTGTTTTACCGCGCCGACCGTATGGCCGCGCCCACCTGCGCGCTGCCGGTTACCGCAACCCGGCCCGACGACGGCTGGTGCGATGCGCCCGACCATGCTGACTATAACCGCCTGATCACGCGGCCCTTCGCGGCCAGCCATGAACGCCTGTGGCGCGATGATCATGTCTATGACCTGATTCTCGTGATCGGCCACAATGACGCCCCCGTCGTCCCGGGCCGTGGCAGCGCGATCTTTGTGCATCTCTGGCGGCCCGACCGCCGCCCGACCGAGGGCTGTGTCGCGCTGGCCGAGGCCGATATGCTGCGTCTGTTGGCGGCCATCCAGCCAGGGGACCAGCTGGTGATCGTTTGATCGGGGTTTGACGGGGGCTTAATCGGGCCGGTTTCCAAACAGCGCGGTGCCGATGCGCACCTGGCTTGCCCCCATGGCGGCGGCAATCTCATAATCCCCCGACATGCCCATCGACAGGCGTGGCAGGCCGTGGCGCGCCGCCAGCTTTTTCAACAGCGCGAAGTGCAAGGCCGGGTCATCGTCCTGCGGGGGGAGGACCATCAGCCCCTCAACCGACAGGCCAACCCTTTGGCAGTGGTCAACAAGCGCACCGAGACCGTCCAAGGCCACACCGCCTTTTTGTGGCTCGTCCCCGGTGTTGACCTGAATATAAATTGGGAGATCACGGCCTTCGGCGTCCATCGCGCGCTTCAATTTGTCGGCTAGCGAGATACGGTCTACGCTTTCGATCACGTCAAACAGCCGCACGGCGGCGGCGCATTTGCGCGATTGCAGGCTGCCGATCATATGCAGGCGGACGTCCGGAAATTGTTTGCGCCGGTCTGTCCAGCGCTCTTCGGCCTCTTCCACCCGGTTTTCGCCAAACAGCCGGTGCCCGGCGGTCAGTGCTTCGTCGATGCGTTCGCCCGGCTGGCGTTTGGAAACGGCGATAATCTCCGGCTTTGGCGTCGGCACGCCGGCATGATCGGCATAACGGCGGATGCGGGCTTGGGCAGCGGCAAGGTTTTCAGCAAAGCTCATATCGGGGGCTCTTCAGACGTTCCTCTCTTGACGCCAGCGATGGGGACGCTTTTTCTAGGGTCATGTCAAGTCCTTCCCCATTATCTCTCGGTCGCCTATTCGCGCTGGGTCGGCGCGCGCCAGCGGTTCTGGTCTATATGACCGACACCGACCGCGACCCCGACCCGCTTGCGACCATAAACCGCTTGCCGCCGGGTGCGGTGGTGATTTTGCGCGACTACGGGCACCCATCCCGCGCCGAGCTGGGCCGGACGCTCGCCCGCGCGGCCAGGGGGCGCCGCCTGGTGTTTTTGGTGGCGGGAGACGCGCAGCTGGCCCGCCGCCTGAACGCAGACGGCCTGCACATGCCCGAATGGGCGTTGAAAGGCCGCACGCTTCGCGGCCAACCGGTGGTCAGCGCCGCCTGTCACAGCCGCGTGGCCACTGTGCGCGCCGGTCGCTGCGGTGTGCGGTTGAAACTTGTCTCGCCGGTGTTTGACACCGGCTCATCAGGCGGCAAAACGGGGATGGGCGTCCACCGCGCGGCGCGGATGATTGCAGGCACGCCGGGGTGCGTGGCGCTTGGCGGCATCACCCGCTACAGCGCGCGAAGGCTGCGCCGCTGCGGTTTTGCGGGCCTGGCCGGGATAAGCGGATTGATCGATTAGGGTCTTGACCCTAAAAGCTGAAGCGGCCGCCGATGAAGACCATCTGGCTTTTGTCGCCGTCAGGGCTGTTCACCAGGAAGCGTTCGCCAAAGTCGCTATAGCGCGCCCCGGCGGTCAACCCAAAGCGGCTGGAGAGCCGATAGGAGGCTTCCAGTTCGAAGGAAATCAGCCGCCGCGCTTCGTTTTCAATACCAAAGAGGTCGCTGCCGCGCCGGTATTCCGCCGCGCTCAGGCGCGCTGAAAAGGCATTGCCCTGATAGGACAGACCGGCCTCAAGCCCCTGGGTTGCATCCGCAAAGGCGCTGTCGCGGCGCACAAGGCTGGCATCAATGTTAAAGCCCGAATAGCCCAGCTGAACCCCGACATTATATTCGCGGTCGGCGACGTCAGGCGAGGTTAGCAGAAGTGCTTCGATGTTTTTGGCCTCTGCCGGGTCGAGTGCCACTTGCTGATAGCCGCTGGTCAGCGCCAGTTCGAAGCCGTGGTCGATGCTGCCATCTTCCTTGACCTCGGTGCCGATGGCGAACCCAACCGCGCCGCGTGCATTGAAAAGCTGCTGCTCGTCGCGGCTGCGCAACAGGCCGCTTGCCCCCAACAAGGACGACCCCCCTAGGGACGGCGTCTGTTGGGTAATCACGGTGGGCCGATTGTCATCAAGCACAAAAAACTGCGTCGTGTCCGACGGGTCGCGGCTGCGCAGGCTGAGATCGATATCGCTGAGTTCTGTTGCGGGCAGGCCCGCACCCAGCGACTGCGACAAAGACTGCGCCAGAAACAAATCCAGTTCGCGGAAATTTTCAGAGGTCAGGTCAGCAAGTTCGGTCGTGTTGCCGCGTTTGGAAATTCGAACCTCGCCGCCAACCCTGTCGTCCGATGCGTCCTGTATGGCAAGGGCCGGGGCAGACACGCACAACAGGGCCGCCAACGCACATGCGCGCAGCCCTGTTTTCAGCTCGTCCGAGCGGTTGTCCCAATCCCTTTGCATCGACCTTGCCCTAAGTCACAGTTCCAGCATTATCACAATTAGTATGACCACCTGAAGGTTAATATAAAATGTCCCACAAACAGGCTTTGGCTGAACCGTGTGTATTTTCCTGACGTTATGTGGCTCGCCAGCAACGCTGTTTCAAGCGCGGACACGCTGAACTTCTATCACTTATACGCGATGACAGACGGTTCAGATGTGTTGTTGGCTTTCCTCTGGTCAGGCGCAAAAGCGCCGGTTATAAGGCGTTGTGCGGCGCGAAGGGGGGAAGGTTATCGCCCATGCCGTACTGATGTGCTTGCCCCTGAGTTCGAAGGAATAACAACATCCCATGTTCAGCCTGAAAAAATTTCTGTTTGTCGTGTTAACGCTGACCCTGTCCGGGTGCGGGATCTTTGGCGGTGGCGACTCGGGGCGCGAGCCTGAGCCTCTGACCACCGCGATTGGCGTCAATGCCTTTTTGTGGCGGGCAACACTGGAGACGCTCTCCTTCATGCCGATTGAAGATGCCAACCCAGCAGCAGCAGTGATTTTGACCGGCTGGCATTCGGTGCCCGAATCGCCCGACGAGCGCGTCCGGGTTGCGGTGCGCTTTCTGTCCGAAGCGCTCAGGGCTGACGGCATCAAGGTGTCGGTTGTGCGCCAGCGCAAATCCGGCGATGGCTGGGTCAGCCAACCGGTTCAGGCGGCAACCGCCCTGCAGGTGGAGGAAGCCATTTTGACCCGTGCGCGTGAACTGCGCGTCGAGCAGCTTGTACTGTAAACAGACGCACCCGCATTCACATTGAGTTACAGAACAGGAATCAAGGCCTGATCGCATGACGCGTTACAATCCAAAAGCGGCGGAACCCAAGTGGCAGACCGTTTGGGCAGACCAAAACACCTTTGCCACCGATCTGACATCGGAGCGTCCGCCCTATTATGTGTTGGAAATGTTTCCTTACCCGTCGGGCCGGGTGCATATGGGCCATGTGCGCAACTACACCATGGGCGACGTGGTGGCGCGGTTTCGCAAAGCGCGCGGCTATGAAGTGCTGCACCCCATGGGGTGGGACGCCTTTGGCATGCCGGCGGAAAATGCCGCGATCGAAAACAAGATCCATCCCGCCGACTGGACCTATGACAATATCGACAGCATGCGCGCGCAGCTGAAGCGGGTTGGCTTTGCCTTTGACTGGGCGCGTGAGATCGCCACATGCGACCCCAAATATTATGGTCACGAACAGGCGCTGTTTCTCGACTTTTTAGAGGCGGGCCTCGCCTATCAGCGCGAAAGCTGGGTCAATTGGGACCCGGTCGACCATACGGTTCTGGCCAATGAGCAAGTGATCGACGGCAAAGGCTGGCGCTCGGGCGCTGAGGTTGAGCGCCGCAAACTGCGTCAGTGGTTTTTCAAAATCACTGACTTTGCCGACGATCTGTTGGCGGGCCTCGGCGATGTCGCCGACTGGCCCGACAAAGTGCGGTTGATGCAGACCAACTGGATTGGCCGCTCCGAAGGGCTGACCTTCGATTTCGCACTCGAAGGCCGCGATGACAAACTGACGGTTTATACCACCCGGCCCGACACCATTTTCGGAGCAAGTTTTTGCGCCATTGCCGCCGACCACCCGCTGGCGCAGGCGTTGAGCGAACAGGACGCTGACCTGAAGGCGTTTCAGGATGCCTGCCGTAAGGCGGGCACCACCGAGGCGGCGCTGGAGAAGGCGGAAAAGCTCGGATACGACACGGGCCTGCGCGTGGTTCACCCCTTTGACGACGCATGGACTCTGCCCGTCTATGTCGCCAATTTTGTGTTGATGGATTACGGTACGGGGGCGATTTTTGGCTGCCCGGCGCACGACCAGCGCGACCTGGATTTTGCCCGCAAATACGGCGAGCAGGTCACCCCCGTTGTGGTGCCCAAAGATACGGATGCGGCCGATTTTACCGTCGAAGATGACGCCTATGTCGGCCCCGGCCGGCTTGCCAATTCGCGCTTTTTGGACGGCATGACCGTCGAGGCTGCCAAGGCCGCGGTGATTGACCGCGCCGAAGCCGAGGGCTGGGGCCGCCGCACCGTACAAACCCGTCTGCGCGACTGGGGATTGTCGCGCCAGCGCTATTGGGGCACGCCGATCCCGATTATCCACTGCGACGCGTGCGGCGTGGTGCCGGTGCCGCGCGAAGACTTGCCGGTCGAACTGCCTGCCGATGTGTCTTTCGACACCCCCGGTAACCCGCTTGACCTGCACCCCACATGGGCGCGCGTCAACTGCCCGACCTGCGGCAAGCCTGCGCGCCGTGAAACCGACACCATGGATACCTTTGTCGATTCGTCCTGGTATTTCATGCGCTTTATCACGCCCGATGCGACCGCACCGTTCGAGGCCGAACACATCAACAAATGGCTGCCGGTCGATCAATATATCGGCGGGGTCGAGCACGCAATTTTGCACCTTCTCTATGCGCGGTTTTTCACCCGCGCGCTGCAGCACATCGGCAAAATCACCGTGGCAGAACCCTTTGAACGGCTGTTTACCCAGGGCATGGTCAACCATGTCACCTACAAGGACAGCGCCAGCAGCTGGGTCTTTCCCGAGCAGGTTCGCCGCCGTGATGATGGCAGCCTGTACCGTAACGACACCGGCCTCGACGTGACCGAGGGCCGCGTTGAGAAAATGTCTAAATCCAAGCGCAATGTCGTCGACCCCGATGACATTATCGAGCAATTTGGCGCGGACACCGTGCGCTGGTTCATGCTGTCCGACAGCCCGCCCGAACGCGACCTGCTGTGGACCGAATCGGGCATCGAAGGCGCGTGGCGGTTTAACCAGCGACTGTACCGTTTGGTGATCGAAGGTCTGGTGCACGCCGCACCCAAGGGCACCCCGGTGGGCGAAACACTGGGCAAGGACGCGCTGGCGCTGCGTCGCGCGACGCACAAAACCATCCGCGACGTCACCGGCGACCTGGATGCGCTGCATTTCAACAAGTCGGTCGCGCGGCTTTATGAATATGCCGGCGTGCTGGCCACCCTGCCCGAGGACGACGGCGCGCCCGCTGTCATCCGCGAGGCTTTGGAAGCCGTCACCCAGCTTGTGGCGCCGATGATGCCGCATCTGGCCGAGGAACTGTGGCAGGCTTTGGGGCACGAGACGCTGGTTGCCGACGCCCCCTGGCCCGCCTTTATCGAGGCGCTGACCATCGACGACGAGGTGACCGTCGCCCTGCAGATCAATGGCAAGGTGCGCGACACGCTGACGGTGGCAAAATCGGTGGACAAGGCCGCGCTGGAAGCTGCTGCCCTCGCCAATGAGAAAATCAGCCGCGCGATCGACGGCAAAACCATACGCAAGGTGATCGTGGTGCCCGGGCGTATCGTCAACATTGTGGCGAACTGATGGTGGTGCGGCTCGCGGTCCTCATGGGTGCGGTCCTGTTGTCGGCGTGCGGGTTCGAGCCGCTTTACGACCCGGCGTCGCCTGGCGGCGGGGTCGACCTGTCGCGGGTGGCGGTGGCCGATATTCCTGAACGGCTGGGCCAGCAGATGCGCAACCGGCTGGTGCAAAATCTGACCGGCAGCAGCGCCGATTATGAATTGCGCATCGCACTCAGACAGGAATCGCTGGGCTTTGGTTTGCGCGGTGACGACCAGATTACCGGCGCGCCGGGTGACGCGGCGGCCACGCAGGAACAATTGTCGCTTTATGCCGATTATCAGCTGGTTGATCTCGACACCGGCACCATCGTGATCGATGAAACGCTGTGGGCCGAATCGAGTTTTGACCTGGTGTTGTCCGACTTTGCCATTGTCGCCCAGCGCGAAGACACCGCCGAACGGCTGGCATTTCAGCTTGCCGACCGGCTTGAACAGCGCATCGCCGTTTATCTGCGCCAGCAGGGCACACCGGCCACGCCATGAAGGTCGCCCCCCGCGATATCGAAGCCCGGTTGAAAGCCATCGGCGGCGATATCAATGTGGTGCTTGTTTACGGGCCCGATCAGGGCCTGGTGTCGGAGCGCAGCAAACGCATCGGTCGCCAAATCGTCCAGGATCTGACCGACCCGTTTCAAGTGGTGCGCCCCGACCCCAAAAGCCTGGATGACCAGCCGAGCCTACTGGCGGACGAGATCGCCTCTTTGTCGATGATGGGCGGGCGGCGGCTGATCCGCCTGGACTGGCCGGGCGCCGACACGCGCAAATTGGAAGAACCGCTGCGCCTGGCGCTTGATGCCGCGGGCGATGGTTTGCTGGTGATCACGGCGGGCGACTTGAAGCCCAGCGCCCCGGCGCGCAAGCTGTGCGAGGCGGCGAAAGACGCGCTCGCCATCCCATGCTATGCCGACAGCGCTAATGATGTTGGCGAGCTGATCGCCGACAGTTTTCGCGCCGCAAATGTGCGGATCGACCGCGCCGCGCATGACTATCTGGTCGCGCATCTGGGCGGCGATCGGGGGATCACCCGGTCCGAGATCGACAAGCTGTTGCTGTATAAAATCGGCGACGATACCCCCTTGAGCCTTGACGAGGCCGAAGCGCTGATCGGCGACAGCGCGCAATTGTGGCTGTCGGATATCGCCGAGGCGGTAACCGCAGGCAATCTGGCGCGCCTCGAAGACCGGCTGCAACGCGCGGCAGCGGCGGGCGAAAGCGCGGTGGCGATCCTGCGCACAGTGCAGGGGCGGATGCTGCGTCTGCATCTGGTGCGCGCGCAAATGGATGCGGGCAAGGCCGTGTCCGACGCGGTGAAGGCGCTGCGCCCGCCGCTGTTTTTCAAGGACCGGGATGGCTTTATCGCGGCGCTGAACCGCTGGCCCAGCGGGCGGATCTTGCAAGCGCTGGATTTGTTGATGGACGCCGAGATCGACTGCAAGACCACCGGAAACCCGGCGGATGTGATCATGGCGCGGGTGCTGCTTCGTCTGACCAAGGCGGCGCGTTAGCAAACTTTTCGACTCCAGTGTGGATTCGAATCATGAGTCGCTTGCGTTTTCTATAATTCTGTGATATATAATTAATGCTAGTCTGAACCTCTGAAGGGAGGTGTAGGTCTGGCCCTATCAGCCCCCGAGTGCATGCTTGGGGGCTATCTTATTATGCCTAAACCCCTTGGATCTCTAGGGTTATTTTCAGAGACTGTAACAGGTCTCAATATGTCGTACAGTTTGTCGTAGCCTAAGACAGATCGCGATGGAATAGGGCGCTCAGATCGCAGCAACGCGTAGGCTGCAAAATCCACAAGTTGAATGAAATAGGAGTTCTTTGAATCTTTGAATATTGGGTCCTCGACAAATTGAGAGAGGGGTATGTTTTGCGTAAAATTTCCCGTTTCTGCCCATGTACCCTGAGAACTAGGAATTGGGTTGTAAACTCTCATCTTTCTGATGCGCTTAGTGAATATTGCCTCTTGTCCCTCATCACTGAATAGAAGTACATGAGCATTATTTTTTGCAACGGCAGTTCGATTAATACGGTTCATCAACCTTTCAAATGCATACTTCTCATTAGTATTCACGGAGCTCATTAGTCGAAAAAAACCACATGTAGCAATAAACTCCAGAACTTCTCTATATATCTCTGCACGCTGCTTCTTAAAAATTGCCTTTTCTGAAATCCTTCCTTTGCCGGCCGCAAACTTCCAAGCGTGCAACTCTTCCGTCATGTAGATTCCGTATTTAGATTTCAGCCCTCGTCGAAATTCTCGGACGTGTGAGAATGCATCAGACCATCTGTCTCCCCTGACTATCAACGTACTATAGACAAAGAAACTATTCTGTTCCTTTGACTCATCCAAGTAGGCAAACCAAAAAGCCAAAATATCAACCCAATATTTTTTCTCATCCATCTATCAATAGAATATCGAGTAATTCGATTAGAGCAACATTTAGGCTATATAAAAAAGGCACCCCCAAACCTTTGGGCGTGCCTTTTACGGTGTTCTAAGCGCTATGTATTTAGTTCAGCGTGGTCGGTTGCGGCTGGTCGCTGGCGTCGCCAGCCTCGGCCTGCGCTTGCATTTGGGCTTCCTGCTGGCGGTACAGCGCCTCGAAATTGATCGGCTCCAGATACAGTGGATTAAAGCCGCCGTCGCGGGTGGCCTCGGCCACAATACGGCGTGCAAACGGGAACAGCAGCGACGGGCCGCCGATCACCAGATATTGCCGCAGCGCATCTTCGGGCAGGTTGCGCACACCCATCAGGCCGGCATAGGCCAGCTCGACGATATAGACCGTCATGTCCTGGCCTTCGGCCTGCTCGGTCGTTGCGGTGGCTTTCAGTTTCAACTCAACCTCATAAACCTCTTCATTCAGCTTGCGCACGCCCACATTGACCCCAACATCCACCTTGGGGGCCCCATTTTTCAGTATTTCATACACTTGCGGCGCGTTAGGATTTTCAAACGAAAAGTCTTTAATATACTGCGCCAGAACACGGGCCTGGGGCTGGTCGCTTTCGCCGCCGACCGGGCCGGTATTGTCAAATTGATTGTCAGCCATTTGCTCACTCACACTATTGTTGCTG
>JASBSO010000017.1 GCA_030148905.1 Kordiimonadaceae bacterium | reverse complement strand
ACCGCTGCGCACCATGATCGTTTGCGAATTGGTGTATTCTGATAGCCCGGCAAGCGCGTTTTCAACGCCCATGCCCGACTGCTTGTGCCCGCCAAAGGCAATATGCGGTCCGAAGATGTGCACCTCATTCACCCAGACTGTACCCGCTTCAATCTGCTCGGCAATGGCTTTGGCCTTTTGGGTGTCGGCGGACCAGACAGAAGCCGCCAGGCCGTATTCTGTGTCATTGGCCCTGCGGATGACGTCATCGACATCGTCAAATTTCAGAAGCGGCAGAACCGGGCCAAAGGCTTCTTCGGTGACGACGCGCGACGTCTCCGGCGGGTTATCGACAATAGTGACCGGTACGAAATAGCCTATATCCGCGCCGATTTCGCCGCCTAAGACGATCTCGCCGCCGCTGGTCTTGATATCGGCAAACAGGTCTTTCAGCTTCTCGAACTGCATCTTGTTCTGAATGGGCCCCAAATCGGTGCCTTGGTGGCTGCCATCGCCAACCTTCACCGTTTTGGCATAGTCGACCAGCGCATCACGGACCTCGTCATAAATGTCCGCGTGGATGTAGAGGCGCTTGGCCGCAACGCAAAACTGCGCACTGTTTTGAAAGGCGGCCCAGAACAGCTCTTTGGCGATCTCTTTGGGGTCGACGTCAGGCAACACAATCGCCGGGTCATTGCCGCCCAGTTCAAGCGTCAACCGTTTCAGATTTCCGCTTGCAGACGCCATGATTTTCCGCCCCGTCGCGGTTGACCCGGTGAAAGACACCTTGCCAATATCGGGGTGCTCGGTGATCCAGCGCCCAAGTTCGTCACCGCCCGAAACAATGTTCAAAACACCCGCAGGCACAATATCCTGCAAAATCTCGCCGAGTTTCAGCGTGCAGAGCGGCGTGTAGGGGGACGGCTTCAGGACGACGGTATTTCCGGCAATAAGCGCCGGTGCAATCTTCCAGACCGCCAGCAATACAGGAAAATTCCACGGCGTGATCGCGCCAATCACCCCAATCGGTGTTCGGCGCGTTTCAACCCTATGGCCGTCAGCATCCTCGACGATTTGCGGCTCCAGCGATTGTGTAGCGATCTCGGAGCACCAGTAAGCCGAGCCGTCAATCTCCCAATCGGCACCGGCGCGGGCCTTGCCCTGCTCCATGGTCAAGAGCCGTTTGAAATCTTCGCTATGGTCTGCGATCGCCTGTCCGATTGCGGCAACAACCGCCTGTCGCTGTGCAACCGGCGTATTGCGCCATGCCGGAAATGCGGCCTTGGCTGCGGCGACAGCCTCGTCCAATTGCGCTTTTGATGCGTCGGGCACGGGGGCAATGGGCTCTTCGGTCGCGGGGTTGATCGGCTTAAAACTGCTCTGTGATGTGACCAGCTTGCCACCAACCAGCATTTTATAATCGCTAAAGAAAGTCATTTTCTGTCCTCTCTATCCGTTCACTTTGAGGGCTCTGCGCATAATTTTGCCCGAGCTTGTTTTGGGCAGATCGTCTGTAAAGACGACTCGGCGCGGGACCTTGTAGGCGGCCAGACTTTGGCGACAGTGCGCGATCAGCGCCTCGCTATCGATATGAACGCCTGGCTTGCACACCACATGCGCCACCGGAATGGTCCCTTTGAGCGCATCGGGCTCCGAGGCAACAGCGCACATCGCAACCGCTTTGTGCTGACTGATTACGGCTTCGACCTCGGCGGGGTAGATGTTGTATCCAGCGGTCAGGATCATGTCTTTTTTCCGGTCGACGATCCGCAAAAAGCCTTGCTGGTCCTTGGTGGCCACGTCCCCTGTAGACAGCCAGCCATCCGGGTCAATCACCTCGGCGGTGGCCGCTGCATCCTGCCAATATCCCTGCATCACCACGGGGCCGCGGATTTGTAACTCGCCCGCTTCCCCCGGGGCGGCTACAGCATGCGGATCATCAAGCGAGGCAATGCGCGCTTCGATACCGGGCAGCGTGACGCCGATCGACCCCAGCGGAACTGCACCGCACGCCCCGGACAGCCACGCATGCGTTGTTCCAAGTCCCGCAAGTTCGGTCATCCCCCACAGCTCAACCAGCGGCGCGCCAAAGCGGCGGATCACCTCTTCGAGCCGCGGAACCGGCATCGACTGTCCACCAACGGTCAAAAGTCGCAGCTGGGTCAGATCGCGGGCCTCCAGATTTTCGTTCAGAAGATAATAATACATGGTCGGGACGCCCTCGAACACCGAAGCGTTTTCACGCTCGAGCGTGTTGAGGATCGTGTCCGGGTCAAATTGAGAGAATAGGATCAACCGCGCCCCAGTGAGGAAAGCAGAATGAACAATCACATTCCCATACACATGCGGACAGGGCAGTGCACTGACCATCACATCATGCTCGGTCTTACCGTGCATTGTTGCGGTCAGGATCGCGTTGGTCAGAATATTCCGGTGCGTTAGCGCGGCCCCCTTGGGCCGTCCGGTGGTGCCGGATGTATAGCAGATCGCCGCGACGTCATCGCCGCCCCGGGTGGTACCATGCGGCGCGCCCCCCTGCTGGAGAGCGGCGGTAAAAACGCCGTCATCCCGGTCCCAGGCAACAGAGTTGGGAATATCAAGGTCGGCAACCGCGTCGAGCAGAACCGCTGTCCCGATGATCCATTTAGCCGCGCTGTGTTCAGCAATATAGGCAATCTCGGCGGGGGTCAGCAGCTTGTTTGCCGGCACAACAACCCCATCAACCTTCAATATGCCGTAATAGGCGATCACCCAATTGATCGCATTGTCGCCGTAGAGAATAACGCGGTCGCCCGGTGCGAGCCCGCCCTGCTTCAGAAACCGCCCAAAGGCTTCGCTCAAAGCATCAATCGCAGCAAAGCTGGCGTGCGACACGTCTGTGCTTTCGCCTTCAACGATCGCCGTTACCGCTCCGAACCGCCGCGCCGCCAAGCGCGGCAAGTCAGCGATGCTGTCACCTGCGGTCATGGCCGCACGATGGCCTTCAGCACGTCGCCGCGCTCGGTGTCCTCGACCGCCTGTTGAATGCTGGCGAGCGGATAAAACTTGACCAGCTTGTCGAAGGGAAAGCGCCCCTGAAGATAAAGGTCAACAAGTCGCGGAATAAAGACATCGCGGTCGCTATCGCCTTCGATAATGCCGCGCACCGTGCGCCCAAACATCAGCCCGTTCATATCCAGCGATACCTCGGTGCCGAGCGGCGAAACACCGATCACACCGCATGTCCCGGTGAGGATCAGGCTATCAACCGCCTGGCGAAGCACCTCGGGCTTGCCCGTACATTCGAGGCTATAATCAGCCCCGCCGCCGGTGAGCTCTGTAATGCGTTCGACCGGCTCGCCCTCGGTGGGATCGACCACATGGGTCGCGCCCAGCGCGGCGGCAAGGTCGCGGCGCGAGGCCTGAGGGTCGACCGCGATAATCCGCGCGCATCCAACCAGATGCGCCGCCATGACCGCGCTCAGCCCAACCGACCCCGCCCCGAAAATGGCAATGCTTTCGCCGGCCTGAGGTTGCAAACTGTTGATAACCGCACCGGCGCCGGTTTGAATGCCACACCCCAGAGGGCCCAAAAGCTCAATCGGCGCTTCGGGATTAACCTTCACCGTGTTTTGTTCATGCGCGATCGCATAGTTGGCAAATGCGCTTTGCTGGAAGAAGTGCCCGTGAACGACCGCATCATTCCTGGCAAGGGCATTCGAGCCATCGGGGCGGGCGCCCGCAAAATTTTGATTATAAAGCTCAAGGCAGTAGGGTGCTTTGCCTTTGAGGCAATTCGTACACCGGCCACAGCTTTTGTAGGTTAGGACGACATGATCCCCAGGGGCCACCTTGGTCACTGAGGTACCAACGGCTTCCACCACGCCTGATCCTTCATGACCGAAGACGCATGGCAGCGGCACCGGAAAATACTGGTCCCGGCACACAAGGTCTGTGTGACATACCCCGCACCCCGCAATTTTGACCAGCACCTCGTCCGGGCGCGGCTCGGTCATCGTCACTGTAGTGCAGCGGAAATCTCCGCATGTCTCGTCGACAATTGCCGCCTGTATGTCCATCATGTCCCCTCCCCCTTTTTGCCGCAAAGGCACGTAAGCCGACAAATGCCGGTCAAGCTGCGCTTGGATTACCCCAACATGAAAAGATACCGCCTCATGCTTTTAAAATTGGCAGAATGTGTTGGGATTTCCGCAATTCATTGGCCGCCTCCGCACAGCACCAAACCGCAATCATCAATATCCACCGCCGAGCAGTGCACCGGCACCGGGCACGCGCGGGTCCAGCCCAAGTTTCTTCAGCATTTGGTAGGTCGTACACACCGCGGCCGAGACAACAGGTATTCCTGTCTCGTCCTCAACCTTCTGAATCGACGGCAGCGACGGCATTTGCACGCAGGCCGACAAAACCAGCGCATCAATGCCGGTGAGGTCGAGCGTCTTGTAGTGCTGGATCAAATTGGCCGGGTCCTGCGCCGCGACTTCAAGATTATCTGGGATCTCCAGCGCCAGCCAGCTTTTGACCGCGATGCCCTCGTGTTCGATATAGTCGACAACCATTTGCGTTAGCGGCTTCATATAGGGTGCAACCACCGCAACCCGTTTTGCCCCCAAGGCCCCCAGCCCATCAATCAGCGCGCCTGCACTGCTGACCACCGGGGCGGGATTGCCGTTGTCCACCGTCACGGCGTGCAGCCGCTCTTGCGAGATGCGGTGATAGCCATGCCCCATGCTCATGATAGCCACAAGGCACGCATATCCCATCACATCGACCGCAGCGTCGGAGAGTTCCAGCGCGCAGCGATCAGAGTCCGCGTCCATCGCCGCGAGTTCTTCCTTGGTGACCTTTTTCATGCGCATACGCGACGAGTGAAAGGTGAATCGTTCTGGTAATATCTGCTCGCGCGCACGCAGCATCGCCGGGATTTCGGTTTCCATGGTCACGTTGGAACTGGGGACAATCTGGCCGATACGGATAGGGTTGGTCATGGGCTAAACCTTGATGATCGGATTGCGCAAGCGACCGATCTTTTCGATCTCGCTTTCAACCACATCACCTGGCCACATAAACTCCTGCGGCTCGCGGCCGGCCCCAACCCCGGCTGGTGTGCCGGTGGCGATAATGTCACCGGGTTCAAGCGTCATCACGCTGCTGATATCGGCGATCAGCTCGCGCACCCCGAACAGCATGTATTTGGTGTTGCCGCTTTGTTTTTCGACCCCGTTGACCCAGGTCTTGAGGCCAAGCGTGTGCGGGTCGGGAATTTCGTCTGCGGTGACGATCGCCGGTCCCATGGGCGCAAAACTGTCCTGCCCCTTGGAGACGATCCATTGCCCTGCGCGGCGGCAGTCGCGCGCGCTGACATCGTTGATGATCGTGTAACCGAAAACGTGATCGAGGGCAGCCTCTTTGCTGACCCGCTGCGCGCGGCTGCCGATGATCACGGCCAGTTCGGTTTCCCAGTCCAGCTGCTGGGTCACGTCGGCATTGTGCCGAATGGGGTCGTTCCACGCGATGACGGCCGTAGGTGGCTTGGAGAAGATCACTGGTTCCTGCGGCAGCTCCTTGGAAGTATCGAGCGACCGCGCGGACTCGGCAACATGCTCGGTATAATTAAGCCCGATACCAAACACGTTTTTGCGTGGGCGCGGGATGGGGGCAAGTAAGGTGGCATTGGATGCTGGCATGCTGCATCCAACCAGCTGCGCGGCGTCCGCGCCGTCAAGTGCACTGCCAAGGTGCGCCACAGCCATCGGCCCCAGGTCGATAAAATCGAGCATCGTAGACGGCAATGCCACGCCGATGCGCGCACCAAAACGCGCGACATCAACGACCAGTCCGTTCTGTTCCACCCCCAAGCGTGCAGCCTTTTGCCCCTCGCGGTACGTTACCATTCGCATTGCATACCCCTTTGATTGAATGCTGTTTGTTCTTCGAGCGCTTTGAACACTCACCACTGTGTGTTTGTTTTTTCGCCCTTTCCTTCGACAATCCGCACGCCAAGCGCGTCCATGACCGGGAAGTCATTGAACGAAAAAAGATAGGCGGGCTCGTCGCCGAGGTTGACGTGCTCGTGCCACGTCCAGGCGGGAACACAGAAGATGTCGTGCTCTTCCCAGTCAAACC
>JASBSO010000015.1 GCA_030148905.1 Kordiimonadaceae bacterium | reverse complement strand
GTTTGCAGCCGGCGCTGACTGTCTTCGGACAGGCTGTCGCGGTGCGCCTGATAATAGTCGGTCAATGCAGCGCGGTAGGCCGCGCGGCTTTCTGCGTCGCCCAGCGAATTGAGGTGCAGCGTCACCTCACCTGCCACACCCAGTTCATTCAAGAGACGCGCGGCAAAGGCGATCATTTCCACATCGGCAACAGCATCGGCCTGGCCGATCAGTTCGGCATTGATTTGATGAAACTGGCGGTAGCGGCCTTTTTGCGGACGCTCATAGCGAAACAACGGCCCGTGGCTCATAAACCGGCAGGGCAGATTTTGTTGAAACCCGCCCGAAATAAACGCCCGCGCGACGCCTGCGGTAAATTCGGGCCGAAGCGTCAGCGCCTCGCCGCCCCGATCGGTAAAGCCGTACATTTCCTTGGAGACAATGTCTGACGCTTCGCCCAGGGGTCGGCTATACACCTCGGCAAATTCAAAGATCGGCGTTTGCAGTTCTTCAAAGCCATATGTTGCGCCAATGGCCAAAAAGCGTTCGACAACGCGGCGCATGCGGCGGGCGGTGTCTCCGTATATGTCGCGCGTACCCCGCGCGGGCTGCAGCTTCCCCATTGGGACTGCCCTTTCGTTTGAGATGCGCTAGGCCTGCTGGGCGTTGGTGCCGGGTGCGGCGGCGTTCGCGGCTTCGGTTTGTGCTTCGATTTCTGCGGCCTTGGCTTCTACAAGCTCGACCACATGATCGACAAGACCCTCATCGGTGATTTTATGGTCGGTCAGGCCCGACAGATACACCATGTGATTGCCGTTGCCGCCGCCGGTGATGCCGATATCGGTTTCGCGCGCTTCGCCCGGGCCGTTCACCACGCAGCCAATGATCGACAGCGACAACGGGGTGGAGATATGGGCCAGCCGTTCTTCCAAAACTTCAACCGTTCTGATCACCGGGAACGCCTGACGCGCGCAGGACGGACACGACACAATGCGCACGCCCCGGTGGCGCAAGCCAAGCGATTTGAGGATATCAAAGCCGACCTTGACCTCTTCCACCGGGTCCGCCGACAGCGACACCCGAATGGTGTCGCCAATACCGGCCCATAGCAAGGATCCGATCCCAATCGACGATTTGACCGTGCCACCGCGCAGGCCGCCCGCCTCGGTAATGCCCAGGTGCAGCGGATAATCGCACGCATCGGCCAGGCCGTGATAGGCGGCCACGGCCAGAAACACATCCGACGCCTTGACGCTGATTTTGAAATCAAAAAAGTCGTGGTCTTCGAGGATGCGGGCGTGATCGAGCGCGCTTTCCACCAGGGCTTCGGGCACCGGCTCGCCGTATTTTTCCAGCAGATGTTTTTCCAGACTGCCGGCATTGACCCCGATCCGCATCGAACAGCCATTGGCTTTGGCCGCCGAGACCACTTCTTTCACCCGGTCGGCCGAGCCGATATTGCCCGGATTGATCCGCAGGCATGCCGCGCCCGCATCCGCCGCCTCTAACGCGCGTTTGTAATGGAAATGAATGTCGGCGACGATGGGCACACCGGCTTCGCGGCAAATGGTCGGCATGGCGGCGGTAGACGCCTCGTCGGGGCAGGATACGCGCACAATATCGGCCCCGGCATCGCGCGCTGCTGCAATCTGGTTGAGTGTCGCGCGGGCATCCGAGGTCAGCGTATTGGTCATGGTTTGCACAGAGATGGGCGCATCGCCGCCCACGGGAATGGACCCGACCATGATCTGACGGGATTGCCGACGGTGGATATCGCGGTATGGACGTACACTCATTGTCTTGGCTCAGCAATTAACGACATAAGCACCGCGCCCGACCAATCGGGTCGGGGCAGGAAGAGTTCATCAATGCTTGTGTGGGAAAATGCGCGGAAAGTCAAAGGATGTCCGGAAAACCGGACGCGATTAGTCGCTTTTGGCGTCAGCAACCAGATCGAGGGGCGGGCGCGACTGAATGCGCTCTAGAAGCGACGCATCGGGGTCAACCGCCACAATCGCCGTATTCGTCACGGGCGTTGCACCCGACGCTGCACTCCCAAACCATGTCCAAAGCACCACCAGCGCCACAAGGGCTGCCAGCGTCGCCCAAAGGCTAATATTTGAGCGCTGACGCGGAACAAGCGCGTCTTGCACCTTGGGTGCTGGAATGTCGGTCATGTTGTGCGCGGCGCGAAACTCGGTCACCAGTGCATTGCTATCAAGGCCCAGATGCGCGGCCATGGTCCGCACAAAGCCAACAGCAAATGGCAGTTCGGGCAGATTATTGATGATATCGCGTTCGATCGCGTCGATCTGATTGATCTGCAAACACAGCTCCTGGGCAAGGTCTTGCTGCGTCAGGCCCTTGGCCTCGCGCGCAAGCCGCAGAGTCTCGCCAACATTCACGTTTGCCGTCTCGTCAAAAGTTGCATTCACAGACATATCGTCCTTATAACGCCGAAGCGTCCCCGTCTCTTTTAGCCCCGTCCTTCGGACTGGTTGGCCAAGCGTGCTCCACAAAGGGCACACCAATATTGTGATTGTGACGGTTTTATATGGTCCCCCGACCTGTCGGCTCGTCCCTCGCCTGGACGTTGCGGTGCCGACACAAGTTGTTTCCGCCGTCAACGGAAAACAAAACTACCAGCAGATTCGCCTGAGTCAAATTTTTGGTCAAATTTATATAAAATTCGGCAAGATATGCAGAATCATACGCTTAGTCAGAAGCGAATGCGGTGATCGCGGGCATAATTCTGTAGCGAATCGCGAATCGAATGCGGGTCATTGTCGATCACCCGATCAAAAAACTGCTTGAGATTGGCAAGGTCAACCTGACGCACCAGTCGGCGCACCGGGCCGACCGCGGTGGGCGATACGCTAAACCGGGTGAACCCCATGCTCATCAAGGCCAGCACCTCAAGCGGCTGCCCGCCCATTTCCCCGCACACGGTCAGTGGCACCTTGGCCGCATTGGCCTTGTCGGCAATCTGCTTGAGAAAGCGCAGCGCCGATGGTGCCAGCAGGTCATAGCGCCCAGACAGTGCCGGATTGCCCCGGTCGCAGGCAAAGAAAAATTGCATCAGGTCGTTGGTGCCAAGCGACAGAAAATCGACCTCTTTAACGAGCGAGTCCATCTGAAACACCAGCGACGGCACCTCGATCATACAGCCGATATTGATTTGACTCGGCGGTTTGTGACCATGGGTTTTCAGGCGCTTCAGTTCTTTTTGCAAAATCGATTTGCAGCGGCGCAGTTCGGCCACCTCTGCGATCATCGGAAACATGATCGACACTTCGCGTCCGGCAGCCGCGTATAAAAGCGCGCGCAGCTGAAAGCGCAGCAAGGCGGGCCGGTCAAGCCCGATCCGGATGGCGCGCCAGCCCATGGCCGGGTTTTCTTCTTTCTGGCGCGGCAAAAACGGCACCTGCTTGTCACCGCCAATGTCGAGCGTGCGAAAAATAACCGGCCGGTCCGGCCCTGCGGCATCGAGCGCGGCGGCGTAAATCTTTTCCTGTTCTTTGACCTTGGGCAGGGTAGGTGCCACCAAAAACTGAAATTCGGTCCGGAACAGGCCGATCCCCCCGGCGCCCGTGTGATCCAGGCTTGGCAGGTCCACCAGCAGACCGGCATTCATCAACAAGGTGACCTGTTTGCCGTCGCGCGTTTCGGTCGGCAGATCGCGCTCAGAGGCAAAGGCCGCCAATTCTTCCTCGCGCACGGCCAGATTGGCGCGGAATGTCTCCAGAATATCGTCCGCAGGGCGCAGATAGGCGCGCCCTTCAAGCGCGTCGACAACGATATCTTCGCCTTCCTGCACATGCTCCATCACCCCCGAGACCCGGCCCAAAACCGGGATCCCCAGCGCGCGGGCAATAATGGTCATATGCGCGGTACGCGTGCCTTCCTCGATAAGGACAGCCTTTAGATATTTGCGGTCAAACTCCATCAGGTCGGCGGCGCCCAGATTGCGCGCGACCAGAATGGTGTCTTCCTCAAGAATGTTGGCGCCGTCCTCGTGGTGCTGCAAAATGCGGATCAGACGATTGGTGACGTCTTCGAAATCATGCATGCGCTCGCGCAGATACGGGTCACGTATTTGCGACATCCGGGCCCGGTTGCTTTGCTGAATGCGCACAGCGGCGGCCTCGGCGGTCAAACCCGACTGGATCGCCTCGCGGATACGGTCGCGCCAGCCGCGGTCAACCGCAAACATGCGGAAGGTTTCAATCACATCGCGGTATTCGCCGCCAACCTTCGTTTCGGGTTCAGACAGAAGCGAGTCAAATTGCAGGCGCAGCTTGGCCAGGCTGGCATCCAGATTTTCAAGCTCGGCGTCGACATCCTGGGCAACGGTGACCCGCACCGCCGCTGCGGGGCTTAAGAACCGCGCCTTGCCAAGCCCAAGCCCGCGCGAAAAAGACTGCCCGTCCAGCGTGATCGGCTGGCCGGTGGTGGTGGCGTCTTCGAACAGTTCGTCGGGGTTAACCAGCTCTTCCGAGGCCACCAGTTCCGAAATCACCATCGCGATGGTTTGCAGAACCTCGACCTCTTCGGGGGTATAGCGGCGCGGGGCAACATTTTGCACCACCAGCACCCCCACCGCACGGTTGCCTTTGACAATCGGTACACCGAGAAAGCTGTGATACATCTCCTCGCCGGTTTCAGGCCGGAAGGAAAAGCGCGGATGCGACGGCGCTTCCGACAGATTCAGCGGCAAATTGCGCTCGGCCACAAGGCCCACCAGACCCTCGCCGCCGGTCATCTTGGTGGTGTGCACGGCCTCGGGGCGCAGACCTTCGGTCGCGAACAGCTCCATCACCCCGCCCGCACGGGTCAGGTAAATCGAGCACACCTCGGCAACCATATTTTGCGCAACAACGCGAACAACGCGGTCAAGACGGTCCTGGGCAGGCGCAGCGGAGCCCATAACCCCGTGCAACCGGCGCAGCAGCAGTCTTGGCTGGCTGATCGTCTGCGACATTGCCGTTCGTCCCTTCCCTTTGCCCTGGCCTTCCCTGACCAGACTGTTCCCTTCAGGCTGTCAGTCGCCCGGAGCGCGGCATGATTGCCGGATCATCTATGGAACCCCCATATGCCAGCGCGCGGCCCTATTGCCGCATTACGCGATGGCTTCCTCCACATCGGCGATACGCGACGGCGCATCCAGACCGTATGCAGAGTGCAGCGTGCGAACCGCAAGCTCGGTATATTCCGAGTTGATCAGCACGCTGACTTTGATCTCAGATGTAGAGATCACATGGATATTAATACCCTTTTCGGCAAGAGCCTCAAACATTGTTGAGGCCACACCCGCATGGCTGCGCATGCCGACACCGATCACCGAAACCTTGACCACATCCCCGGTATAGACAAGGTCCGAAAAGCCCAGACTGTCTTTGTGCGACTGGATCAGCTCGACAGCGCGGCTCAGACTGTCCTCGGGCACGGTGAAGGTGACATCCGCGCTGGCGCCGTCATCACTAGCCGACTGGACGATCATATCGACATTGATATGCTCGCCCGCCAGCGGTTTAAAGAGCGCGCTCACCGCACCGGGGCGG
Source organism: Kordiimonadaceae bacterium (assembly GCA_030148905.1). Lineage (GTDB taxonomy): Bacteria > Pseudomonadota > Alphaproteobacteria > Sphingomonadales > Kordiimonadaceae > JASBSO01. The sequence goes on along the minus strand of JASBSO010000015.1, from coordinate 3,657 downwards.
TCCTCAAGATTGACAACGGTGATTTTGGCTTCGCCGCGCGAAAATGCGATGCCGCTTACAATTTGGTTTTCCACAATTTCCTCCTCGCTGACCACGAGTGTACCCGGCTCGTCTGCAAATGTAGACAGAACCTGCACCCGCACACCGTGCGCCATCGCCATCGCCACCGATCGCGTTTGCAGAACCTTGGCCCCCTGCGACGCCATTTCCAGCATTTCCTCATAGGTAATGCGGTCAAGCTTGCGGGCCTTGGCCTCAACCCTTGGGTCGGTGGTGAACACCCCGGTGACGTCGGTGTATATATCGCAGCGGTCCGCCTTGAGCGCTGCCGCAAGCGCGACCGCCGATGTGTCACTGCCGCCGCGGCCAAGCGTGGCGATCCGCCCGTCATCGGCAAGGCCCTGAAATCCGGCAACAACGGCAACACGGCCCTGCGCGAAACAGGCCTCCAGCGTCTCGGTTTCGATCGACTCAATACGGGCAGCGCCGTGCACATTGCTGGCATGAATGGGGATTTGCCAGCCCAGAAATGACCGCGCCGGCACCTCCATATCCTGCAGGCAGATGGCCAGCAATCCAACGGTGATTTGCTCGCCTGCTGCGACAACCGTGTCGTATTCGCGCGCATCGTGGATAAGTGCGGCCTCGCGGGTATAGGCCACAAGCTGGTTGGTGGTCCCCGCCATAGCGGACACCACAACCGCAATCTCGTGCCCGGCGTCATAAAGCGGCTTTACGCGCTCGGCAACGCGCCGGATACGGGCAACGTCGCCAACCGATGTGCCGCCAAATTTCAGTACAAGCCGGGCCATGTTCCTGTGTCTCACACTTTGACTGCGAACTGAGCCGCAAAGGGATATCTTGCGTATCAACGGGGTGCAGCGCTAAACATCGGCTGTTTAGCGGCGACTGCGTTGGGACGCAAGGCGGTTATGCGCACACAAAATGAACACCGCGTGACAATAAAGAGGCCAAGTGATGACGTCAGACCACCCGATTTCCCCCGCGCCTGCACCGTCTGTTGACGATGACGAAATTGCAATGTTCAGCGCCATGGCGGACACCTGGTGGGACCCGACCGGCCCGTTTAAACCCTTGCATATGCTGAACCCGACGCGGGTGCGCTATATCCGCGACACGGTCAATGCGCATTTTGGAGTTGCGGACAGCGACCGCCCCTTTGCGGGCAAGCGGCTTGTGGATATCGGCTGCGGCGGCGGCCTGATCGCCGAGCCGATGGTCAAGCTGGGGGCGCAGGTCACCGCCATTGACGCATCCGAGAAAAATATCGGCACCGCCGCACATCATGCAGCCCGGGAAGGGCTTGATATCGATTACCGGCACGCAACAGCGGAGGATTTGGCCGCATCGGGCCAAAGATTTGACATCATCATCAACATGGAGGTGGTCGAACATGTTGCCGATGTTGAAAGCTATTTGAAAACCTGTGCGGCGCTGCTGGCCCCTGGTGGGATCATGCTGTTGTCGACGCTGAACCGGACGCTCAAATCCTATGTCTTTGCCATTGTCGGCGCCGAATATGTGCTGCGCTGGCTGCCCAAGGGGACGCACGACTGGAACAAATTTCTCACCCCGCGTGAACTGAAAACACTGCTTGGCCGCACCGGCCTGACGGCTGGCCCCGCAACGGGTTATGTGTTTAATCCGGTCACCCGAAGTTGGTCGCTGTCGGACCGTGATGTCAGTGTCAATTATGCCATGTCGGCGACCAAGGCCGGGTAACCCTTAGGGTCCTGACCCTAGGCATCGGTGTCGGCGATATCGGGCAAACCGAAAAAGTCGACCCCTTCCTCGTGCAGCGCCTTGGCTTCCTCGCGCGTGCTTTGGCCGTAAATACCGCGCGGTTCGCTGTCCCCATAGTGGATTTTGCGGGCCTCTTCGGCAAATTGGGTGCCGACATTGTCGCAATTGGCCTCAATATGCGCCTTGACGGCGCGCACCATCTGGCGAAGGTGCTGCGGTGCGTGCGTAGGTGGCGCCATCCCGGCATTTGGCGTTGGGCCTGATGCAACGGTCGTGTCTGTTCGGGCCGTTTTTTGTGCGCTCACCTGATTGGATTTGCGCCCGACATTGGGGGCGCTCAGCGCCTTTTTCACCTCGGTCGACCCACAATGCGGACAGGTCACATAGCCTTGCGACTGCTGCCTCTCAAAATCGCCGGACGAACGGAACCACGCCTCAAACACGTGATCGGTGTCGCATTTCAAATCAAAAACGATCATAGACAAACAGATAGGGAGATTTCAGCGCCTGTCTAGGGTCAGACCCCTAGGCCGATGCCAGTGGCAGCTGATACACGTCGCGGCTCATCGACAGGCTGGGCATGCGGTTGCGCGCGTATTTCACCTTGTCGATGTCCACCGTCACCACATAGGCACCAGGCTCGTCGCCGGCGTCCAGCAACACCTTGCCCCATGGGTCGACGATCAAACTGTGCCCATAGGTTTTGCGCCCGCTGACATGTGCCCCGCACTGCGCTGCCGCAACAACAAAGGACCCGGTTTCAATGGCGCGAGCCCGCAAAAGCGATTCCCAATGCGCCTCGCCCGTGGGCCGGGTAAAGGCCGACGGCACAGCCAGAATCTCTGCCCCCGCCTGCGCCAGCCGCTGATACAGCCCCGGAAAGCGCACATCGAAACAAATCGACGAGCCAACCTTCAGCTGGTCAGCGTCGGCAACCACCAGCCGGGTGCCCGGTTCATAAACGCGCGATTCCTGATACCGCTCGCCCTCGCCCAAATCGACATCGAACAGATGCAGCTTGTCATACCGGGCAACGATTTCGCCTTCGGGCGAAATCAAAACTGGCGGTTGGCCAACCGATCCGCTGCGATTTTAACAATCAGCGATCCGATATGCAGCCAAACGCCAAGCGACCGGGCAAGCCCGCAAAAGCAAGAAAGCCCCGGATCGGTTTCTTCAAAATGTGCGGCCTCCATGGTGGCCTTGCCGCCCTTGGTCAACAGGTGGGTGGTCTCGGGGGTAAAGATGATCTCGGCACCCTTTTCCGCCGCCTGCATGATGCGCGCGCATGCCTCCGCAGACCCGGCGATAATATTGTCGGGTGCCGTCAGTTGAATCAGTCCAAGAGCCCGTGTTCGCATTCTGTTTACGCAGCCTGTCCTAAAAGTTTGTCCAGCTTGCCTTGCGCGTCCAGCGCGTAGAGATCGTCGCAGCCACCGATGGGCTTTTCATCAATGAAGATTTGCGGAACCGAATTGCGGCCGCCAGCCTTTTTGCGCATTTCCGCACGCACCTTCGGCTTTCCGTCGACATTGATCTCCTGAAAGGCAACATTTTTTTCCGACAGCAAGGCTTTTGCCCGGTAACAGAACGGACAAAAATTTGACGAATAAATCACGGTCTTAGGCATATACATATCCCTCATATGCGCGGCAGATACGCGCCGCGCCATGCTTTTGTAAATGTGCTGTGCACCTCAATATCAAAAGCATATACGCGTTTTCGTCAAATTTTACCAGTCGGCACGCGCTGTTGGCATATCCTACCATTGGTTGTGAAGGATCGATATAGATTTTAGAAAAATTTTATCGACTTTTCCCAATGCTTCGCGCAGCACTTAGGGCACCAACCCATATTGCACCGGCTTTTTTCAAGGCCAACGCAGCGCTATTC
>JASBSO010000004.1 GCA_030148905.1 Kordiimonadaceae bacterium | reverse complement strand
CGGCAATTTGATGTCGTTCATCGGCCTGGTGCTGATGCGGTTTTTTGGCGCGCTGTTGTCGACGGGGCGAATCAGCTGGGTGCCGCTGATGCACCAGATCGAAGTGGTTGGTCTGCGGTCGATGGGGATTGTCGGGCTGATTTCGCTGCTGACCGGGGCGGTGATGGTCAATCAGGGCGCCATTCAGCTTGAGCGTTTCGGTGCCGAAATTTTTGTCATCGACATGGTGGGCATTTTGCAGCTGCGCGAGCTTGGCGTATTGTTGACGGCAATTATCATCGCCGGGCGGTCCGGCAGTGCGTTCACCGCGCAGATCGGGTCGATGCGCCTGCGCGAAGAGGTGGATGCCATGGTCGCGCTGGGGATGAACCCGGTTGATGTGCTGGTGTTGCCGCGCATGATCGCGCTTGTGTTGTCCCTGCCGCTTTTGACCTTTTATGCCGATATTGTCGGCCTTGCGGGCGGTGCGATGATGGCGTGGGTGCAGCTGGGCATTACGCCGCCGAATTTCATCAGCTATTTTCACGATGTCATCATCATCGATCATTTGCTTGTTGGCCTGATCAAGGCGCCCGTGTTTGCGGCGGTGATTGCGCTTGCCGGCTGTTATCAGGGCCTGACGGTGCGCGGCAGCGCAGAGTCGCTGGGCACCAACACCACACGGTCTGTTGTGCAGGCGATTTTCCTCGTGATCGCGCTCGACTCGCTGTTTGCGGTGTTTTTCACCGCGATCGACCTTTAGGAGGACGGCGCATGGCTGACGGGAAGACAACCAACGGACCTGCGGACGACCTTGCTATTCGGGTCACCGGGCTGCGCACGGCTTTTGGGTCGCATGTGGTCCACGATAATTTGGACTTCGAGTTGCGGCGCGGCGAGATTGTAGGCGTTGTTGGCGGCTCCGGTACCGGCAAGTCGGTTTTGCTGCGGGCTATCATTGGGTTGATCAAACCGGCGGCTGGCAAGATTGAAATCAACGGGGTCGACCAGAAAAACCTGTCCTCGGAGGAAGATCATAAAAGCCGCCGGGACTGGGGGGTGCTGTTTCAGGACGGGGCGCTGTTTTCGTCGCTGACGGTGGCGCAAAATGTGCAAGTGCCGCTGAAAGAACATTTCAATATGAGCCAGGACCTGATGGACGATCTGGCGCTATCGAAAATCACCATGTCGGGCCTGCAACTGGACGCCGCGTGCAAGTTTCCGTCCGACCTGTCGGGCGGTATGCGCAAGCGCGCAGCACTGGCGCGGGCGATGGCGCTGGACCCCAAAATCCTGTTTCTGGACGAGCCCACGGCGGGCCTCGATCCCATTGGCGCCTCTGCCTTTGATGATCTGGTGGATCATCTGACCCGGTCTTTGGGCCTGAGTGTCTTTCTGGTCACACATGATCTGGATACCCTGGTCAAAGTTTGCGACCGCGTTGCCGTTTTGGGGGAAAAACGCATATTAATAAACGCACCGCTTGAGGAGGTGGTCGCTTTTGACCATCCTTGGGTGCAGGACTATTTCAAGGGGCCACGCGCCCGCGCCGCCGGTATTCGCGAGCACTAAAGGGATATCCGAATGGAAACACGTGCATCGCATATTCTTGTTGGCAGCTTTGTCATGCTGTGTATCGCGGGCCTTGTTGCCTTTGCGATCTGGGTGGCCAAGGTCGACCTTGAGGCCACCTACAAAGATTATGACATCATCTTTGAAGGCTCGGTCTCGGGGTTGGTGAACCGCGGCACTGTTTTTTACAACGGCATCCCGGTCGGCAATGTGCAGGATATCAACCTCGACCCCAACGACCCCAGCCGGGTGCGCGTATGGATTCGGGTGCGCACCGAGGTGCCGGTAACCGAAGATTCGGTTGCTCGGCTTGAATTTCAGGGTTTCACCGGCGTTGCCTTTATTGATTTGGGGGGTGGTTCGCCCAATGCCCCGGCCCTGACCGCGCACGCCGGTCAGGAACGCCCGGTCATTCCGTCCGAAGCGTCGTCGTTCCAGGCGCTCTTTAACAACACGCCCGAACTTCTGGCCACCGCCATCGACACGCTTGAGCGCGTGCAGGCGCTGTTAAATGACGAGGCAATTGGCGGCGTTACCGCCTCGATCCAGAATGTTGAGGTGATCACCGCCAATGTCGCCGCCGCCAGCGCCGACTTGCCCACCATCGTCAAGCAAGTTGAAGCCATGGTCGCCCAGGTGACCGAAACCGCCAGCGCGATCGAGGCGCTGTCGCGCACCGGCGAGGCGCTTTTGGACGATGAAGCGCGTACCTTGATCGCCGAGGCGACCGAGACGCTCGATAGCGCCAACGCACTGATGGTCAACATCAATGCGCTGGTTGCCAACAACGAGCCCGCCATTACCCAGTTTATCAATTCCAGCCTGCCCGAGGTCAGCCGGATGATCCGTGATTTGCGGATCACAGGCCGCGCGCTGTCGCGGCTGGTCACCCGGATCGAACGCAACCCTGGCGAGGTGATCTTCGGCGGCGAACAGGAAGAATACGACCTCAAGACGCGCAAGAAGGAGCCCAATTGATGACCAAAAGGGACCACCCTAGCTTTCGCGCGCTCGCTGCCGGGCTAGCCTTAACACTGATTGCCGCGCTTGCCGCCTGCGGGCCGCTGATCAGCTTTGGCGACGGCGAGCCAGAGACGGTCTACACGCTGCATTATGAGCCCAAACGCACCGACGAACCCACCGGGCCGTTGGTGTTTGTTGCCGAACCCAGCATGGTTGAAGGCCTGGGCGGGCGGGTGATCGCGGTGCGGCTCAGCGATTTTGAACGCACGCTGCTGAAAAATGTACGCTGGACCACAGCGTCGAGCGATTTGATCCGCGAATATCTGATCCTGTCGCTGCGCGATCATGCCAATTTGCGCACGCTCGGGGAAACCGGTTTGGATGTCAGCGCCAAATGCCGGCTGAACACCACCGTTCAGGCGATGGAATTTGTGCCAGGCGCGACCCCCGAGGCTGACGCCATCACCTTCCGTGCGGAAATGACCCTGGTCAGCCAGGTGACCGGCACCCAGGCCGCGCATATGGTCTTCGATAAAGGTCGCCGGGTGGAGGGCAATGCCCGCGGCATTGTCGCCGGGTTTAATGCCGCCATGTCGGAACTGGCCGCGGAAACCGGTCGCTGGATGACCGCCAATATCGGCGCCTGCCGCTAGGGTCCTGACGCTATAGGTCTTATTCGGGCTGGCGCGCGAAAAACAGCGACCAGATGATGATCACTGCACCGATGCCGACAATCGCCAGAAACGGCGTGGACGGGGCCGAGGGGACAAACATCAACCCGGCACCAAGCGGCCCAACCACGCGCCCCAGCGCCGACAGCCCGTTCGACAGCCCCAGCGCCGTGCCCTGCAGCCGCGTGTCGGTTGTGCGCGACAGCAAGCTGTTGAGCGCGGGGAAGGCAATGGTCAGCCCGCTCATCAGCAAGGGAAACCCCACCAGAACCGAAATCAAACTGCCGTCTCCCATTACCAGCCCAAGGCTGGCGAGGGTATAGACAACCGCCCCTAATGCCAGCGAGCGCACCTCGCCAATGGCGCGGAACAGCGGTCCGATGGCAAAGCTTTGCATGAAGGCCACCGCCAGTCCGATCGACATTAAAAGCAGCCCGACCTGCCCAACGGTCCAGCCCATCACCGCCTCCAGCCAGAAGGGTGTGATGGAAAAATGGATGCTTTGGCCGATGGCAACAACGATGAACATCGCAAACAGCAACAACTGACCCGGGCCTTTCAGCACCTCGGTCCACGGCGGCACCGGGGCGGTGGTCGTGTCAGTCTCATCACGCGCGGGGTAGGTTTCTTTCATCAATACAAGGGTCAAGACCATCGCGGTAAAGGACAGGCCGGCGGCCACCAAACCCGGCAGCATGATGCTGACCTCGTCCCCCGCCCCGGCCAGAAGGCCGCCAAGTCCGGGCCCGACGGCAAATCCAAGCCCGAAAGCCGCCCCGATATAGCCCATATACCGCCCGCGGGTGCTGGGCTCGGTCACATCGGCAACGGCCGCCATGACAATGCCGACATTGCCCGCCATTGCGCCTGACATGGCGCGGGCGATAAACAGCACCTCGATACTGTCGGCAAAGGCCAGCGTGGCGTAGGACAGCGTGCCGCCCATAAAGGTCATGGCCAGCGCACGTTTGCGGCCGATGCGGTCCGACAGCCGCCCCCACAGAGGGCCGGAGAGAAAGGTCATCACCGAATAGGTCGATACCAACGCCGTCCCCACCAGCGGTGAATAGCCGAACTCAAGCGTCAGAAATGGCAGGATCGGAACGATCAGCCCAAAACCGACAAGGTCGATAAAGACAGCAAAAAGGATAACGGCCATAAATCAGGGGTCTCGGGTCATTGGACCCCCTTCATAGAAAGCGCGACTGACACGCGCCACCCAATTTTCCGTGTGCGACTATTTGCCGAGCGCGTCCACTTTGGCTTTCAGGGATGCCAGTTCTTTTTTCAGGGCGGCGATTTCGGCGTCCTTTGCCTGGTCGGAATTCGCCTGCATCGCCGACCGGCCACCAAGGCCAGGGGTGAACATTTTCATCGTTTCCTGAAACATCATCATATTTTGACGCGCCACCTCTTCAAACAGCGGCAGCAGCGTCGAGCCCGATTTTCCTGCCGTAAAGGCGTTGCGGAATTTGTCCTGATTTTTGGACAGGGCCTCCATCGCGCTTTGCAAATATCCGGGGATCATATTTTCCAGCTTGTCGCCGTAAAAGCTGATCAGCTGGCGCAAAAAGGGCAGGGGCAGCATATGCTTTTCATCTTTGGCTTCCTTGTCAAAGATGATCTGGGTCAAAACCGAATGGGTCAGATCCTCGCCCGATTTGGCGTCCACCACCACAAAGTCCTCGCCGTCTTTGATCAGATCAGCAAGCTGGTCGAGCGTGACATAGCGCGACGACGCGGTGTTATAGAGCCGCCGATTGGCATATTTCTTAATCAGAATCGGTTCGCCTTCGGCGCGCTGTTTCCGTCCCATGCGTCTTGTCTCCCATCCGGCGACCAATTGCGGTCAGTCAACTATATCGCAGTGTGTCATAAAATGGTGCACTGCCGCAAGTCTGTGCATGTTGCGCGCCGGATTGCAGCGAAATGGACGCGCTAAGGTGTTGCGCTTTCAGCGACCAGCCGCCAAAATTCCGCCATGAACCCAAGCCCCGATGATAAGGATGCTGAGCGGTTGGCCGAGGTGTTTCTCGACCTGTGGCAGCGCAATCTGGCGCTGTGGTCAACGGCACCCGAGCGTGCCGACACTCTTGCTGTAAAACCCGGCACACAGGCGGACGCTGACGATGCATAAACTGCGTCCGCTGCCGCTGCATCTGGCCAATGCGCAGTTGTGCTGGGGCGGTGCGGGGCAGGCGGCGTCGCAGTGGCTTGCGGGCGACTTGTCGTGGCATCCTGACCTCGCTGGCGAGGTGGCGGCGCTTCGCCGCAAAGTGAATGCTGTGGGGGCTGGCGACTTTGTTGCTGCGGTTTTGCAGGCCTCATCCGGCCGAATGCAAGATCTGCTGGCGGGGGTTGCGGCCTATCAGGCGCATCCCTGGCAGGCGCCAGAGCGCAAGCGAACGGTGCTGGTCCGGCACGGGACCGTGCAGCTTTTTGATTATGGGGGCACAGGGCGTCCGCTTCTGTTGGTCCCCAGTATGATCAACCCGCCGGATATCCTCGACCTGATGCCGGGATGCAGTCTGGTAAGGTATCTGAGCCGTGCGGGGTTCCGGCCCCTTCTTCTCGACTGGGGCGGCGCAGAGCAGAGCGATGAGCGCACGCGCCTGACGCTGGCCACTGCGGTCACCGAGGGGTTGCTGCCCGCTATCCGCGCGGTTGCCAACCTCGCAGGCGGCAGCGTGGACATGATTGGCTATTGCATGGGGGGAACGCTCGCGCTGGCAGCGGCGGCGCTGGCACCGGATGCCATTCATTCGCTTGCGCTGTTGGCAGCGCCCTATGATTTCCATGCAGACAGCGCCTTCAACACCGCGCGGGTTGACGCAATGGCCCAGATTATTGCCGGTCTGCCCGCCGGTGCGCCGGTACCGGTGGACCTGTTGCAGCTGTATTTCACGGCGCTTGACCCGACCCTCAATGACCGGAAGTTCCGTCGGTTTGCCCATATGGACCAATCGAGCGAAGCCGCAGCATTTTTTGTGGCGCTGGAAACCTGGGCCAATGGTGGGGCCCCGTTGCCGCGCGCCGTCGCCGAGGAATGCCTGACGCTGTGGTACAAGGATAACCAGCCGGTGCAGGGGCGGTGGACCGTCGACGGCCAACAGGTTGACCCTGCGGGCATCACGGCCCCGGTCTTCCTCGCAGCCCCCAAGGGCGACCGGCTTGTCCCGCAACAGGGTGCATTGGCCCTTGCAAACCATCTGCTACAGCCAACAATTGTGACGCCAAATGCCGGGCATGTGGGTATGGTTGTAGGGCGCAGTGCCCGCAAGGGGCTGTGGGAGCCGCTGACAGCGTGGCTGTCGGCCACGGGCAAAGGCCGCTGAGATGGGGGAGTGAGGTCGTGCGACCCGATGCAACACGCTATCTGGATTTTTACAGCAGCCCCTTGGGGGCGGTGGTCCCGCATCTCATTGCCAATCAGGTGCGCGCCGTTTGCCCGGTTACACCGGGCGCGCATGTGGTGGGTCTTGGTTATGCCTTGCCGCTTCTGGATATTTTGGCCGCCGACACCCCGCACGCTCTTGCACTGATGCCGGCACAGCAGGGTGCGGTCTCTTGGCCCCAGCATGGGCCGCGGCGGTCGGCGCTGGTGTTCGAGCACCGCCTGCCGCTGCGCGATGAAACGGTGGATCATATGATCCTGCTGCACATGTTGGAGCACGCCTCCAACCCGCACCGGCTGTTGCGGGAAATCTGGCGCGTGCTGGCCCCTGGTGGGCATCTGGTGATTGCTGTTCCCAACCGGCGGCGTATGTGGTCGGCGCTGGATGTCTCGCCTTTTGGTTACGGGCGGCCCTATTCGCGTGCCCAGCTCGAAGCCCTGCTGCAGGACCATGTCATGACGCCGCTGTCGTGCCGGACGGCATTGCTTTTGCCGCCCTTGATCCGGCCTTGGGGGGCGCGGCTCAGTGCCTTTGTTGAAGACCCGATGATCCGCCTATTGCCCGATATGGGCGGTGTGCTGGTGATCAGCGCGCGCAAGGATGTCGAGGGCACCGTGCCCGGCAAACCGGTGTCGGTTGCTGCCCGCGCGCCGGTGGCTGCGGGCAGCAGCGACCGGCCCTCGTCGCGCACACGGCGCTAAGCCGCAGGCGTTTGTTTTTCGCTAAGCCGTAGGCGTTTGTTTTTCAAGGACAAAGAGCGCCTGATCGGCGGCCCAATTGGCGAGCGCCGGTGACATCGACAGCCGCGCGCCATTGCTGTGATGCGGGACAAATTCGATCAGCTCCAGTCCCTCATCGGCGATCAGGTCCAGAATGTCGAGGATCGTACAAAAGTGGATGTTGTCGGTCTCGTACCAGCTGGCCGCCAGCTTTTTGGTGACCGGCATGCGGCCGCCGAATAACAGGCTGACCCGCACCCGCCACTGGCCAAAATTGGGAATGGTGACGATGGCGCGCTTGCCGATGCGCAGCAATTCGCGCAGCACCAGATGCGGTCCCTTCACCGCTTGCAGCGTTTTTGACAGAATGACGAAATCAAAGCTGTCGTCGCGGTAATCCCGCAGGTCGCCGTCGGCATCGCCCTGCACCACGCACAGGCCGCGCGCCACGCAGTCGCGCACGCCGTCATCGCTCAGCTCGATCCCGCGCCCGTCAACCGACTTTTCGCGCACCAAATAATCGAGCAGCGCACCGTCGCCGCAGCCAACGTCCAGAACGCGGGCCCCCTTGGGCACCAGATCGGCAATCAATTGCAGGTCGGGGCGAAGCGCGGTCACGGTGCCGTCTCCGCCCGTTCGGGGGCACTCAAAAACCCCGCCAACACGTCCTCCATCTGCTGTGATTTGAGGAGGAAGCTGTCGTGCCCGGCGTCGGATTCGATCACCGCATAGCTGACCGGCACACCGGCGGCATTCAGGGCGTGCACCGTGCGCTTGTTTTCCTCGGGCGGATACAGCCAGTCGGATGTGAAGGCGAGCACGCAGGTCTTCACATGACCGGCGCCGGCAAAGGCATCGGCCAAACGGCCACCGTGGCGCGCGGCAATGTCGAGATAGTCCATCGCACGGGTGATATACAGGTAACTGTTGGCGTCAAACCGGTCGACAAAGCTGATGCCTTGGTGGCGCAAATAGCTTTCCACCTGAAAGTCGGCATCAAAGCCAAAGGTAATGTCGTCGCGGTCCTGCAGGTTGCGGCCAAATTTGCGGGTCAGCGCCGCCTCGGACAAATAGGTGATATGCGCGGTCATCCGCGCCACCGACAAGCCCTTTTCGGGTCGCGCATCTCCGCTCAAATACGCTCCGCCCTGCCAGTGCGGGTCGGCCATCACCGCCTGCCGGCCAACCTCGTGAAAGGCAATATTTTGCGCCGTATGCCGCGCGCTGGATGCGATCACCACCGCGCGGTCCAGCCGCTCGGGCGCGGTGGCCAGCCATTCCAGCACCTGCATGCCGCCCATGGAGCCACCGATGACCGCATAAAGCCGGTCGATACCCAACGCGTCCAGCAGGGCCATCTGCACCCGCACCATGTCGCGAATGGTGATCACCGGGAAATCGACGCCGTAGGGCTGGCCGTTTTCGGGATTGATGCTGGCGGGGCCGGTGGTGCCCATACAGCTGCCCAGCACATTGCTGCACACCACAAAATAGCGATCGGTGTCGATAATCTTGCCGGGTCCGACGATGTTGGTCCACCAGCCGGGCTTGCCGGTGATGGGATGCGACGAGGCGACATATTGGTCACCCGTCAGCGCGTGGCAGATCAGCACCGCGTTGGAGCGCGCTGCGTTCAGCGTACCGTAGGTTTCATAGGCAATGTCGATGGGCGAAATCGACTGACCGGAATCGAGAATAAGCGGCTCATTCTCAAACACTGTCAAAGATGTATGGGGATTGTTGGTCATCTTTCGGCCCGCCATTTCGCGCCAGAGTGATAAAGCAGTCCCGCCGCGTGTCAACACCAGAGGCCGCATACGGCGACGCAGGGCTTGGCATTCCCGCCGCTAGAGGCTAAGCATCGCTGGACTTCAAGGAGAGGCGAAATGCGCGCACCCCAGGCAAAATCATGGATTGGCGATCTTGACCCCTATGTTCCGGGCCGGTCGAAGGTTGCAGGCATCAAAGAGCCGGTGAAACTGTCATCAAACGAGTCGGTTTACGGGCCAAGCCCCAAGGCGCTTGCGGCCTATCATGATACGGCAGGCTCGCTGATCCGCTACCCCGACGGTGGTTCGACCGACCTGCGCGAAGCCATTGCCGCCTTTCACGGGATCGAGGCCGACCGCGTTGTCTGCGGCGCGGGGTCAGACGATATTCTGACGCTTCTGATCCAGGCCTATGTCGGCCCGGGCGACGAGGTGATTCACAGCCGCTACGGCTTTATGATCTACCCTATCCAGGCCAAGGCCGTAGGCGGCACGCCGGTTGCCGTGCCCAATAAGGACTGGGCCGCAGACGTTGACGGCATATTGGCGGCGGTGACCGAGCGCACGCGGATTGTTTTTGTCGACAACCCCAACAACCCGACCGGGGCGTATTTGCCCGCCTCGGAAATTGAGCGCTTGCACGCGGGCCTGCCGAGCGATGTGGTATTGGTACTGGATGCGGCCTATGCCGAGTGCGTCACGGCGGACGATTACCGCTCGGGGATGGAATTGGCGCGCACCAAGGCCAATGTGATCACCACACGCACCTTTTCCAAGCAATATGCGCTTGCGGGCCTGCGCGTGGGGTGGGGGTACGGTGCACCCGATATCATTGATGTGCTGAACCGCATTCGTTTGGTCTTTAACGTCAACCTGCCGGCCCAGCGCGCGGCGATTGCGGCGCTTGACGATCAAAGCCACCTGGAATCCGCCAAAGCGTTTAACGCTGACGGGCGCGAGATGCTGACCGCCCGGCTGACGGCGCTGGGCCTCGATGTGGTGCCCAGCCAAACCAATTTTGTGCTGATCGGGTTCCCAAGCGAAGCCCCTTACCGGGCCGAAGATGCCAATACCTATCTGACCGAGCATGGTTATTTGCTGCGCTGGTTGCCGGGCATGGGCCTGGCGAACCATTTGCGGCTGACGGTTGGTGAGCCGCAGCAAAACCAGGCCGTGTGCGATTTGCTGGCGGCGTTTTTGGCGCGCGGTGATGGATAAACCCGCAGCCCCCAGCCCGTTTCAGCGCCTGGCGATCATCGGCGGCGGTTTGATTGGCAGCAGTGTCGCGCGCGCCGTGCGCACAGCCCTGCCCGATATGGGCCTTGTGATTGCCGACAGCAATGCCGCCCACCGAACAAAGCTCAGCGATCTGGGCCTTGCCGACAAGGTTTTTGCTGACGCTGGCGATGCTGTCCGCGGTGCTGACGGCGTTCTTTTGGCGGTGCCGGTTGGGGCGATGGCCGATGTGGTGGCGGATATTGCGCCCACCCTTGCGCCAGGCGCGATTTTAACCGATGTCGGCTCCACCAAGGCGGGGGTGCTCAGCGCCATGCAGGCGGCAGCGCCAAAGGGTGTGCATGTTATTCCGGGGCATCCCGTGGCCGGGACCGAACAATCGGGCCCCGAGGCGGGCTTTGCCAGTCTGTTTGATGGCCGCTGGTGCATCCTGACGCCCGCAGACGATGTGCCCAACGCCAAAGTCGATGCGCTGACGCAGTTTTGGCAGGCGCTGGGGGCCAAGGTCGAACTTATGGACGCCGCGCATCATGACCGGGTGCTGGCGATCACCAGCCATGTGCCGCATCTGATTGCCTATAATATCGTGGGTACCGCCTCGGACCTTGAAGCGGTGACCGAAAGCGAAGTGATCAAATATTCTGCGGGTGGATTTCGCGACTTTACCCGCATTGCCGCCAGCGACCCCACCATGTGGCGCGATGTGTTTTTGGAAAACAAAGACGCCGTGCTGGAGATGCTTGGGCGGTTCAGCGAGGACCTCACGGCACTGCAGCGGGCGATCCGCTGGGGCGACGGCGACGCGCTGTATACGCTCTTTAGCCGGACACGCACCATCCGCCGCAGTATTATCGACGCTGGTCAGGACGATGCCGCGCCCGACTTTGGTCGCCATCATAGCGACGATAGCCCATCCGACGCATAATCTCAGGGACCGGCCTTAATAGCGGTGAATGGGGCGCAGCGGCGTCAGCACCTCGCCGTCCAGAACGGCGCGCCCATTTTGCAGAATGAGCGAACCGGAATCGCCCTGATATCCGGCAACCCCAAGCGCGGCGAGCACAGCAGCCAGGTCGCCGGGTGCGTCCCCGTCAACGGCAACCGACCCCAGCGGCGTTAGCGTGTCATCAAGGCCGACACTGGCGTTGCCCTTGACCGTGTGGCTGCCGACATTGGCACTGAAGGCGTCAAATTCGATCAAGCCGCCGGCGTCGCGCCAGGCGCTCAGCGCGTCACGGCTTGTCCCGAAGGGTGGAGCGGAGAGAATTTGCCCCTTGGTCTCAAACCGGTTACCGCCAAGGCTGGCGCGCAGCTGCAAAAAGGCGGCAATGTCGGAATAGAGGCCGCTGTCGTCGTCTTCACTTGCGCCCGGAATGCCAATGGACAGCGACCAGTCGGTCAGACCTGGGACCTTGGCCGCCTGTGTGTCGCCGCTTTCGCCGCTGCCGATAAACACACCGGCATGGCCCGATGCGCGGCGTTTGTAGCTGGCGCTCACGATGCCTTCGCGCAGCGTGCCGAGTATGGGAAGATCGACCTGCACATCGCGCGCCGTTATCACCCAATGCCCGGGCGTCCATAAATGCGTGACCGCTTCGATGCGGTCTGCCGCGCCGACAAAACTACCGTCTTCGGTGGTGACACGTACGTCTTCCAAAATCACCGTCAACCGGTAGGGAAAGCCCTCGACGCGGCGCTTGCTCGTATCCACCTTGAGCGCCGGGCCAAGTTTGGTGCTGTCGAACTGCTGGTCAACAAGGTCCGACATCCGCCGCGCCGACACCGACCACAGCACGCCGTACCCGATGGCGGCAACAACAATCACAGTGATAAAAAACCGAAAAGACACAGGATTTCCTTTAATCGACATCATAAGGCTGCGGCGGCTGGTCGGTGACCATCAGCCGAACCATTGTCGCGATGAATTTGTGATATTCCATCAACAGATAAAATGGCGCGAGGGGAGTCTCAACCCGGTATGGGATGATAAAAAGATCGGGATTGTGCCAGCGCACCAGCATCACCGCGCGCGGCATATGATAGTCGGCGGTCACCAAAACCAGCGACCCTGGGCCTTTTTGGGCAAAGGTTTCGGCAATTTCTGTAGCATTGCCCCAGGTGTCGTGTGCCTTGCGGCCCAAAGTGACACAGCAGCCAAGCAATGCAGCGGGCAAGGCCTGAAGCCCTGGAATATTGCCGGGGTTGGCGACGTCGTGCACGCCTGAAATAAACAGCTGCGGCGCCGCGCCCTGTTCTAGCAGTTGGGCCCCGGCTTCGATGCGCCCCGCTCCGCCGGTCAGGACAACAATCGCACCGGCTTTGATGCCGGGCTGCGGGGCGTCGGGCAGGCGCCCCAGAAAAAACCCAAAGCCCAGAACCCATATAAACAACACGGCAACCAGCACCCTGATCACCTGCCGCATGCGTCGTCGCCGTCTGAAAAATATGCGGGCCACTGCGCTTACATCATCGCCAGCAAAACCCGGCGCACGGTCACACGCGCGGTCAGCGCGGTCAGAAGCGCGGTGCCAAAGGGCAGCAGCAACAGCCACCACAAGGTGCTGGCTTCGGGAACGATAGCGATCAACAACCCTTCGCCCAGCCGGTGCGACAGGCGCATAATCCCCCACAAGACCACTGCCGCGATCAGCATGCCAAACAGCCCGCCCTGAAAGCCATGGATGAAATACCGGCGGTCGAATGCCCCGGCGATCAGCCCGTCCTCGGCGCCCAGCAGGTGCATGATGGCGATGGTGTCCTTGTGCGCCGCCAGCCCCGCCCGGCATCCGAAAATGACAATGGCGGCGGTGCACAGCAGCACCAATATCACCACCGAGCCAAGCGTCAGGCGTACTAGATTGGCAAGGTCAAGAATTTGGGTCAGCCAGCTTTGATGGTCATCGATGACCGCGCTGGGCGCGGCGATGTGCAGGCGCTCGGCAATGGCCGCGGTGTTCAAGTTGGCGCCGGGCC
>JASBSO010000003.1 GCA_030148905.1 Kordiimonadaceae bacterium | reverse complement strand
GGGTGCTGGCATAGACCGCGCCCATGCGCACAGCGTTTTCGATCTATTTGCCCGCGCTCCGCATCACACGCTGGCGGACGGGCAGGGCATGGGTTTGGCTATCGCCCGCAAAATTGTCACGCGGCACGGCGGCAGGCTGTATGTGGACTATGACTGTATTGGCGGGTTGTCGGGTGCAACCCTGACCATTGACCTGCCGCTTGGCACAGAGTAACGCCAGGCGAACGGAGGGGGCTGCCCACCAGCAGCTCACCCTCTTTTTTCAGGGATCATGCAGGCTTTACAGCAGGGCTTCTGCCGCCGCGACGCCTGCGCCCCGGTCCAGGCGAACCTGCTGTCGGGCCAGGGCGTCTTCAAGCGCGGTCAGACACAACAGCACATTCTTTTGCGACGCGGCGGTGCCCATCAACCCGATGCGCCATACCTTGCCAGCAAGCGGGCCGAGCCCGGCCCCAATTTCAAGGCCGTAAGCCGACAGCAAATGCGCGCGCACGGCGGCTTCGTCGACGCCGTCTGGAATCTGAACGGTATTCAATTGCAATAGGCGCTCATTTGCAGGCACCAGCATGTCCAGCCCCATGGCCTCAAGTCCGGCAACCAGCGCGCGGTGCATATGTGCATGGCGTTTGAAGCAGGCCTCCATACCGTCTTCTTCAAACATCACCAACGCTTCGTGCAGGCCGTACATGGCGTTTACCGGCGCGGTGTGGTGATAGCTGCGCCCGCCGTCGCCGGACCAATAGGCCATCACCAGCGACAGGTCTAAAAACCAGCTGTTGACGGGGGTTGTGCGGGCTTCAACCGCTTTTTCCGCGCGCGGTGAAAAGGTCACCGGCGACAGGCCGGGCGGTGCCGACAGGCATTTCTGCGACCCGGAATAGACCGCATCCGCGCCCCAGGCGTCCACCTCAACCGGGATGCCGCCCAGGCTGGTGACACAGTCCACGATACTCAGCGCCCCATGCTCGCGGGCCAGGGCGCACAGCGCGGCGGCGTCCGAGCGCACGCCGGTGGACGTTTCGGCATGCACAAAGGCAAGTGCCTTGACTGTTCCTGCGGCCTCAAAGGCTTTGGCCACGGCGTCCACATCGATGGCGCGCCCCCAGTCCTGATCGACCATGATGGCCGTGCCGCCTGCACGGCGTACATTTTCCTCCATGCGGCTGCCAAACACGCCGTTGCGCGCAACGATCACTGTGTCGCCGGGTTCGACCAAATTGGCAAAGCAGGTTTCCATGCCGGCGCTGCCCGGTGCCGAGACCGGAAAGGTCAGCGCGTTGTCGGTTTGAAACAAGCGCCGAAGCGCGCCTTTGATGTCTTCCATCAAGTCCTGAAACGCGGGATCCAGATGACCGATTGTCGGCCTTGCCAGCGCAGCCGTCACGCGCGGATGCACATCGGACGGACCAGGGCCCATCAGGGTGCGAATAGGGGGGTTGAAAGACTGCATTAAGGGCCTCCCTGAGGCAAACGGGGATAAGTTGCGGGTTGTAGCGCCCCCGCGATATGTGGGTCAAGCAAGGCAGGCAAAAGATATCAGCTGGTTTGCCCTTCGAGGATATCCAGCAGCTCCTGGCGGCCGGGGGCATAAAAATAACTGCCGCTGACAGGAGTGGAAAAAGCCAAAAGCGCATCGGTGATGCCGTCGTCTGTGAGGCCGTACATGCGCCGAAACTGGATGTCATGCCGGTTAAGCGCACAGGCAAAGGCGATGAAATACAGGCCTTGATGCTGGCTATCACCAATCACGGCGGAGCGCCTGAGCGATGACATCGCGGCGCCATTAACATCGACGTCGGTACGGGCGACATGGCTGTTTTTGGGCATGGCATCGCCTTCAAGCTCGATATCTTCGTATTTGGTGCGACCAATCACCGCCTCCTGCTCGCTGACAGAGTGCGCGGCAAAGGCGTCAAGGTCATGGTGCCAGGTTTGGGTCACCACATAGCTGCCACCCTTAGGGGTTAGCGCTGCCGCCTCGCGCGCGGCCAGGGTCTTGGGGTTGCCGGTGCCGTCAACAAAGCCCATCAGGTCGCGGTTGCCTTCGGTGTGTAATTTGACGTGCTCGCGGTCCAGGCTGGCCGCAGGCTGGAGGCTGGCTGCGATATCGCGGGCCAGCATCACGGTGCCGGCCATGGAGGCGCCTTGAATCCACACCCATATGTCTGCCTGTGTCGCCGGGGCCGAAAACCCACCGCCTGCATAGCCGGGAAAATCCACCAGATCATCCGGCTGATTGCGGCCCAGCGCCCGCAGCAGTCGCTTGCTGAAGGCGAAAAAGACGGCGAAATCCCGTTTGGGTTGCCGGTCTTTTGCTGCGTGCAATGCCGCACGAAGGGCTGCTGGATCCTGTGAGGTCAGGGTCAATTCCAAATAGCGGTGGTGCGTCACACCTTCTGCAAACAATCCAGGCTGTGCGGCTGTCACTTTGTGCCTCCATGGCTGCGGACCATATGAATGGCTCCTGACCCTAGAACAGCGATCGCATTTGTCCAGTGTGTTCTGGCGATAAGGCTTAACGTGCAGCTTGAGCGACCAAAGGCTGACCAGCAAGATCATCTGCAAAAATGACCCGGGTTTTGGGGAAGGTAACGGTCACTGTTGTGCCCACATCGGGTTCGGACATTATGGCAACGGATCCGCCGTGCAGGGCGATCATCGAATCAACCAAATACAAACCGAGCCCGGTGCCCTGGATGGTGCGCAAATAGCTTGATTCTGCCCGGGCAAAGGGTTCCAGCACGGTTTCCAGCGTTTTGGCGTCCATCCCAATACCGGTATCGGCGACACTGAGCTGCAGTGATCCGTCGGATAGCATGGTGGTTTTGACGGTGATGCGGCCACCCGGACGGTTAAACTTACAGGCATTAGACAGAAGATTTTGCAGCACTTGCCAAATCAAGCGGCGATCCCCGCGGATATGATGGGTGTCATCTAACTGGCTGATGTCGATGCGTAAGGATTTTTTATTGAGCAACGGGCGCAACTGAGTGATCACCTCTGCGGCAATGTCGGCAAGGTTGACCGTGCTGTCGATGACATCGACTTTGCCGGCTTCCAGCTTCGACATGTCCAGCAGGTCATTGACCAGCATCAACAGATCGCGCCCCGCCTTGTTGATCAAGCCGTTATATTCCTGAAATTTTTCAGGGCTTTGCGCTCCTTGCACGCTTTGGATCAATTCGGAAAACCCAATGATAGCATTCAGCGGGGTGCGCAGTTCATGGCTGATATTGGCGATGAACTGCGATTTCATCCGATTGGCATTGATCGCTTCTTCGCGCGCGGCTTCGGACAGGCGGGCGACATTTTCAAAATTGCGGGCGCGTTCCTTGTGCGTTGCCGATTTGACGATGATTTTTTGTAAAATCCCAAACAGTCGAACAATAACAAATTGCACGAATATGACGCTGAGCATCAGCACAAAGGTTGGGTTCAAGTCTTTGTGGGGGCCAAGGAACAGCGCAATCGCAATAGCCAGAGAACTGATGAAAAAATAAACATGTCCAAGGCGGATAGACCGATTGCGCGAGTCCGAAAACATCAGCACCAGATAATATGGCGGCAGGGTCAGGAGATAAAATTCGATATTGGACTCGACAAGCAGCGCCCCTTCTACGAGGCCATTTAAAATGACCACACCGCAACTGATTTGGGTCAGGGTGACCAACAGGGCATCATGTTTTGGATCCAGGGTAAAAAACAGGGCGGCCAATACCGTTAAAACGACATTCAAAACCGGTAAAACA
Source organism: Kordiimonadaceae bacterium (assembly GCA_030148905.1). Classification (GTDB taxonomy): domain Bacteria; phylum Pseudomonadota; class Alphaproteobacteria; order Sphingomonadales; family Kordiimonadaceae; genus JASBSO01. The sequence continues at coordinate 13,591 of JASBSO010000003.1, read as the reverse complement.
TACAGTTCGCTGTCGGACAGATAGCCCCAAAAAAAGCCGTACAGCCACAAAAGCGTGCACATGACAACAATGCTGAGGCATGTGCCGATCATGCTTTTTTTGCGGGTGCGCAGGGATTGGAATCGCTTAAACATAGGTGCTGTGCTCACACCCAAGCGGGCCTTTGCCGACACGTCGACCAAAGCATGATATACCTATGTCCAGACAAGACAAATTCGCCGTCCCCATAATCCCCACATGAATACGACCCTATCGAATAGTCATAGCATGGCGAAAACTACAGTCTATGACTTTGCAGTAGAAATTACATATTCATACGGATATACAAAATTAGAGTTGTATTATTGAATAAAGCTGCCCGCTATACTTGTTCTTGACGCCGCGCGTAAATTGTTTCTAGCTGTTATGCCTCAACAACGAGCGGACCGTGTTTTGAGCAGCATAGAAAAACATACATTTTGCCGAATCTGTGAAGCCAGTTGCGGCCTGAATGTCACCGTTACCGAGGGTGAAATCACCGACATTCGGCCCAATGAGCAGCATATTGGCACGGCCGGGTTTGCCTGTATGAAGGGGCTTAATCAGCATCATATGTACGCGTCACCCGACCGGTTGAAAACACCGCTGAAGCGCGTGAACGGCAAGTATGTGCCTATCAGCTGGTCGCAGGCGCTGGATGAGATCGGCACCAAGGTCAAAGCGCTGAAGGCGGTCAGTCCGAACAAAATTGCCATGTATGTGGGCACCGCCGCAGGCTTTTCGATTTTGCATCCGATTTTTGCCGAAGGTTTCATGCGCGGGCTGGGCAGCCACAACATCTTTTCGTCTGCCACTCAGGACTGCGCAAACCGGTTCGCCAGCGCCACTGAAATGTATGGCTTTCCGTTTCACCAGCCGTTTCCGGACCTGGATGCAACGCGTTATCTTCTTGTTGTTGGCACCAATCCTGTGGTGTCGAAATGGACATTTTTGCAGGTCGCGCACCCGGTGAAACGCCTCAAGGCGATTTCGGCGCGTGGTGGCAAGGTGGTGGTGGTCGACCCGCGGCGCACCGAAACCGCAAAGGTCGCAGATGCCTATCAGCCGATCCGCCCCAATAGTGATGTGTTTTTCTTTGCCGCATTTCTGAACGAGATTTTTGCGCGCGGTGCGGTGAAGGACGACATTGTTGTCGCTCATATGCGCGGCTTGGATGATCTGCACGCGGTGGTTGCCCCCTGGACGCCAGAGCGCACAGAAGCCGCCACCGGTATAACGCCAAAAGCTTTGAAGGCCATGGTCAGCGACTATCTGGCGGCAGACGGGGCCAGTATCGTCACCGGCACGGGCGTCGGCATGGGGCGGTACGGCACCACGGCGCACTGGTTGGCGGAGGCGATTGGCGCGGTCACCGGCAATCTGGACCGCGAGGGCGGCATGATCATGGGCGAAGGCATTTTCGACTTTGCCGCTTATGCCAAGCGCGAGGGCCTGTTTACCCGCGATAAGCGCTCGCGCATCGGCGGGTTTCGCCAGCTCAATGGCGGTTTTCCGGGGGGCATATTGGCCGACGAGATTTTAACCCCGGGGGACGAGCAAATCCGCGCATTGTTTGTCACCGGCGGGAACCCGTTGATGACGATGGCCAACAGCGGTCGGTTGAAAGAAGCATTTGCCGACCTCGATCTGCTTGTTGTTACCGATATTTATCTGAATGAAACGGCCTCGCTGGCGACGCATGTCTTGCCGGCAACATCGCCGCTCGAGCGCGCCGACCTGCCGTTTTTCTTCCCGCTGTTTTTGGGGATGCAGTCGGCGCCCTATATCGCAGCGACGGATGCTGTGGTTGCCCCGCCTGGCGACGCCCGCGACGAGGCCACGATCTACACTGACCTTGCTACCGCCAGCGGCGTGTCCTTGTTTGGCAACCGCTGGGCGCAGTGGGGGCTGCGCTTCATGGCATGGGCCAATAGCTTGGGGCGTCGGCGCAGCTTGCCCATAGGCTTTATTCTGGACCGGATATTGAAGGCCAACGGCCAGCCGGGCTTTAAGGCGCTTACTAGGCAGCCCGAGGGCGTCCCGCGCCCCAAAGCCGAGACGGGCAAGTTTTTGCGCCAGCGGATGACGACCGAGGACGGAAAGCTGCACCTGTCTACCCCGCTTTTGCTCGAAGAAGCCAAAGGCCTGGAGCAGGCCTTCAAGGCGTTGACAGACAGCACCCACCCATTTCGGTTGATCACCAAACGCGCCCACCACACACATAACAGCTGGACGCAAAACATCGCCGAACTGACGCGCGGAGCCGAACGGTCAACAAACCATGTCTATGTGCACCCCAGCGACGCCAAAACGCTGGCGGTGAAAGAGGGTGATGCCCTTGATATTCGCTCCGAGACGGCGGTGATCCGCCTGCCGGTGAAGCTGAACGCGGATTTGACCCCCGGTGTTGTGGCCGTGCCGCATGGCTGGGGGCATCAGGGGGCAAAAGGCTTGAGTGTCGCCAGCAAGATCGGCGGGGCCAATGTCAACCTGCTGGCCGCCGACGGCGTCGACAATATCGAAGGCATTTCCGGCATGGTGCACCTGACCGGCATCCCGGTGCAGTTGTCGAAAAGCACAGCCGACATTTCCACCGAAAGCTGGTCAGGCCTTTGATGCCGGTGCCGGTTGTTGTTCTGGCCGGTGGGCATTCGCGGCGCTTCGGCGCTGACAAGGCCGAGGCCCGGTTCATGGGTCACCGGTTGATTGACCATGTTGTGGGCAGGCTGAGGTCGCAAACCGATCAGATCATCATCAGCGGTCCGCAAGAATATGGCTTAGGCCTCGATATCATTCCCGACCTGCCGGACGCTCCGCCGGGGCCGCTGGGTGCGCTCTGGTCGGTGTATGCTGCGCGCCCCGACTGGGCAGCCTTTGTCACGGTGCCGGTGGATATGCCGCGTTTACCGCATGATCTGGTTGCCCGCCTCAGTGTTGGCGGCAAAACCAGCATCGCCCGCGCAGGCGGACGTTTGCACCCCGTGGTTGGGCATTGGACGCGCGCGGCGCTGGCGGATGACTTTGCAAGCGACGACCTTCGCCGTGACCCCGCGATGCATCATGCGGCGCGCCTTGCCGGTGCGGTGGTTGTGGATTTTGAAGACAGATTGGCCTTCGCCAATATCAATACGGCGGACGATTTGGCGCGGCTGGCTGCGGCCTTATCCCCCGCGCGGCCATAGCCGCAGCGTGATCAACAGCGACACCATGCGCCATTTCAGCGACAGGCCAACCACCGCCTGCGCCGCGTAATAGCGCGCTGCGTCGTCCTTGCCGTGCGCGTAGCAGGCCAGCGCCAGCTTTTTCAGGGTATAAAGCCCATGCTCGCGTCCGTGTGCGCGAATATGCGGGTGCTTTGCGGTCAGGGCGGCTTTGTCCAAGACCCGTCTTTGATCCAGTAATTTGGCAAGCGTGGGCATGGATGTTGTGGTGCTTTCGGCCTTTGCAGGGTCGGGGATATGGTGATGCGCGACAATGGCAGGATGAAACCGCATCCCGCGCGCGACATCAATCAATCTGAGAAAAAGGTCGCGGTCGCTCTCCCAGCGAATGTGCGGGTCCATGCCGTCAATGGCGATCATGGTTGTACGGCGCACAATCAGCGTGTTCACATGGCAAAAGCCCGGCACAGACATCACTATGTCGATATCCGGCGCATAGGCACCGCTTGGAAGTGGAGCGGCCATTTTACCGGGTAGGGTGTTGAGCCATAATGTGTCGGAGACCACGGCACCATTTGACAGTGCCGACTGCGCACCAAAATACAGGTCAATATCGTCTTCGCTGCTCAGGTGCGTGTACGCCCGTGCCAGGTGCCCGGGGTCCACCCATTCATCATCATCATCCAAAAACGCCAGAAAGTGGCCCTGCGCATGCGCTATGCCCGTATTCAATGCATAGCTGGGCCCGTGCCCCGTCGGCAGTGTGGGCAGCGTAACAACATGGCGAATTCTAGGGTCGAGGCTTGCGATATCACCGTAGTCTGCCAGCATCGCATCGCTGGTTCCGTCATCGACGACGATGATTTCAAAGGACGGAAAATCCTGGGCACAGATCGATGCAAGTGCGCGGCGAAACAGCGCGGGCCGGTTGCGCGTGGCGATGATCACAGAAAATGTTGGCGTGTGTGTCAATCCGTTGTCCCTGCATGGCCTTGTGCAGGCTGGCATATCTGCGCCGACCTGCCCACCCTAAAGTCGTCACCACTGGACATTCATATCTGTGGGCAGGAATTGCAATTTGTGAACTGCTCCCTATGCTGCATCGCGGTAAGGAGTGCCTATGTCCCTTGAGCATTTTCGCGATCACTGCGCCAGACAGGCGGCGACATGCCGCAGAATGGATGGGGATTTTGTCGCCCATATCTGCGCGCTGCTGCCCGATGCGGTTGCGGGGACTGCGCTTCAAGACCGGATCATCCACTGGCCGCGCGACCTGTGGGCTGACGCCGTGGCCCTGCGCCTGTGCGGGGCGCTGCACCGGTTGGTGATTGATGAAAAAGACGCGGCGCTTGCGCGTTATTATGCAAAGCTGGTTGCGGACCGCGAAACCGCCCTGCCGTTGATGCACGCGGCTCTCGTCACGCATGCAGACTTCATTGACCGGTATATCGACCTGCCGCCGCAAACCAATGAGATTGGCCGCTCGGCGGCTTTGCTGCCGGGCTTGCTGGCAGTGGCGCGCCGCTTTGGCCGTCCGATTGCGTTATATGAGATTGGCTCCAGCGCCGGTCTCAACCTCAATATGGACCGGTTTTGCTACCGGTACGGCGATCAGACCTGGGGCGACCAGGGGTTCGCCGCGCCGATTGCCCCGCGCCTGACGGGTGCTGTGCCCTGCCTAGGCGGCGATATGCACATTGCATCGCGCCTCGGCTGTGACCAGTCCCCGCTTGATGTGCGCCGCAGTGACGATCGCAGGCGGTTGATGTCTTATCTGTGGCCGGGCCAGCACGAGCGATTTGCCCGACAGGCGGCGGCGGTTGAGGTGTTTCGCGGGCATCCTGCGCCGATCAAAACCATGGATGCCGCCGACTTTGTGGAGGCGGAATTAAGGGCGCGCCCACGAGGGCAGGCCTTTGTGCTGTTTCACAGTTTGATCTGGTCGTATCTTGACGACGCGCGCCAACAGCGCATCGCCACAGCCCTTGCCAAGCACGGCAAATCGGCAAGTCAGGAGAGCCCCATTGCGTGGCTGCGGCTTGAAGGCTTTGAAAGCCAGCGGCACGCCAAGCTGCAGCTCGACTTATGGCCCGGCGGCGACAGCCACCATCTGGCCGATGTGGAATTTCATGGCCGCTGGATCGATTGGAGGCCTCAGGCGGAAGGCGCGCTTTCATAACTGTCGACCGAGGCAAAAATCTCGGTCACCAACTGGCGCTCCTCGTCGCTGAGTTCGGGTTTCCAGACCTCGAACAGCAAAATCACCCGTTCTTGATCGCTGGTGTTCCAGGCCTCGTGTTCGATGGTATCGTCAAACATCCAGACCTTGCCCTCTTGCCATTCGCGGGTTTCATGCCCGACGCGAAAGCCACAACCATCGGGGACAATAAGCGGCAAATGACAGATCAGCCGCGTGTTGACCATGCCGGTATGCGGCGGAATGCGCGCGCCGGGTTTCAGGCGCGAAAACAACACATTGGGTGACCGGCGACCCGAAAACAGCAGCGGCACGGCTTCCATTGCGGCAACGGTTTCAGGGCAGCGCGCCTGATTGTCTGCAACCGCTTCGCCGTTATACCACAAATAATAGGCCCCCCAGTCGGTGTTGCCCTTCATGCCGTGGCTATCATAATGTGGACGGTCAGCCTCGCCCGTTACATAGGCCCCAAACTGGTCGTCACTGCCCGATAGCAGCGCTTGCAGCTCCGCGCGAATGGCGTCGGTTTTGGCCTCAAGTGCCGGAACCCAGTCAAACTCTGCTTCATCATAAAAATTCCGGATCGGCAGATCGGGGAAAAAGAACTGGTGCGGTTCGGGCCGGTAGACCTTTTGCCGGCCCATCAGGATGTCGAGCGCCAGCTGCCCGCGCGCGCTGGGCGGTGCGGCGTCCAGATGCGGCTGCAGGCGGTCATTGATATGCGCCTCAAACTGCTGGGCCAGGTCCTTGACCATGGTCTCGGCGCGGGCAAGTTCGGGCTCCAGATCGGGGGTCATATGCTCGGGCGTCGGGCGCATACGCACGGCAGCACCGTAATAGGCGGCGGCTGAGCGCTTATCGCCTTTTGCCAGCAGGCAATCCGCCTTGATCAGGGCTGCGCGCGGGTTGCGGGGTTCGCGCTCCAGCGATGTCTCGGCGGCTTTTTCGGCCGCGTCATAATCCTTCATGGCAAGACACGCCATGCCCATGCCAAGCCATGTGGGGGCGTTGTCGGCCCCCAGTCGGATGGCTTTTTGGATGGCGTCGCGCGCCTCTGCCGGGCGGTCATTTTGCAGAGCGGCGATGCCGCTGCGAATCAGGGTCGTGATTTGTGTTTGTTGGGCTTGGGTCAGCATGAAAGACAGCCTTATTTAATGCGCTGAACGCGGATGCGGCGGCTTTTGCCTTCGATCTTGAGGAAATGTCCGCCAAATAGCCCGCGTTCGATGACCACATTCACATTATCGCGTTTGGGAATGTAAAACCGGTCGGTATCGGCGGGGGTTTGCCGCCAGACCTGGCCGTTATCGAGCACGAAAAAATGCTTGCCGCGCCGGTTTTTGCCGTACTCGAGCAGTGCCACGGTGATCGACTGTTCGCGTTCGTCATCCTCGTCGGCGTTATACCGGCGCAGGTCTTCGGCGCCAAATTCTTCTTTCTCGGCTTTTGGCGCTTTGGCGGGCTTGGCGTCAGCGGTGGCGGCAGGGGCCTTCGGGGCATTGGCCGTAGGGCCGTCAAGGCCAATGGCATCAAAGCAGGCGAGCCTTTCTGCGTCGCTTTCAATCAGTCGGCATTTTTGAAATTGGTTCCGCAGGTCGCTTTGTGCGGCGGCGGGCAGGGCGTGTGCGGCAATGGATAAACAGATGATCAGACAAATACGCATGGAACTTCCTTGGTCACTTTGACGCCAACCTAATGCGCATGGCCGCTCGCGAAAAGAAAAAAGGCTGCGAACCCGGAGGTTCGCAGCCTGATTTTTAAGATGTTCTGATCTTAGAAGTCGACGGTTACGCCGAGGAAGCCAAAGCGGCCACCCACATCAAACAGACCAGGGAAGGTGTTACCCGTACCGATACCTGCAGGCAGGTTGGCAGCCACTGGGAACTGGGCATCAAACAGGTTGTTGATACCAGCGCGGACACGCATGTTGTCCAGCAGCGGGAAGTTCACCGACACGTCGATATAGTGCGTGGTGTCGAAGCGGTTCAGGCTTGCTTCTGGAAGACCAGCACCACCTGAGAAGGCTTCGGTTTCCCCGATCAGACGCCATGTCAGGTTGACGTTCACATCGCTTTCTGACGACCAGGTCAGCGTGGTGACGTGGTTGTATTCAGGACGCGGCGCCGCACAGTCACCAGCAAAGAAGCCAGCACACTCAAAGGTGTCAAGACCAGGCAGAGGCTCAACCTCATACTCGATGAGGTAGGTCGCGATGTAGTTCAGGTTCAGGTCGCCAAAGCCATCACCGAGGGCGAAGCCATAGTCGAGCTGAATGTCGATACCTGAGGTGTTGATCGAACCGGTGTTGATGTCGGTTGCAACCACGTTTGAGGTTTCAGGGTCTGCAAAGAGACCGCCACCAAGGTCACGGGTTACCAGCGAGCAGAAGAACGGATCGCCTTCAAGACCGCAGGTCCGGACCGCCAATTCGGGTGGAACGGTGCCGATGAAGCCATCAACTTCAATGTTGTAGTAGTCAATGGTCAGGTTCAGGCCAGGGATGAACTCTGGCGTGAAGACCGCGCCAACGGTGAAGGTGTCCGAGATCTCGGGATCAAGATCAGGGTTACCACCGATGATGGCGTTGAACTGACCAGCCGGGTTGTCGGCGATGTTGCCGAACTGCGCAGCCGTTACACCCATATTGGCACATTGTGCCAGGGTGAATTCAGGCGTTGCACCCGCACATGGGTCAAAGACGCCGTCGCCGTCTGGGTCAGACAGGTCAAACAGACCAGTGTTTTGCGGCAGGAACAGGTCGAAGATGTTCGGCGACCGTGTTGCACGCTGGTACTGGAACCGGAACCGAACGTCAGACGTCGGTGCCCAGGTCAGGCCCAGTGCGTAGGTATCCTGCGAACCGGTGGTCGAGAAGTCCGAGAAACGGTAAGCTGCATTGAACGACAAATCTTCTGCCAGGGTTGCGCCCTGAATGATTGGCACAGCCAATTCGCCGAAGAATTCGTACACGTCAATGTTTTCGTCGACCGGAGGCGTTGCACCACCGTTACCCGTCAGCTCTGCATTTTGCAGCAGCAGGTCAGGCTCGCGAACAAGCGTATCGTTGCGGTATTCAAAACCAACAACCAGTTGCGCACCAGTGTCGGCCCATGGGCTGACAATGCCGTTGTCGGTCAGGTCACCCGAGAAGGACCCTTGCAGGATTTCCTGCTCAACCGTACCCGAGCGCAGGCCCGGTGCGATGATGAAGTCCAGCGCTTCCTGGGTCACGCCGCCAGGGGTGAAGATGTTGTAAGGGACACAGCTTGCGTTTGTCCCTTCCAGAACCGAACGACACACAGGGTTGCCCGTGGTTGGGTCGGTGACAACATCCAGTGCCAGCTCGAGGTTGGACTGAACAAGGTCGTTATCTGAAGACTGGAAGTCATCAACACGGCCGTACTGACCGTAGATGTCGTAGCTCCAGTTGTCGTTCAGGTCACCGCGGAAACCAGCAACAATCCGGAACGTGGTGTTCTCGAAGTTTTGCTGGCGCGGGCCGCCTTCAACATTCCGGCGACCAATGAACAGATCAGCCGTATCCGTTGGGCCAAAGCCGTTTTGGGTACAGATCAGATCAAACTGCTCAGGCGTCAGAAGCGGGTTGTCACAGTTGATGGTATTCGTCGAGAAGAAGGTCCCTGACGGGCCAATCTGCCCTTGGCTGTCGATGCTGGAGAACATCAGGTCGAGATATGCTTCGATATTCTCGGTGATGTCATAGTGCATCAGAGCGCCAAAGGTGTACTGCTCACTTGGCTGACGGAAGCGCTGTGTTTGCGCAAAGTTAAACGTGCCGTCAGGCGTACCGAAGTCGAACGGGAAGTTCGTCTCGCCGGTTGCCGGGTCAAACGCCTGAATAGCAAATGGCGTCTGGTTTGCGGTGAACAGGTTGGTCAACACAGCCGGGAAGGTTGTCGAGGAGCCCTGACAGAAGAAAGCAGGGTTACCGCCACCGAACTGACACGCCGAACCAACACGGTCCGCCTGAACCAGTTCGTTCACGTTCCGGTAGGTGAAGTAAGCGGTGACGTTACCCCGACCATCGTCGCTGTTGGCACCAACAATAACCGTGGTGTTCCACTGGAAGCCGTCAAGCTGGCTGCCGGGAGGCGATGCGTCTGGGAAATCGTCCAGAATTTGCTCAAACGTGTCGTTGTCGTTGGCGGTTTGGAAAATACCCAACTGACCGTCGATCTGAATGCCTTCAAAATCGCGCTTCAGACGGAAGTTCACAACGCCAGCCACAGCATCGGCGCCGTATACCGCCGAGCCACCACCGGTGGTCAGGTCAACGCCTTCAACAAGCTGGCCGGGAATGAAGTTAATGTCCGGTGCGATGTTCAGGGTGTTCCCCGAAGGCAAACGGCGACCATCAACCAGTACGAGGGTCCGGTCTTCGCCGAGGCCGCGCAGGTTGACGTTCGACGTACCGTTGGAACCAAAGTTACCAGTACCATCGGCCACAATGGTTTGTGGCAGGGTGGTCAGAAGGTCCTCAACCAGGACAACACCACGGTCGTCAAACTTGACGCCGCTGACGGTTGTGACCGGGCTTGGGGATACGATGTTGGCATTTTGAATCCGCGAACCAGTGATGGTTAGTTCCTCAATGGCGATGCTGGAATCATCCTGATCTTGGTCCTGGGCGCTCAGGCCGTTCATAGCAGGCGACAAGACCAAGGTTGCCAATAGCGTAGCAGCACTTCCCTTGAGTGCACGCATACGCAGGCTCTTGCTTGTTACTGACATAGGGGTTTCTCTCCGTTAGTGGCTCTGACAAAACCGTTTTGTCTACTTTTTCACGCAAAGAACTGCGAAAACCGCAGTCCAGCCACTATCTAGAGGACAGCCCACCCACATAAGCCAACAGCATAACGCCTTGGTTTATAAACTTGCGTTCATTTTGACGGTAGGCTGTTGCTGCGATGTCACATTTCTGACACCAAAGGTTACTTTCTTTCAAAATAGGCCCGCGATGTTGAATTTTATAATCACGAGCCTTCGGCCTCTATAGCGCTTTGTGCCAGCCGTCGGGATTCTGTAGAAATCCTGTCACATTGCTGCGCTGCGATTCCGTCAGGGTGCGCTTGACTTGCGGCAGGTCCAGAATATCGGCCCAGCGGCACAAATAATGCAGCGTCAAACCGGCTTCGCTCAGGGCTTTTTGTGTTTGCGCCTCGAAGCCATACCAAAAGCTGGAAAAGATGGTATCCACCGCAGCCCCCGCCTCGCGCAGCGAATTGGCAAAGGTCACTTTTGAACTACCTTCGGTGGTCAGGTCTTCCACCAGCAGCACGGTTTTACCGTCGACCTCGGCACCCTCAACGCGCCCGCGCATGCCAAAGCCCTTCGGTGCCTTACGCACATAGGCAAAATCCTTGTTCAAACTGTCGGCCAACAGCGCGGCATAGGGAATGCCCGCCGTTTCACCGCCCGCGATGACGTCAATTTTGCTCAGCTCCACTCCGGCCCTCAGGCATGCGGCGGCGTGGGTCAAAAGCCGCTGGCGGTAGGACACCGGCCCCAAAATGCCGCGCATGTTGACATAGACCGGGCTGCGCCAACCAGACGTGAACTCAAACAGCTCGTCACCGGCAAATTTGATGCAGGCGCTTTCAAGCAGCAGGGCGGCAACTTCGCTGGCGTGCGCATAGGGCGGAAAGGACATGGGCGACCTCATAAAAGCTGTGATGATTGAGGCTTGACCGTCGGCCTCGTGCCCGCCACCTTTGCCACTTGTCACGGGAATGAACAAGGGTAAAGCGAGGCGGGGAAGCGTATGGGCGGACAAGGCAGCACAACCATCAGGTCGGCACGTCGCATTCGGATCGGCGGTGCCAGTGGATATTGGGGTGACAGCGCCCACGCCACACCGCAATTGCTGCACAACGACCCGCCAGACTTTATTGTCTATGACTATCTGGCGGAAATCACCATGTCGATTTTGGCGCGGATGCGCGCCAAGGACCCGTCGCTTGGCTATGCCACCGATTTCGTTTCGGCTGTGGTCGCGCCGCATATCCGCGCCGTTGCCGCAGCAGGCGTGCGCCTCATTGCCAATGCCGGTGGGGTCAACCCTGAGGCCTGCGGCGAGGCGGTGCGGAAAGCCATTGCCGCTGCCGGGCTCGATCTGACGGTTGCCGTGGTCGGCGGCGATGACCTGATGCCCCAGTGCGCGAACCTCGCAGCCGAACAACCCCGCGATATGGAATCGGGGGCGCCGTTTCCCACGCCGCCGTCGATCGCCAGCATGAATGCCTATCTGGGTGCAGAACCGATTGCCCGCGCACTGGACGCGGGTGCTGATATCGTTATCACCGGTCGTGTTGTCGACAGCGCCCTGACGCTGGGGGCCTGTATTCACGCCTTTGGCTGGGCGATGGATGATTTTGACCGGTTGGCGGCGGGCAGTCTGGGCGGTCATCTGATCGAATGCGGCCCGCAGGTGACGGGCGGCAATCATACTGACTGGCGGCGGGTCAGTGATACGCTGTTGTCCATCGGTTATCCGATTTTGGATATCGGCGACACCGGCGATATGACGCTCACAAAGCCTGCGGGCACCGGCGGCTTGGTGTCGCGGGCGACCGCGGCCGAGCAGATGCTCTATGAAATCAGCGATCCTGCCCGCTATCTCCTGCCCGATGTGACGTGCGATTTCACCCAGGTGGCGATGGACGATATCGGCGATGACCATGTGCGCATCACCGGCGCGCGCGGCGGGCCACCGCCCAAAACACTGAAAGTCTGCGCCACCTATTTTGACGGGTGGCGCGGCGTGCAGATGGTGCCCTTTTACGGCTTGGACGCGTCGGAGAAAGCCGCGCACCTTGCCAAGGTCGCGGCTGAGCGCGCCGAGGCCGCCTTGCGTGCGCTCAATCTGGCGTCCTTTGATGATGTGGATATCACTGTGGTCGGCAGCGGCGCGCAACTGGGCATGCCTGTTGCGGCTGAGGGTGCGTCTGAGGTGACGGTCAAAATGGCGGTCAAACACCCCGATGCCAAGGGGGTTGGTGTGTTTATGAAGGCGCTCAGTGGCCTTGGTCTGACCACCCCGCCGGGGCTGGCCTCGTTCAATAGCGGCGCGGGCAAGCCGCAGCCCGTGGTGCGGCTGTTCAGCTTTACCATCGCCCGCGACAGGGTCACACCGACCGTTATATATGGTGACCGCAAAGACATCGTGCCCTTTGGTCAGTTTGGCGGCACTGCCGCTGTCCATGCGCCTGCGTCGCCAGATGCCGTTGGTGCGCGCAGCGGTGACTGGGTTGAGGTGCCGCTGATCCAGCTTGCCTGGGCGCGCAGCGGCGACAAGGGCAATACGGCCAATGTGGGGCTGATTCCGCGCGATCCGGCGGTGATGCCTTATCTCTGGGCAGCGCTGGACGAAGGCCGACTGGCCCGCATCTTTGGTCACCTGATGGACGACCCGTCGCCCGAGGCCATCCACCGCTATTTTCTGCCCGGGCTGCCGGCGATGAACATCACATTGGCGGCGTCGCTTGGCGGCGGCGGCATTGCCAGCCTGCGCCTTGACAGTCAGGGCAAGGGATATAGCCAGATTTTGCTGGCGCAATCGGTCGCTGTGCCCGCCCATTTTGTGGAGTCTATGTCGTGAGCCGTTTTCAGTCCAAAATCGACGTGACGTCTGAACAATTCCAACAGAATCGGGCGGATATGCTGGCCCTGACCAAGCGGTTGGACGCGCTAAATGAACGCGGTGCGGCGCTGTCGGCGCGGCGGAAAGACAGGTTTGACGCGCGCGGACAGTTGTTGCCCCGCGACCGGCTGGCCCGGCTTTTGGACCCGGGCATGCCCTTTGTTACACTTTCGAATCTGGCCGGATATCTGACCGACACATCGGAGGAAAGCCGCTCGCTCCCTGGCTCAACGGTGATCACCGGTATTGGCTTTGTCGGCGGCATTCGTGCGGTGATCGTTGTCGACGACAGCGGCATTCAGGCGGGCGCGCTCACCAACCCCACAGCCATGCGCATTTTGCGGGCGCAGGAGATTGCCATTGAACAAAAACTTCCCTTTATTCACCTGGTGGAAAGCGCGGGCGGTGACCTGTTGAATTATAAGGTTGAGGGCTTTACCGACGGTGGGCGGCTGTTTGGCAATTTGGCAAAACTCTCCAAACTCGGCTGCCCGGTGATCACCATTTTGCACGGCTCGTCCACAGCAGGCGGGGCTTATATGCCGGGCCTGAGTG
>JASBSO010000239.1 GCA_030148905.1 Kordiimonadaceae bacterium | reverse complement strand
GGCCTTGGCGATCAGGTCGCCCTCTTCGGCGATGGCCGACACAATGCCGAAGCCCTGGGCTTCCTGCGCTTTCATATTGCGGCCCTGGGTCAGGTACATCAGCGCGGTTTGAATGCCCATGATCCGCGGCAGGCGCTGGGTGCCGCCGCCGCCGGGCAGCAGGCCCACCATCACCTCGGGCAGGCCAAACACCGCATCGGGCGTGCATACCCGGAAATGGCAGGCGAGCGGAATTTCAAAGCCGCCGCCCAGCGCGCGGCCCTTGACCGCCGCCACAAACGGCTTGGCATGCGCTTCGCCCTTAAGGAGGGCCTTGGCCGACTGACCGCCGGTTTCGATTGTGCGCAAAAATTCATTCATTTTGACGTTGCGCTCGAACAGACCCTTGGGGCCCAGCTCGTCTTTCATTGCGGCGGTTTTCGACAGCATGCGCAAATCGGCACCCGCCATGAAATCTTTTTTGCCGGTGGTGATAACGGCACCCTTGATCGCATCGTCGCTCAGGATCTTGTCAACGGCGGCGGGAAGTTCGTCCATCAGCTGCTCGTTGATCACGTTCATGGATTCGCCCGGCAGGTCGATGGTCAGCAGGGCAACGCCGTCTGCGTCGACTTCAAAGCGCACGGCTTCTGTCATGATATGTGTCTCCACTTTCTCAGAAATAAGAGGGGGCGCCCACTGGACGCCCCGAAAACAGGATTAAACGCGTTCGATCACCGTCGCAGTGCCCATGCCGGCACCAATACACAGTGTCACTAGCGCGGTTTCCTTGTCGCTGCGCTCCAGCTCGTCGAGCACGGTGCCGAAAATCATCGCGCCCGTGGCGCCCAGCGGGTGGCCCATGGCAATGGCACCGCCATTGACGTTGATATCGCTGTGGTCAATGTCGAGCGCCTGCATAAAGCGCAGCACAACGCTGGCAAAGGCTTCGTTCAGCTCCCACAGGTCGATGTCCGACTTGTCCATGCCGAGGCGCTTCAGGACTTTTTCGGCGGCAAAGCTCGGGCCGGTGAGCATGATGGTCGGCTCTGAGCCAACCGACGCCCAGCCCTTGATCCGTGCGCGCGGCTTCAGCCCCAAACGCTCGCCCGCTTCCTTCGAGCCCAGCAGCACCGCGCCCGAACCATCGACAATGCCCGAGCTGTTGCCCGCGTGGTGGACGTGGTTGATTTTCTCAATTTCGGGATAGCGCTGGATCGCCACGCTGTCGAAGCCGGGCATCTGTTCGCCGATACCGGCAAAGCTCGGCTTCAGCGCGCCAAGCGACTGCATGGTGGTTTCGGGGCGCATGTGCTCGTCGTGATCAAGAACATCGACGCCGATCACATCCTTGACCGAAATGATCGAGTTTTTAAAGCGGCCCTCGTCCCAGGCGGCCTTGGCGCGCTTTTGGCTTTCGATCGAATAGGCGTCCACATCGTCGCGGCTAAAGCCGTATTTGGTGGCGATCAGGTCGGCCGAAATGCCCTGTGGGACGAAATAGGTGTCGATGGCCTGCGCCGGGTCAACCGGCCACGCGCCGCCGTCCGAGCCCATGGGCACACGGCTCATGCTTTCAATACCGCCGCCGATGGCCAGGTCGGCACCGCCGCCTGCAATATGGCCCGCAGCCGTGTTGATCGCCTCAAGTCCCGAGGCGCAGAACCGGTTCATCTGAACGCCTGTTGTATCTTGACCAAGCTTTGACGCCAGCACGGCCGTGCGGGTGATATTGCCGCCCTGCTCGCCCACCGGCATCACGCTGCCGAAATACACATCATCAACCGCATTTTCCGGCAGGTCGTTGCGGTCAGCGAGCGCATCCAAAACCTGACGCGACAGTTCAACCGGTGTGATTTCATGCAGGGATCCGTCGTTCTTGCCGCGACCGCGCGGGGTGCGAACGTGATCATAGACATAGACTTCAGTCATGAAGGGCTCCTCTCGACCGGGCCGGGATAACAGGCCCGACCTCTCTTCTGGTGATGGCGCAGAGCTCAGGACGGCAGAGCGCACAGCCTGAGCCAGAATTTCGCATATGGGGCGCGCATCCTCCCCTTACTAGACTGATCTGTCCAGAAAAAAGATTGACGCGCACGTCAACTCTACGTGTCCACAGTCTTGATGCCATCATTGAGCGCGGATTTCCGGGCGTCCAGTCACATTTTGCACAAGGATCACCACCCCGCTTTTCATGCCGCCTATAGCGCTTCTCAAGTCTTTCAACCTTCTATATAGTTTCGCGTATGAGCGACCGCGCCAATGCCGATGCCGCCCTCAATCCCACTGCGGACGGCGATGATTCCGAGCTGAGTTTCAGCTATTCTTCGCCCGACCAGCCGAAGTTAAAACAGCTGATGATTCGCGCGATCGAACGCGCCAGCGGCCAGCGCGGCTTGAAAAAAATGTATTACCGCGAAATTTCAGGCACCGAGCGTCAGCACATCGATTTTTATGACCTTGCCATCGCCGCCATGCAGCTGGATGTGCAATATGCGCATGCCCAGCTGGACAAGGTCCCGCGCGAAGGGCCGGTGGTGTTCGTCTCCAACCATCCATATGGCGTTTTGGACGGGATTACGCTGACATGGCTGGCAAAAAAGGTCCGCCCCGACGTGAAGGTGCTGGCGCATTCGACCCTGTGCCAAATCCCCAAAGCCAAACCCAATTTGCTGCCCATCGATTTTGCCAAAACCGAAGACGCCCAGCGCACCACCCTGTCGTCGCGTGTGGCCGCGCAAAAATGGCTGCGCGAAGGCGGTGCCGTGGGTATTTTTCCGGGCGGCGGGGTGTCCACCAGCCTCAAACCCCTGCAAGGCCCTGCGGTTGACCCGCCCTGGCATCCCTTTACCGCCAAAATGATCAAAGGGGCCAAGGCCACCACCATCCCCATTTGCTTTGGCGGGCAAAATTCGCGGCTGTTCCAGCTGGCCAGCCATATCAGCTATACGCTGCGTCTCAGCCTGATGTTTCATGAAACCGCGCGGCGACGCGGCACGCGTATCGATATCGGCATAGGCGACCCTGTGCCCTATAGCGACCTGGAGCACTATAGTTCGCGAGAGGCGCTGGTGCGCGACATCCGTGCGCGCGCGCTCAAGCTTGCCATTGATTTGCCGGGTTGGAGCGGCATTCCTGTCAACCCTGATGATCAGTTTGTCTTCCCGGCGAGCTGGGGCTGATCCATGACGATAAAAGGACCCACCCATGGGGATATCTGCGCTTGAGGCGGAAAACCGCAGCCATAACATCATGGCGCACGGTTATCATTGGTGCCATCTGTCGGGCCTTGACCTTGAAAATGACCGCAAGCTGGTCGCCGATCTGACCGATGACCGGGTCACGCAGCGCCTGCTGATCGAATGGCACCCCAGCCCGACTTATGAGCAAAGCCCGGCGGGTCATGTGCTGATTGTCAAAGGCCCCAATATGAACAGCGGCGAGGCGGTAGATGATCTGGTTGCGCTCAGGATGCTGATCACCCCCGACGCGCTCTACAGCTTTGCCATCAAGCCGCTGTCGAGCGTGGAGACGCTGCAAGCCCTGCCCGCAGATGACCTGCCGCA
Organism: Kordiimonadaceae bacterium; assembly: GCA_030148905.1. Lineage (GTDB taxonomy): Bacteria > Pseudomonadota > Alphaproteobacteria > Sphingomonadales > Kordiimonadaceae > JASBSO01. Next base: position 3,348 of record JASBSO010000239.1, on the reverse strand, counting down.
AACGCCGGTTGATCTGGCGCTGCGCCTGACCGACCAGCTTCTGGAACGGCACCGCAAGGTGGCCGCCAACTTCCTGGAACGGCTCGATACCATGGAAGATGAGGTGCTGGACCCCAAGATCACCGTACCCCCCAGCGCGATTTTGATCGTGCGGCGTCAGGTTTTGGCGCTGGGGCGCGGCTTGTCGGCGCAGGCCGAAGCGCTGGAGAAAATGAAAAAGCACGCGCCCGGCCTGACCGACGAGCAAGGGCGCCGACTAAAACTGTTGGCCGGGACCAGCAGCAAGCTCGCCGCCATGATGGAAACGGTCAAACAGCGCGCAGAATCGGTCGCCCAGATGATCGACCAGCAACAAAATGCCGTCGATGCGCGCATCACCTATTTGTTAACCCTGGCGGCGGGTATCTTCTTGCCGGTCAACCTGCTGGCGGGCATGTTCGGCGTCAATGTGGGCGGCATGCCGTGGCTTGACCATCCGCATGGATTTTGGATTTTTATTGGCCTGCTTGTGGGCGCAGGCGCGCTGGCAACACTCGTTGCCCTGTGGTTACTGCGCCGCCAGCAACGGATGACACACATCACCGATAGGGGGAACCATGACCGACCGTGACATCAAGCTTTATGGCTATGCAACCAGTCCCTATGTGATGAAGGTCGCGGTCTATCTGCACTATAAGGGCGTGCCGTTTGAGTTTGTGCATGTGCGCCCGCGTACCAATGAAGCGATCAAGTTCACTGGCCAAACGCAGGTGCCGGTGCTGGAAATCGACGGCGAGTGGCGCAAGGATTCATCACCGCTTGGGCATTGGATCGACGAGTTGTACCCTGAAAAGCCCTTGCTACCCGCCGACCCATCCGCCCGCGACACCGTTTTGGCGATCGATGACTGGGTGTCCGACAAATTGATCCCGGCGCGGTTTATGGAAGCGCTGAAATGGTCGAACCCGATCAATTCCATCCGCTCGGGCTGGCGCTTGGCACAGATCGTCAATGGTGGCACGCCGATCCCCGCGCTGTGGCGGTGGATGTGGCCCTTTGCCATTTCAAAGGCGCCGTTCATCGTCGCGATGCAAAAGCATTTCCCCGAAGACCAGTCGATCCAATCGATCCGGCAGGAGATTATCGACGGTTTTTTGGAGCGGCTCGCGGACGGGCCCTATCTGGGCGGTCTGGACACGCCGTCGCTTGCCGACCTGTCGGCCTATCCGATCTTCATTTCGGGCTGGCGGATGGGGCTGCACGGGGCCTATGAGTGGAAAAAACAGCCCAAAATTCTGGACTGGATGAAGCGCGTACAAGCGCATTTGCCCGACAATCCGCTGCCATGCGACGACCGGTTCATCGTGCGGCCTTACCCGTTCTGACCAGCGATTGAGGAGAGGTACGGTGACCAAAGCGGCGCGGCCCAAGGTGGTGATTATCGGCGCGGGCTTTGGCGGCCTGACCGCAGCGCGGATACTGGCCAAGCATCCTGTCGACATCACATTGATCGACAAGCGCAATTATCATCTGTTTCAGCCGCTTCTGTATCAGGTGGCGACCGCCGACCTGTCACCCGCCGATGTGGCCTGGCCCATTCGCGGGATGTTTTCCGGGCGCAAAAATGTGCGCGTCCTCATGGGCAAGGTGGTCCGCATCGACCGCGCCGCCAAAACCGTGCACTGCGCTGACGGTTGCAGCTACCCCTATGACGATCTGATCATCGCCTCGGGCGCGCAGCACAGCTATTTCGGCAAGGACGACTGGGCTCCGTTCGCGCCGGGGCTGAAGCGGGTGATCGACGCAACCGAGGTACGCAAACGTATCCTGCTGGCGTTTGAAAAAGCCGAAACCGCCCAAAGTGAAGCCGAGCGCATGCGGCATATGACCTTTGCTGTGGTCGGCGGCGGGCCGACCGGCGTGGAAATGGCGGGTGCGATTGCCGAGCTTGCGCGGTTTTCACTGGCGCGCGATTTTACCAGCATCAACCCCCGCTCGGCGCGGGTGATCCTGGTGCAAGGAGCCGACCGGCTTTTGCCCGCCTTTGATGCGAAAATGGGCGAATATGCGCTGAAAGCGCTGGAAAAACTGGGGGTGGAGGTGCTGTTGAAAACGCGCGTCACCCAAATGGCCGACGGCCAGATCGGCTGCGGCGACACGGTGATTGAAGCGGGCACGGTGATTTGGGCGGCCGGCGTGGCGGCTTCGCCTGCGGCAAAATGGCTGGGGATTGACGGCGTTGGCCGCGCCCGGCTTGTGCCGGTGGACGCTGACCTGCAGGTCGAGGGCTGCGAGAATGTGTTCGCGGTCGGCGATGTGGCGGCGTCCAGGGCCTGGAACGGTGACTTTGTCCCCGGCATTGCCCCGGCCGCCAAGCAAGGCGGTGCCTATGTCGCGCGCAAAATCCTGGCGCGACTGGGCATGGGCCGCGACCCCGGGCCTTTTGTCTATAAACACGCGGGCAATCTTGCCACCATTGGCCGCAATTCGGCGGTGGTGGACCTCGGCAAGGTCAAGCTGACCGGGGGCCTCGCCTGGTGGTTTTGGGGGCTGGCGCATATCTATTTTCTGATCGGCGTGCGCGCACCGCTGCTGGTGGCGATGCAGTGGTTCTGGTCGTATCTGACTTTCACCAAGGGGGCGCGGCTGATCACCGGCACCGCCGCCCTGTATGAAACGGCAGATCAGGAACCGCTAAAACTGGACGCGCCAAAATAACCTATTCGAGCCGCGCCAAAAGGCTCAAACCCCCCAGCATGTAAATGGCTGGTGCCGCAAGCGCCGCCAGCACGGCGGGCAAAACCCCAAGGCCGCCCATGGCCACCATATAATTGTCAAAAACAAAATAACTGAACCCCAACGCCATACCGGCAATGATCCGCCCAACCCGTGCCCCGCCGCGCGGCACGCCGTAGGCCACAAAACACCCCAAAAGCGGCATGATGAACGCCGATATCGCCAAGGCAAAGCGGTGCCAAAAACTGGTCTCCAGCGTAAAGGTTTCCATGCCGGCGCGGTCAAGTGTGACGATGGATGACCACAGCCGCCAGAGCCGGGCGTGTTCAGGGCGCTCCAGCTGGGCGAACAGCCGCTCGACCGGGATATCAAAGTCGAAGACAACATTGTCCGCCGCGGTGACATCAAAGCTGTCCAGATCAAAGCGCCGCACGCCGTATAGCGTCCAACCACCGCCTTCCGATAGGGCAAAATCGGCGTCGACATTGGCCATCAGCGCCCCGTCGGGCCCGCGCTCATAAATCGCCACATCGTCCAAAATGATCCGGTCGACAAAGCGCGTCGCGGTGCGGATTTCGATCACCCGATCGCCGTCGTTGAGCCAGATATTGGTCCGCCCCGGCGGCGGCGGCG
>JASBSO010000227.1 GCA_030148905.1 Kordiimonadaceae bacterium | reverse complement strand
GTACTGCGCTGCGCGGTTGGTATAAGCGCGTGTTTCCTCGCCAAGGCGCGCCCTTGGCGACTGGTGAGCATTGCCGAAAGGCAAGTAAAGTGCGGGCGTGGCGGAACTGGTAGACGCGCCAGATTTAGGTTCTGGTGTCCTTTGGACGTGGGGGTTCGAGTCCCTTCGCCCGCACCAATACACTCACCACCGATGAGATTGCAAAAGGATGCGCGCCCATTGGCGGTGCGCGCCAATAGGTAAAAGGGTATATCAATGCGGTTTGAAGAGCAGCTGAATGACGGGCTCAAGCGCGAATATCGGGTCACGGTTCCATCGTCGGAATTGGACGAAAAGCTGGACAAGATTTTGTCGGACTTTCGTGCCAATGCCAATATCAAAGGCTTTCGTCCCGGCAAGGCACCATTGAGCCTGTTGAAGCAGATGCACGGCGAGCGTGCGCGCGGGCAGGTATTGTCGGAAGCGGTTGAGGAAAGCTCCCGCAAGGTGATCGAAGACAACAATATTCGCCCGGCAACCCAGCCCGAGCTTGACCTGGCAGACGCCCCCGTTGAAGGCGCCGATCTGGAATATACGCTGAAGGTCGAAATTCTGCCCGATATCGACATTGACGATTTCAAAGCGCCGGCGCTGGAACGTTTGGTTGTTGAGACCAGCGACGCCGATATCGACGACGCCGCCAAGCGCGTCGCAGGCCAGCAAAAAGCCTATAAAAAAGCCGCCAAAACCACCAAGGCCAAAGACGGCGATGCGGTTTTGATCGACTATCTTGGCCGCGTTGACGGCGAGGCTTTTGACGGCGGTGCCGCAGAAGATTTTCAGCTTGTTCTTGGCTCGGGCACCTTCATCCCCGGCTTTGAAGACCAGCTGGTTGGCGCCAAGGCGGGTGATGAAAAATCGGTCGAGGTGACCTTTCCAAGCCCCTATCACGCCAAGGAACTTGAAGGCAAAGTTGCGATCTTTGATGTGACCGTCAAAGAGGTGCGCCGCGAAGCCGAGCAAGTGGTTGACGAAGATTTTGCCAAATCGATGGGTTTTGATGACCTCGCCGCGTTTCGCGAGGCTCTGAAAGGACAAATCGACGCCGAGCATCAGCGCGTCAGCCGCTCGGTCACCAAGCGCAAGCTGTTGGATATTCTGGCCGACACATATGACTTTGCCGTCCCTGCCAGCATGGTGGACATGGAATACGCCCAGATTTGGGAGCAGATCAAACGCGAGCAAATTGCCTCCGGCGAAGCGACCGAAGCCGATTTTGAAGGCCAGGACGGCCCCGCCGACGCTGACGAGGCTGCGGAGTTTCGTGCCATTGCCGAGCGCCGTGTGCGCCTGGGTTTGCTGCTGTCGGAAATCGGCACCAAAAACAATGTGCAGGTCAGCGGCGATGAAGTGAACCGCCTGATTATCCAGGAAGCCCAGCGCTATCCCGGCCAGGAACAGCAGGTCTTCGAATTTTACCAGAAAAACGATCAGGCGCGTGCGCAGCTTCGGGCACCGATCTTTGAAGAAAAGGTCGTCGATTTCATCATTGAAATGGCCGACGTGACCGACAAAACCGTGACCAGTGACGCACTGGAAGACGCGGTCAAGGCGCTGGAAGACGACGACACCCCGCAGCCAAAGGCGAAAAAGGCACCGGCCAAGAAGAAGGCCCCCGCCAAAGCCAAGACCGCGAAAAAAGAAACAGGCACCAAAGCCGCCGCCAAAAAGCCGGCCGCGAAAAAAGCCGCGCCCAAGAAAAAGGCTGCTGACAAAGAGTAACGCTTTCACAGCTAAGTGTGGCTATTCAGGGGGAGCTTGGCTCCCCCTTTTGTTTTTGATCCTAATTTTCCATGGACGCAGTCTTGTGCCGCTTATCGCAGCCGCCTATATCGTTAGGACTGACCCTCGACGGAGCATCCCCAATATGAGTAATGACAACGATATCTATGCCAGCACTTTGGTCCCTATGGTGGTGGAACAAACCAACCGGGGCGAGCGCAGCTATGACATCTATTCGCGCCTTCTCAAAGAGCGCATCATCTTCCTGACAGGCGAAGTCAATGACCATATGGCCAGCCTGATCGTTGCCCAGCTTTTGTTCCTTGAGGCAGAAAACCCCACCAAAGATATCGCGTTTTATATCAATTCACCGGGCGGGGTGGTGTCGTCGGGCCTGTCGATTTACGACACGATGCAATATATCCGCCCGGATGTGTCGACCATTTGTGTCGGGCAGGCGTGCTCAATGGGGTCGCTGCTGGTCTCGGGCGGTGCCGAGGGCAAGCGGTTTTCGGTGCCGCATGCGCGGATCATGATCCACCAGCCTTCGGGCGGCACGCGCGGCCAGGCGGCGGATATCGAAATTCAGGCCAAGGAAATTTTGAAAACACGCAAGCTGCTGAACGAGATTTACGCGCGGCACACGGGCCGCAAGGTCAGCGAAATTGAAAAGGCCATGGACCGCGACAATTGGATGTCGCCCGAAGAGGCCAAAGCCTTTGGCTTGATTGATGCAGTGTATGAGAAACGCGAAGCGCCAGCCGACGAAAGCTGATCACGGCGATATAAGGTCTGCGTGTTGCGACAGTATTGCGCGAGTTTTTTGTTGTATGGCTGGCGAAGGCTCGTCTACCATAGTTTGAGGTTTTAAAACGGTGAGTGATGTGAGTAATAGCGACTCGAAAAATACGCTTTATTGTTCCTTTTGCGGCAAAAGCCAGCACGAGGTGCGGAAGCTTATTGCGGGTCCAACCGTTTTCATCTGCGATGAATGCGTGGAACTGTGTAATGACATCATCAAGGAAGAGAGCAAAAATGCGCTTTCCAAAGGTGGTGACGGCGTTCCAACCCCGCAGGAGATTTTGTCGGTTCTGGATGATTATGTCATCGGTCAGGGCGATGCCAAAAAGGTGTTGTCGGTCGCGGTGCATAACCATTTTAAGCGCCTGAACCATGTGAACACCGGCGGCAGCGATGTTGAGCTGGCCAAATCAAATATTTTGCTGATTGGCCCGACGGGTTGCGGCAAAACGCTTTTGGCGCAGACTTTGGCGCGCATTCTGGATGTGCCGTTCACCATGGCCGATGCCACCACGCTGACCGAGGCGGGCTATGTCGGTGAAGATGTCGAGAATATCATTCTCAAACTGTTGCAGGCTGCCGATTATAACGTCGAGCGCGCCCAACGCGGGATCGTTTATATCGACGAGGTGGATAAGATCAGCCGCAAGTCTGACAATCCGTCGATCACCCGCGATGTGTCGGGCGAGGGCGTGCAGCAGGCACTTCTCAAAATCATGGAAGGCACGGTTGCCAGCGTGCCGCCGCAAGGTGGGCGCAAGCATCCGCAGCAGGAATTCCTGCAGGTGGACACCACCAATATCCTGTTTATTTGCGGTGGGGCCTTTGCTGGCCTTGACAAGGTGATTGCGCACCGCAAGCAGGGCAAGTCGATCGGCTTTGGTGCGCAGGTTGCAGCACCCGACGAGCGGTCGACCGGTGAATTGTTCAAGGAAACCGAGCCCGAGGATCTGCTGAAATTCGGCCTGATTCCCGAATTTGTTGGCCGTTTGCCGGTGATTGCAACGCTGGAAGACCTTGACGAAGACGCCTTGGTGGAAATCCTGACCAAGCCGAAAAACGCGCTGTTGAAGCAGTATCAAACCCTGTTTGATATGGAGCGTGTGGGGTTGAGCTTTACCGATGATGCGCTTTATGCGGTGGCTAAGCGCGCCATTCAGCGCAAAACCGGAGCGCGCGGGCTTCGCTCCATCATGGAAGAAACCTTGCTGGACACCATGTTTGACCTGCCGTCGATGGACGGCGTTGAGGAAGTGGTGGTGAACGGCGATGTTGTTTCGGGCAGCGCAAAACCGCTGACCATTTATGCAGAATCGCGCGAAGAAGCGCCCAAACCTGCATAGCACACAGATCTAGGGGCGGCAGGGTCGTTTCGCCGACTTGTTGTCGCCCCTAAAACACTCCATATACACATAAGCGGGTACAGCCCGTTTTGTATTGAAAGGTCCAGAATGCAGTCGCCATCGAGTTCCATTGTGTCCCTTCCGGTGTTGCCGCTGCGGGATATTGTCGTTTTCCCGCACATGATCGTGCCGCTTTTTGTTGGCCGCGAGAAATCCGTGCGCGCCCTTGACGAAGTGATGGACGGCGAAAAGCAAATTTTGCTGGCTGCGCAAAAAGAAGCCGGCGACGACAACCCCGAGCCCGGCGACGTGTTCGAGGTGGGCACCATCGCCAATATCATGCAGCTTTTGAAGCTGCCGGACGGCACGGTGAAGGTGTTGGTGGAAGGTGTGGCGCGCGCCAAAATTCGCCATTACACCCAAAGCGAAGACTATTTCGCCGCGGAGGTCGAGGTGCTGGCCGACGAAGACGGCGAAGGCCCGGAAACCGATGCGCTGCGCCGGTCGGTCCTCAGCCAGGCGGACAATTACATCAAGCTCAACAAGAAAATCCCAGCCGAGGTGATGGTCACCATCACCCAGATTGAGGATTCGAGCAAGCTGGCCGACACCATTGCTTCGCACCTTGCCCTCAAGATTGAAGACAAGCAGGAGCTGTTGGAAGCCACCAGCGTCATCGCCCGGCTGGAAAAGATTTTCGGCTATATGGAAGGCGAGATCGGCATTCTGCAGGTCGAGAAAAAGATTCGCGGGCGGGTGAAGCGCCAGATGGAGAAAACCCAGCGCGAATATTATCTCAACGAGCAAATGAAAGCGATTCAGAAGGAACTGGGCGAGGGCGATGAAGCCCGCGAGGAAACCCAGGAACTTGAAGAGCAGATCAAAAAAACCAAGCTGAGCGCTGAAGCCCGCGAAAAAAGCCTGGCCGAGTTGAAAAAACTCAAATCGATGAGCCCCATGTCGGCCGAAGCAACGGTGGTGCGTAACTATCTTGACTGGATGCTTGGCATTCCGTGGCACAAGCGCAGCCGCGTTAAAAAAGACATCAAAATCGCCGAAAAGGTTTTGGACCGCGATCATTACGGCCTCGAAAAGGTCAAAGAGCGGATTATCGAATATCTTGCCGTGCAGCAGCGCGCGCGCAAGCTGAAGGGGCCGATTTTGTGCCTGGTTGGCCCGCCCGGCGTCGGCAAAACCTCGCTTGGGAAGTCAATTGCTCAGGCAACCGGCCGCGAATTCGTACGGTTTTCCTTGGGCGGAGTGCGCGACGAGGCGGAAATTCGCGGGCACCGGCGCACCTATATTGGCTCGATGCCGGGCAAGATCATCCAAAGCATGAAAAAAGCTGGCAAATCCAACCCGCTGTTTCTCTTGGATGAGATTGACAAGATGGGGCAGGATTTCCGCGGTGACCCGGCGTCGGCGCTGCTGGAAGTGCTCGACCCCGAGCAAAATAACAAATTCGCCGACCATTATCTTGAGGTCGATTACGATCTGTCGGATGTGATGTTCGTGACAACGGCAAATTCGCTGAATATGCCGCGCCCGCTTTTGGACCGGATGGAGATTATTCAGCTTTCGGGCTATACCGAGGACGAAAAGCTGGAAATCGCCAAGCGGCACCTGATTCCAAAAATCATCAAGGATCACGCGATCAAGAAGAATGAGTGGTCGATCTCGGATGGGGCGCTGCGCGATCTGATCCGCTATTACACCCGCGAAGCCGGGGTACGAAACCTTGAACGCTACATCGCTAAGCTGATCCGCAAGGCCCTGAAAGAAATCGTTGAAGGCTCGAAGGAGGAAGTGCACGTCACCACGCGCAATCTGTCCAACTATGCCGGTGTGCAGCGCTTCCGTTTTGGCGTGGTGGAAGAAGACGATCAGGTTGGTCTAACCACAGGCCTGGCGTGGACCGAGGTTGGCGGTGAACTGCTGGCGATCGAGGCGGTGATGGTGCCGGGCAAGGGGCAGGTGAAACAAACCGGCAAGCTGGGCGATGTGATGAAAGAATCCATTGAGGCGGCGCGGTCTTTTGTGCAGTCCAAGGCGATTGGGTACGGCATTTCGCCCAAGATTTTTGAAAAACGTGATATCCACATTCACGTCCCCGAAGGCGCGACTCCGAAAGACGGTCCCTCGGCGGGAATCGCTATGTGTACGTCGATTGTGTCGATCCTGACCGGTGTGCCGGTGCGCAAAGACATCGCCATGACCGGCGAGGTGACCCTGCGCGGGCGCGTCTTGCCAATCGGCGGTTTGAAAGAGAAGCTGCTGGCGGCGCTGCGCGGCGGCATTACTACGGTGTTGATCCCCAAGGACAATGAAAAAGACCTTGATGACATTCCGGCCAATGTCAAAAAGGGCTTGGATATCAAGCTGGTATCATCCGTAGATGAGGTGCTTGGCCTGGCGCTGACTAAGAAGCTCGAACCCATTGAATGGGACGAGAATGCCGACCTCGCTGACCTGGCCTTGCCGCCTGCTGACGGTGAAACCACAAGCCGACCGCACTGATTGGGCTGTGGCTTGTTTGCGCCTGTGGATAAAAAGTGCAAAAAACCCCGAAATTCTGCGGTTTTTGCTTTGACTTCTGGAAAACGGGCGCTTTAGACTGGCGCAGCAAGTCACGCCCCGGTTTTCGGGGCAAAGTTTTTGTCTTAGAGGGGGATACACCTTGAACAAGAATGATCTTATTGCAAATGTCGCCGACACTGCTGGTCTCTCGAAGGCCGATGCGGCGAAAGCTGTAGACGCTGTTTTTGACGGCATTACGTCTACGCTTTCAAGCGGCGGTGACGTTCGTTTGGTTGGCTTTGGTACGTTTTCGGTGACCGCGCGTGCTGCCACCAAGGGGCGCAACCCACGCACCGGCGAAGAAATCGACATCCCGGCATCCAAGCAGCCTAAATTCAAGGCTGGCAAGGGTCTGAAAGACGCCGTTAACGGCTAATTCCAGCGCGAATGCGATTGAAACGGCGCTGCAGTTTGCAGCGCCGTTTTTTGTGCGCAAAGAAATGTTCACAAAGCGGTCATTTTGTTGATTTTCGCTCTTTACACACTCCGGAACTTCCCTTAAAACCCCGCCTCACGCGCCGGTGTTCGGGCGATTAGCTCAGTTGGTAGAGCATCTCGTTTACACCGAGAGGGTCGGCAGTTCGAGCCTGTCATCGCCCACCATCTTCTGGCTTTATGCCGTGGAAGAAGGATCGGGTACCGGAGCGTTACGACATGGTTTTATTCCCTGAATAGGCCAAGTTAAAAAAGGCGGTCAAAGACCGAATTCTGACGTTGACAACGCAGGGTTCAACACTTAGAACCGCCGCTCACAAGACGTGGTGCGCGGGTGTAGCTCAGTTGGTTAGAGTGTCGGCCTGTCACGCCGAAGGTCGCGGGTTCGAGCCCCGTCACTCGCGCCACGCCTTGTTTGATAAAAAGCCCGCCTTTTGGCGGGTTTTTTATTTTGCGCATCGCGCTATCTAAATCGTGTTGATCGCTAAAAGATTCCGGCTTTTGCGGCGACTTTTGGCTTTACGAGGGCGCAGTCGCCGACTATGACTGTTGCCGGTGTTGCACTTCCAATCTGCGAGGATTTCATGCCCCCCATTCTCGAAGATTATTTCCCGATCTTGATCTTCCTTGGCATTGCCATCGTGATGGCGATGCTGTTTGTTTTTGCCGCGATGCTGGTAGCGCGTCAGGCGCCCGACCCGGAAAAGCTCTCGGCCTATGAATGTGGCTTCGAGGCTTTTGACGACAGTCGCGCTCAATTTGATGTGCGCTTTTACCTTGTTGCGATCCTGTTCATTATCTTTGACCTTGAAATCGCCTTTCTATTCCCGTGGGTTGTGTCCCTCGGCGATATTGGCGTTTTTGGCTTCTGGTCGATGATGATTTTCCTGGGCATCCTGACCGTTGGCTTTGTGTATGAATGGAAGAAGGGAGCGCTCGAATGGGAGTAGGGACCACAGACACCGCCGCAGGCGCGCTCGTTCCACCGTCCGAGGAAGCCTTTTTCAAGGGCCTGAACGAAGAGCTGACCGACAAAGGCTTTGTCGTTACCACGCTGGATGATCTGATCAGCTGGGCGCGCACCGGCTCCTTGTGGTGGATGACCTTTGGTTTGGCGTGCTGTGCGGTTGAAATGATGCACACCAATATGCCGCGCTATGATCTGGAGCGTTTTGGCGTTGCCCCGCGTGCCAGCCCGCGCCAGTCGGATGTGATGATTGTGGCGGGGACGCTCACCAACAAAATGGCCCCTGCGCTCAGGAAGGTTTATGACCAGATGTCCGAGCCGCGCTACGTCATTTCCATGGGCAGCTGCGCCAATGGCGGTGGCTATTATCATTACAGCTATGCTGTGGTGCGTGGCTGTGACCGCATTGTGCCTGTGGATATTTATGTGCCCGGTTGCCCGCCAACCGCAGAAGCGTTGTTGTACGGTATTTTGCAACTTCAGCGTAAAATCCGCCGCACTGGCACATTAAACCGCTAAGGGGCGAAGAATGTCTGACGACATGTTTTCAGAGCTTGCAGAGCATATTCAATCTGCATTGAGCGAGTATATCTCTGCCGCTTCGGTTGATTACGGCGAGCTGACGCTGCTTGCGCGGGCCGAGCATATCGAAAAAGTGCTGCTGTTCCTGCGCGACGACGCGGACTGCTTGTTTAAGCAACTGGTTGACGTCTGCGGGGTGGATTATCCCGAGCGCTTGCGCCGCTTTGACGTGGTGTATCACCTCTTGTCGCTGCAGTATAACCGCCGTATCCGCGTGAAGGTGCAAACCGACGCCGATACTGCCGTGCCCAGCGTTGTGGGCATCTTCCCGGCAGCCAATTGGTTCGAGCGAGAAGCCTGGGACATGTACGGCATTTTCTTCTCCGGGCACCCCGATTTGCGGCGCCTGCTGACCGATTACGGCTTCACCGGCCACCCCTTGCGCAAGGATTTCCCGCTGACCGGCTATGTCGAGCTGCGCTATTCCGAAGAGGAAAAGCGCGTGGTGTACGAGCCGGTGAAGCTTGCACAGGAATTTCGCGACTTTGACTTTATGAGCCCGTGGGAAAGTGCGGACTATATCCTTCCCGGTGACGAAAAAGCCGACGAGCAGAAGGCTGATGCGTAAATGACCGACGTCGATATTCAGAATTACTGTCTCAACTTTGGCCCGCAACACCCTGCAGCCCATGGTGTTTTGCGCATGGTGATGGAGCTTGACGGCGAAATTATCGAGCGGGTGGACAGCCATATCGGCCTGCTGCACCGGGGTACGGAAAAGCTGATCGAGCACAAGCAATATCTGCAGGCGATGCCGTATTTTGACCGGCTCGATTATGTTGCGCCGATGAACCAGGAACACGCCTTCGTCCTGGCGATTGAAAAGCTGATGGACGTCGAGGTGCCCGAGCGCGGGCAATATATTCGCGTGCTGTTTTCCGAAATTGGCCGCATTCTCAACCATCTGCTGAATCTGACCACGCACGCGATGGACGTGGGCGCGCTGACCCCCATTTTGTGGGGTTTTGAAGAGCGCGAACGGCTGATGGAATTTTACGAGGCCATATCTGGCGCGCGTCTGCACGCGGCCTTTTTCCGCCCCGGCGGGGTGCATCAGGACATGCCCGCCGGCATGGCCGAAGAGATTATGGCCTGGACCGAGAGCTTCCCCAGCACGCTGGCGGATATGGAAGCGCTGCTGATCGACAACCGCATTTTCAAACAGCGCAATGTCGATATTGGTCGATTTACCGTCGATGACGCGCTTGCCTACGGGTTTTCGGGCCCTATGCTGCGGAGCGTCGGGTTGCCGTGGGATTTGCGCAAAAGCCAGCCCTATGACGTCTACGACCGGATGGACTTTCAGGTGGCGGTTGGCACCTCGGGCGACTGTTATGACCGCTTCATGCTGCGGATTGCTGAAATTCGGGAATCGCTCAAGATCATGCGGCAATGCCTGAACGACATGCCCGAAGGGCCGGTGATGAGCATCGACAATAAGGTGGCACCCCCGCGCCGCGGCGATATGAAGCGCTCGATGGAGGCGTTGATTCACCACTTCAAGCTTTATACCGAGGGTTTCAAAGTGCCCGAGGGCGAGGTTTACGCCGCCGTCGAAGCGCCAAAGGGTGAATTTGGCGTCTATCTGGTCTCAGACGGTAGCAACCGGCCGTACCGGTGTAAAATTCGGGCGCCCGGATTCGTGCATTTGGCGGCAATGGATAAGCTGTGTCGCGGTCATATGCTGGCCGATGCGCCCGCAATTTTGGGGGCTATGGATATCGTATTTGGGGAGGTGGACCGATAATGGACGGCAATACCCCTGCTTTTGTCTGGACGGCGGAAAATGAAGCCGCTGCAGAAAAGCACATCGCAAAATACCCCGACGGACGCCAGCAAAGCGCGGTGATGCCGCTTTTGGATCTGGCACAGCGCCAAAATGGCGGTCATGTCACGCAGGAGATTATCGAATATATTGCCGATTACCTGCAAATGCCGCCCATTCGGGTGCAAGAGGTCGCCACCTTTTACACCATGTATAACCACAAGCCGATGGGCCGACACCATGTGCAGGTGTGCACCACCACGCCGTGTTGGTTGCGCGGCTCGGACGATGTGGTGGCCGCGTGCAAAAAGCGGCTTGGCATCGGCATCGGCGAGACAACCGAAGACGGTCTGTTCACCCTTTCCGAGGTGGAGTGCGCGGGCGCGTGCGTTAACGCCCCTGTGGTGGCGATCGGCGATGACTATTATGAAGACATCGACGGCGACAGCATGACCCGGCTTTTGGATGCGCTTGCCAAGGGCGACGCGATTACACCCGGCTCGCAAACCGGGCGGCAAACCAGCGCGCCTGACGGCGGCCCAAAAACCCTCAAGGGCGAGGAGGCTGGCGATGCTTAAAGATCAGGACCGTATTTTCACCAATCTGTACGGTGTGCACGACTGGGGCCTGAAGGGTGCGACGGCGCGCGGCGATTGGGACGGCACCAAAGACCTGCTGGCCAAAGGCCGCGATTGGATCATCGACGAGATGAAAACGTCCGGCCTGCGCGGGCGCGGCGGTGCGGGCTTCCCGACCGGGCTGAAATGGTCCTTCATGCCCAAGGAATCGGATGGTCGCCCGTCCTATCTTGTGGTCAATGCCGACGAGGGCGAACCCGGTACCTGCAAAGACCGCGATATCATGCGCCACGATCCGCACAAGCTGATCGAGGGATGCCTCATCGCCGGGTTTGCGATGAATGCGGTGGCGGCCTATATCTACATTCGCGGTGAATTTCACCATGAAGGCAATGTGCTGGAAGCCGCGATCGATGAAGCCTATGACAAGGGCTTGATCGGCAAAAACGCCTGCGGCAGCGGTTATGATTTCGATGTCTATGTGCACCGCGGTGCGGGGGCCTATATCTGCGGCGAAGAAACCGCATTGATTGAAAGCCTGGAGGGCAAAAAAGGCCAACCTCGGCTCAAGCCGCCCTTTCCGGCCAATGTTGGCGTCTGGGGTTGCCCGACCACGGTCAACAATGTGGAATCGATCGCGGTTGCGCCGACCATTTTGCGCCGGGGCGGCGCGTGGTTTGCGGGACTTGGCCGCGAAAACAACACAGGTACCAAAATTTTCTGCATTTCGGGGCATGTGAACACGCCCTGTAATGTCGAAGAGGAAATGGGCATTCCGCTGAAAGAGCTGATCGAAAAGCACGCCGGCGGCGTGCGCGGCGGCTGGGACAATCTCTTAGCGGTGATTCCGGGCGGGTCTTCGGTTCCGGTCATCCCGAAATCGGTGTGTGATACCGTGTTGATGGACTTTGACAGCCTACGCGAGGTGCAATCGGGTCTGGGCACGGCCGGTGTGATTGTCATGGACAAGTCCACCGACATCGTGAAGGCGATCGCGCGTCTGAGCGCATTTTACAAGCATGAAAGCTGCGGTCAGTGCACACCGTGCCGCGAGGGCACCGGCTGGATGTGGCGGGTGATGGAACGCCTGGTGGTGGGCAATGCCCGGGTTGAGGAAATTGACCTGCTCTTGGAGGTGACCAAACAGATCGAAGGGCACACCATTTGTGCCCTTGGCGACGCGGCGGCGTGGCCGATTCAAGGATTGATGCGCCATTTCCGGCCCGAGGTCGAAGCGCGCATTGCAAATTATAACCAGCTTCAAGCAGCGGAATAGGGACACAGCTATGCCAACGCTGACGATTGATGGTCAGGAAATCACGGTCGAACCGGGCACCACGGTTTTGCAGGCCTGCGAGGATGTGGGTGTTGAAATTCCGCGCTTCTGCTATCATGAGCGCCTGTCGATTGCGGGCAACTGTCGCATGTGTCTGGTGGAAATGGAACGTGCGCCCAAGCCGATTGCCAGCTGCGCAATGCCCGCCGGCGACGGCATGGTGATCCACACCAACACCGAGTCTGTGAAAAAGGCCCGCGAAGGGGTGATGGAATTTCTGCTGATCAATCACCCGCTGGATTGCCCGATTTGCGATCAGGGCGGCGAATGCGACCTGCAAGACCAATCCATGGCCTTCGGGCGCGATGTCAGCCGCTATGACGAAAACAAGCGCGCCGTTGCCGATAAAGACATGGGACCGCTGATCGGTACGATCATGACGCGCTGCATCCACTGCACGCGCTGCATTCGCTTTACCGAAGAAGTGGCCGGTGTGCCCGACATGGGGGCGCTGTACCGCGGTGAAAACATGCAGATCACCAGCTATCTGGAAAAGGTGGTCGACAGCGAAGTCTCGGGCAATGTGATCGACCTGTGCCCGGTGGGTGCGCTGACCAGCAAGCCTTATGCCTTTACTGCGCGGTCGTGGGAGCTGAGCAAAACCGAATCCATCGATGTGATGGACGCCGTTGGCTCGAACATCCGCGTCGATGCGCGCGGCAATGCGGTGATGCGCATTCTGCCCCGCCTGCACGACGGTGTGAACGAGGAATGGATCTCCGACAAAACCCGCTTTTGCTATGACGGACTGAAAAAGCGCCGGTTGGACCGGCCCTATGTCCGCAAGGGCAAAAAGCTGGTTGCGGCAAGCTGGAACGAGGCTTTTACCGCCATTCAGAAGGGCTTGAAAGGCATCGACGGCAAGGCGATTGCCGGCATTGCGGGCGATCTCGCCGATATGGAATCGATGTATGCCTTCAAGGATTTGCTCGCTGGGCTTGGTGCCTCGCGTGTGGAATGCCGAGCGGACGGTGCCGATATCGATCCATCGAACCGCGCGGCCTATCTGTTGAACGGCGGGTTTGAGGCCCTTGAGGATGCTGACCTTGTGGTGCTGGTGGGCTGCAATCCGCGCAACGAGGCGACGCTTCTCAATGTGCGCTTGCGCAAAATGGTGCGCCATCAGGGCACGCGGGTCGTCAATATCGGCAACGCCGTTGACCTCACATACAAAACCGATGAATTGGGCGACAATTTGCGCCTTTTGGGCGATATTGCTGACGGAACGCACCCGCTGGCGGCCGAGCTGCGCGCTGCGAAAAAGCCGGTTCTGCTGGTTGGCCAGGGCGCCTTGACGCGCGGTGATGGGGCCGCCGTCTTGGCGGCTGTGTATGCGATCGCCGACGGGTATTGCCAGCGCGACGGCTGGGTCGGCTACGGCATGGTGCACGCAGCTGCGGCGCGTGTAGGTGGCCTTGATCTCGGTCTCACCACCAAGGGCGGTATTGACGCGATCCTTGACGATGTCGAGGCTGGCAAAGTGTCTGCGGTGTTTAATTTAGGCGCGGATGAATTTGACAGCAGCGCGTTGGCCAACGCCTTTACCGTTTATATCGGCACGCACGGCGACGAGGGCGTGCGCAACGCCGATGTGATTTTGCCCGCTGCGGCCTATAGCGAAAAATCGGGCACATATATCAATATGGAAGGCCGGGTTCAGCGCACCGCGCGGGCGGTGTTTCCGCCCGGTGATGCGCGCGAGGATTGGAAAATCTTCCGCGCGCTCTCCGAAGTGATTGGCACGCGCCTGCCTTATGATACGCTCGAGGCCCTGCGCGCGGCACTGGTGAAGGCGGTGCCGGCAACACAAACGCTGGATGCCGTCCCAAGCGCAGATTGGAAACCTTTTGGCAAGCTGGGTGCGATTAAGGAAGCCGGTGTTGCGCCTTACTGCGACAATCTGTACATGACCAATCCGATCACACGGGCATCCGACATTTTGGCGGATGTTGTTGCGGCCCGCTTTGGCGGCGCAGACGGTGACGCTGAGCAAAGCGGGGAGACCGGCACCAATGGTTGAGTGGTTTTATGCGCTTTATGGCGGCGAGGGTAGCCTGCTGTATATGGCGGCCATCATTTCGTCGATTCTGCTGGTGGTGCTGCCGCTTTTGCTGTGTGTGGCCTTCGCGGTATATTTTGACCGGAAAATCTGGGCCGCGGTGCAAATGCGGCGCGGTCCCAATGTGGTGGGGCCTTGGGGGCTTTTGCAAAGCTTTGCCGACGGAATAAAGCTGTTTCTTAAGGAAACGATCATTCCGGCGGGGGCGAACAAGGGCATCTTCCTGATCGCACCGATGCTGACGTTCATTCTGGCGTTGATCAGTTGGGCAGTGATCCCATTTGAAGCAAAGATGGCGATTGCTGATCTAAATGTCGGTATCCTTTATCTTTTGGCGATCAGCAGCCTTGGTGTTTACGGCATTATCATGTCGGGGTGGGCGTCGAACAGCCGCTATCCGTTTCTGGGCGGTTTGCGCTCGGCGGCGCAGATGGTGTCCTATGAGGTCTCCATCGGCT
The DNA here is from genome assembly GCA_030148905.1 of Kordiimonadaceae bacterium. Taxonomy (GTDB): domain Bacteria; phylum Pseudomonadota; class Alphaproteobacteria; order Sphingomonadales; family Kordiimonadaceae; genus JASBSO01. Next base: position 577 of record JASBSO010000227.1, on the reverse strand, counting down.
TTATCCTGATCGTGGTGCTGATCAATGTCGGCAGTCTGAACATGACCGACATTGTGCTGGCGCAAGAAGGCTATTTCTGGAACTGGCACTGGTTGCCGTTTTTCCCCGCCTATGTGGTGTTTTTCATCTCGGCTCTGGCTGAAACCAACCGCCCGCCCTTCGATTTGCCCGAGGCCGAGGCCGAGCTGGTGGCCGGGTATCAAACCGAATATAGTTCGATGGCGTTTGCGCTGTTTTTCCTGGGCGAGTACGCCAATATTCTGCTGATGTCGGCGACGATGGCGATCTTGTTCCTCGGCGGCTGGCAGGCACCGCTGCCCGGCCTGGATTTTATCCCCGGCTGGATTTGGATGTTCCTGAAAATCTGCTTCGGGTTTTTCCTGTTTGCGATGGTGAAGGCCTTTGTGCCGCGCTACCGCTATGACCAGCTGATGCGTCTGGGGTGGAAGATCTTTCTGCCGCTGTCGCTGGTTCTGGTGGTGGTCTATGCCGGCATCTGGGTTTATGGCGGCCTTGTGCCGGTGCGAGGCTAGGAGGGCTGTATGTCAACGGTTGTTCAAGCGGCGAAAAGCTTTTT
>JASBSO010000212.1 GCA_030148905.1 Kordiimonadaceae bacterium | reverse complement strand
CAAAACCTGTTTTCGACTATTTCAATGATCTTTCGCATAAGCTGAATTATTGGCCAAAAGATGAAAGCGGGGGTCTTTGGAGCTCTCTCAATGACTTTGAAGCGTATTTAGAGCGCGACAATATTGGTGAAGATGATTGCTACTGGATCAAAAATGTTCTTGGTGTTGCGATCTATCGTCACCTCATTTTTGTCGACAAGGGCAGAAATCCACAGGATGGACAAGCCAGGCTTAGACTAAACGCGCGTCAGGATGTATCGAAAATAGCGCAGGTTCGCGGGGCGTTTCTCGCCAATACAGATTTTACATTAAACAAGAGATAGCGCGGGCAAGGCCATGGTTTACTTAGAGTATCAGGCATGCCTTGACCACATGCATCCACAAAAGCCACGCTTTGATCGTGGCCAGGAAAGTTGGGTATTTAGCCGGGCGCTCAGGCTCGAAAAGGGTGCAACCGTCGTTGTTGTGGGGATGCCTTGCGATACGCTGGTCAAAACGCTGCTTTTTGGATTGTCGTATGGAAAATCTGACTCAAGACTTGTTTTCCATCGCAGCAGTACCGATGACCACTACGAACGTCATGTAAAGATGCTGTGCGCAGAGGCGGGCTATTCTGCGACTGTCGTGTTTAGTGACGTTGGTGCTCTTGAAGAAAATAGCGTATCTGCGGTATTTTTTGACCCGCATGTTGCCAGGCCAGCCTATACATCCGTCTTGGCCGAACAGTTGGGCTTGGCCGCTCGAAATCATGCACTTTATGCTCTGACACCCAATGCGGCACTGACTCCTGAAATCGAAACATTTTGGCATGATGAGATTGCCCCGACACTGCGCGATGTGAGTAGGTTTTTTAGCCTTTGCTTTGGGTATAAAGGATTTGATCTCAAAAAATTCGATAAGATGGTCTATGCCATCATACCCGTGCATAACCGCCTGAAATATACGCGTCAGGTCTTGCATGACCTGATGGCGCAAACAGCTGTTCAGCACCTGAAAATATGCGTTGTCGACGACGGCAGTACAGATGGCACAGGCGAGGCCATTTCCAGTGAATATCCAGACGTTAAAATGATACGGGGCAATGGCAATCTGTATTGGACAGGCGCGGTTGCACTTGCGGTTGAGACACTGATGCCAAGCCTGGCAGATGACGACTATTTTCTGCTGGTCAATAATGATTCGTGCCTGCCAGAAACAACCATTGAAAGTCTTCTATCCGAAGCATATACACCGCGAACCTGCGTTGTGCCGATCGCTGTGGAGGGCATAGAGGCAACGGCGTGTGGGTGGGCCGAGGATTCTGCACCCATCCTGAATAATATCGATGCCATTAACGGAACAAGCATCATGGGTAACCGGAGGTTTGGCCTCCGTACTTTTTATGGGCGGTGTAGCTTGTTTCCGGCCAGAGCCGTTAAGGATGCGGGTAATTTTGACCCCAAATCCTTTCCCCACTATCACGGCGATAGTGACTTTGGCTACCGCACCTCCAAAGCAGGTTATCAGGTGATAGCAACCTCTAAAGTTGCGATTTCCGTTATCGAGAACACCCAAACAACGGGCCTCCACGCGTCTTTTTTCGACGGCCCACAATCGCTGTCCAGTGTTCTGCATTATCTAACGTCGATCAAATCGATCGATAACTACAAATATCTGTGGCGTTATCTCAGTCTTTACAACAAACGATACCGTATCAGGATATTCCGCACCTTGATGTGGAAAGTCATCCGGCAATATGCCCCCTTTCACTATGTTCGGGGCCTGATGGCTTCAAAGAAGTAAAGGGTCGTTTATGTGCGGAGTCGGAGGCTATATTCCACATAATGGCGACCGTGATTTTTCGATTTTGGATCGCATGGTCAAGGCGTTGGCGCACCGGGGGCCTGATGATCATAGCATTTTTTGCGACCAGAAAGTTGGCATCGCTCACACACGCCTGGCAATCAACGGCATAGAAACAGGGCATCAACCCTTTATGCACGACGGTGTCGTTCTGTTTGTGAACGGCGAAATCTATAATCATCAAAGCCTGCGCGATCAGATGGGTGACTATCCTTTTCGCAGCCGGTCCGACTGCGAAATCATACTGCCTCTCTACCTGAAATACGGGATGGATTTTGTGCACCATATCCAGGGTATGTTCGCAATTGCGATCTATGACCAGCGTATCGGCAAGCTTTTTCTTGTGCGCGACAGGCTCGGCGAAAAGCCCATTATTTTCTATCAGGACGATAACGGGTTTTTGTTCGCTTCGGAATTTCAAACCCTGCTTGGCGCGATTGAGAAGGACCTTACTCTCGATAAACGGCAAATCGGCGATTTTTTCCGGTATCAATTCATCCCCGAGCCCAACACCATCTTTGCCGAAATCAAGAAAATACCAGCGGGTCATTATCTTGAAGTCGATATCAAAAGCGGAAACTGCAGGCTAATCGAATTCTGGAATATGCTGGTGAACAGCCGAGCGGCCGGTGATGATCCGGCTCGCTTCATCAAACAGGCACTGACCGATAGTGTCAGTGCCTGTTTGATGGCCGATACACCAATCGCCATCAGCCTAAGTTCAGGGGTCGATTCGAGCGCGATCGCGGCTATTGCCGCTCAACACAAAGCGCGCAGCGACATACATGTCATCACTGTTGGCTACGGAAAAGACGATACATTTGATGAAAGTTCGCAGGCACATGATTTTGCAGCTGCGTTGGGGCTGCAAGAGCATTCTGTCGTCATTGACGATGACGAGGCCTCAGCACGGTTTCCAGAGGTTGTGCTGGCCAAAGATGAGCCAATCGCGGATATATCCGGATTTTCCTACCTGAAAATAATGGAGTGCGCACGCAAGAATGGCCTGCCGGTGATCCTGCAGGGGCATGGTAGTGACGAGCTTTTCTGGGGATATCCCTGGGTCAATAATAGCCTCAGCCGGCTTAGCAAACATGCTGATATGCGCCAGTTGTTTGCCATTCATCCCGATGAAACTGCAGAGCGCCCAGCGCATGGCTTTGTGCTGTATGAAGAGGCGCCATATCTGCGGTGGGCCATAAGTAACGCGCACCATGTTTTTACACAGGAATTTCTGGAGGCAAGTGGATATTTATCTCTGAATTCGCGGGATCGCTACGGCGCGCACAGCCACCGGGCGGATTTGGAATATACAAAATTGATGTGTGATTATTTTTTGAAATCGGTAGGTGTGGCGCAGGGGGATCGTTTGAGTATGTCGTGCTCTGTGGAAATGCGTTTACCATTTCTGGATCAGCGCTTGGTGGAGGGCGTCATTGGCCTCAGAAAAACGTCTCCTGATTATGCGCTTGGTGAAAAATTTTGGTTGCGTAAGGCTTTAAAGGATATTTTGCCTGCGGCGATATTGCAGCGCCCCAAAAGAGGTTTTGGCAGCCCGGCCGCGCGGTGGCTGACAAACATTCAGCGCGATTGGGGGGGCGTTTTGCGGGACGGCCTATTGGTCAGCGAAAAAATTATAAAGCCCGAAATGGTCAAGCACCTGCTGGACAACAGACTGACAGCCGCGCCTGAGCTGACATTATTCCGACAGGCAATCACTTTAGAATTGTGGCTCCGCCAATATAGCTAGACGCGTTTGTGTATCCATCGGCCCTTAACGCGTGGGGTTGAAAACCGCCTGGAAGGCTTTGTGTATTTCCATGTCGACCGCAGCATGTATCGGCAGGCGCAAGGTCTTTGGCTGTTCCCATTCCAATGTGTTTCGTCTGCGGTCTTCCGGTGCACAATTGCTGCCGCTGCCATCAAGGCCAATATTATCGATATAAGATCGTTTTGGACAAAGGCATAATGCATGATTCTTGAAATGGGCATAGACCCAGCGACAGGCCCACACATCCAAATGATGCCGCATGCAGCGCTCCAATGTGCCAAAGCTGTCTTGACCTATCCAGAATTTATAGGCGCTGATTGCATATGGGTCAGCCATGAAGGCATCGTATTCAGGGATATCAAAACTGGCTTTGTTCCATCGGTCACGCCATGTCGCCCATCCCCAACACTGCATACGGGCGCTCCAATATGCATCATATGGGTAGTTGGCAGGCAGGGCAAAAAGGCTCTGAGGGAAGGAATAGCCGGAAATTGAGAACACGCCCATATTGTAGTGAAAGGCCTCAAGGCAGCTATTGAAATAGGCGAGACTATTGGGATGCGATCTTAGGTCGTCTTCGAAAACGATGACTGTCTCGTGCTGTTTTAAAACATGAGTGACGCCCTGAATGATTGAGCGCGCCAACCCAATATTGTTTTCATGATCAATACGTTCTACCCGGGCAAAGGCATCATGAAAATCCATGACCAGTTGACGGACAACCGAGACAGAATGATGATCCTCTGGTGTTTTTGGTCCATCACAAAACACATAGAGCGGTGTGTCTTTTGCACCGACATTTTCGGAGAGTGCCCGCAGCGTAATGCGAAGATGATCAGGCCGATTGTAACAGAACAGAGCAACCGGGGCTTTTTGCATTTATTCACACAACCTTATAATAGACAGGCTAAACACTATCGCCGCCTTGCTCTTTGCCCTTGCAAGTAGGGCTGTTTCCCAAACCCGTGAGGCTGCTTTCACCGGATAGGCATTCTATCTTCCCGCGATCAGGAAACTGGCATGGCTCTTGATTGATAGCATATGAGGCCGTTGCCATCTTTTGAAGCCTTTACTTATGCGGGTTGGGTGAGATGTATGAAACCATCCTATTGGGCGACCTTGATCTTTTCAGCGGCCTCGTGCGCTGAGCACTCCCCTTTCGTGGGCCCTAAATGGCGATTTGGAGCGTAAACAGTCATGAACATACTCATCACAGGTGGTGCGGGCTTTATTGGAACAAATTTGATCCGCAAGTTATGTGCACGCAGCGATGCCGACATCACGGTTCTGGATAATTTGACCTGGGGGGCGGTCAAAAGCAGCCTGCTGGACATGTGCACGCTCATAGAGGGCGACATATTGGATGCTGCTGTCCTCGACAATGCGGTTCGCGGAATGGATGCTGTCGTGCATCTGGCTGCAGACACGCGGGTCATGGACTCGATCGAAAACCCACAATTCAATTTTAAGGCAAATGTTGAGGGAAGCTTCTCTGTTCTTGAAGCGATGCGACGGCACGGCGTTAAAAAATTTGTATGCGCTTCGACGGGCGGCGCCATCATAGGCCACGCAACACCGCCGGTTCATGAGCAGATGCTGCCCAAGCCGGTCTCTCCCTACGGTGCGTCGAAACTGTGCCTTGAGGCGTATTGCCATGCATACCGGCAGACCTTCGATATTGATTGCACAGCTTTGAGATTTTCTAATGTCTATGGCCCATTTTCATATCATAAGGGTAGCGTCATCGCCGCCTTCATGCGGCGTATCGTTGAGGGAAAACCCCTCGTCATCTACGGTGACGGCACCCAAACGCGTGATTTTGTTTATATTGATGATTTGATCGATGGCATTTTAAGCGCACTGTTTGGCGACACGGGTGACGTAATCTACCAGCTTGGCTCAGGAGTGCCGACCTCGATTAATGAAATCATCTCCATTTTGACGGATGTTGTCGGCGACGACATATCCATTGTTACTGACTATCGTGACTTTCGTTGTGGCGAGATCCGCCACACTTATTGCGATATTTCAAAAGCCAAGATGGGCCTTGGCTATGCTCCAAAGATCACCATCAATGAAGGGATAGAAAAAACATGGCAGTGGTTTCTTCAAGAACACTAGCGTTCAAAGTGTCATGCCAATCTCCAGAGTGTGGGACGTGCCGGCATGAGCAGTGATCATTTTAAAGTCCTGCATCTCTCTTATTCGATATCTCATGGCGGTGCAGCTATGGGGGCACTCAGGCTTTTTCGCGCCATGAAAAAATATGGTGTCGATTGCGAAATTATTGTTCGCGACCCGGCCTCCGCAGATGCGGGCGAAGGGGTTACCTATCTCCCGCTTGATATTGAACCGTATCGCGATCGATACGCCCGCTATAACCAGCGATTGCGCACGACCAATCCCATTCTAAAATCCTACAATCTGTGCCCCACAGGTCTTGCAAGTGTCATTAATCAGTCATCTGCGTCTGTCGTACAATGCCACTGGTTGGGGGCCAATACGGTTTCGATTCCGGAACTTGCGCAGGTCCGCAAGCCTCTATTTTGGAAGTTGCCTGATATGTGGGCAATTTCCGGCGCTGAACATTATGACATTGACGGTGATCTCCCGCGCTACAAGTTGGGCTATTCCCGCGCAACCCGTCCACCTTATGAAGGGGGGTGGGATGTCAATAAATGGGTTTGGTTGCTGAAGAAAAAACACTGGATGCAGCCAGACTTTGATGTGCACTTCATCTGTCCCAGTCGATGGTTGAAGGGCTGCGTTGAAGAGAGCGTACTTTTCCGCGACAGGCCGGTGACCCATATCCTCAACCCCTTGGACACAGACCTTTTTCGCAGCTATCCAAAGGTCGAATCACTTGAAGAATTCGGACTCGCACATTTATCGGACAAGACGGTCATTCTTTTTGGATCTGACGCGTCACGCGATCCGCGCAAGGGCTATGACAGCTTGTTGCAAGCCATTCAGAAATTTCGCAGAGCCTCACCGCGCAGCGATATCGCTTGTATCGTGATGGGTGGCAATGAAGATGCGCACTATACGATCGACGGCACAGAATATTATGAAATACAGAAAACAAGAGAGGTCGGGAGACTTGTAAAGCTATACAATTGCGGGGATGTTTTTGTTTTACCAACCAGCCGGGATAATCTGCCAAACATGATTAAGGAAGCAAGTTGTGTCGGTCTGCCTTGTGTTGGGTTTAATGTTGGCGGCATGCCCGACATGATTGACCACCTCAAAACAGGGTATTTAGCTGAGCCTTTTTCCGTTTCAGACTTAAGCGCCGGAATTGCCTGGGGCGTGAACAATACATCGACAAAACTCCGGCAGCTGATCCGCGAGGCCGCAACGGAAAAGCATTCAGAAAAACGAGCAGTTTTGAGCTATCTACGCTTTTATCGCGCCCATCTGAAAACCCCAAATCAGACGCTGGACACCCACATAAATACCTTGTCGCAAAACGTATAACCAAACCACACAAGGACGATCGATAGGTGCTTCAAGATATCAAAGCCTACATCCGCAGCTGTGTCAGAGACAGCCAAGACCGCAAACTCTATCTGGGGACGGACTATGGTGGCTGGATGTTCTTACCCGATTTGCTGCCTGCCGAAGACCACGCGGTCATTCTGTGCGGTGTAGGCGAAGACATGTCCTTTGATGTTGAACTTCAAAAATACTGGCAGTGTCCGCTTGTCTTGGTCGATCCAACGCCCAGGGCGATCGCGCATTGGCGCGCGCTCAATCAAGCCATTGAAGACGACCAACGGTTTGCAATTAACTATTCCGATACGGAATTTTACGCATTGGAGGGCTTTGATCCTGGTCAGATCGAGTTCATCGACAAAGCGGTGTGGAACACGGTTGAGACGCTACCATTTTATGCGCCGAGAAAATCCGCTCATGTGTCACACTCTCTGAACAATCTGCAAGGAACCAGCGATTATTTAACGATTGAGACAACAACCATTGCAG
>JASBSO010000190.1 GCA_030148905.1 Kordiimonadaceae bacterium | reverse complement strand
ATGCCCCGTGCAGCGGCAGCGGCACCTGGCGCCGCAACCCGGAACAGCGCTGGCGCTATTCAAACGAACGGCTGCAGAACTTTGCCGACACGCAAGGCGCGCTGCTGGCGGAAGGGGCAACCCTTATCAAGCCGGGTGGCTATATCGTCTATCTGACATGCTCGGTGTTTTGCGAGGAAAATGAAGATGTCGTGCAGGCGTTTTTAACCGGCAACACATCCTTTACGCTTATAGATTACCGTGACGTGTGGGCCGCATCAGACGCGCTGGATGCATGCCCCGAGACTAGCGCCAAAGTGTCTAAGGTGCTGCAACTGGTGCCGCATATGCACGACTGCGACGGTTTCTTTGTCGCAATTATGCAGCATCTGGCCGTTTAAAGCGCGACAAGGGCATATGCGATGCCTATAGTGTGAAAAAGACCAAAGACGGGACAGCATAGATGAACGTATTGAGCACAGTGATTTTGACCGCTGCCTTGTCGGTGGCGGGACAGGCCCAAACCGCACAGCAATATCAGGATGTCTCCAATCAGTTGGCGGTGGATGCCGAAAGTCTGATTGCCTCCGCCCCGGAGGATGCCAAGATCATGTTTGAGCGGGCCCTTGTGGCCAATCCGGCCAATATGTCTGCGCTTTTGGGTCTTGCCCGCACGCTCGATGTTATGGGGCGCCCGGGACGCAGCCTGAAATATTACCGCCAGGCGCTGAGCTTGGAACCTGACAATGTCACCGCGCTTGCGGCGCAGGCCAAGGCGTTTTTGAAGCGCGACCTGGTCGACCGTGCCGAGGTCAACCAGCTTCGGCTTGCCGAACTGTGCGGGTCTTGCGATGCGGCGCTTGATGTGGCGCAGTCGATTTCCGACTATAAAGACCGTCAGGCGATGGCCGACGCGTCGGAGTCGCAAGGCGAAGAGGGTTAGACCTAAACGTCGAAAAGCTTGAATGCTAGCCCAATCAAAGCTTTAGCTGGCATTTTCAAGCGGTTCCGCAAAATTTTCCTTGATCCAGGCGCGCAAATCCGCGTCGGCGCGCTGGGCATAAGCCGGTTTGCGGTCGCGCTTGTGGGTTCGGGTCTCCAGCGGCGGAAACAGGCCGAAATTTACATTCATCGGCTGAAAGCTTTTGGCGTCGGCGTCGCCCGTGATATGCGCCAGCAGCGCCCCATGCGCGGTGGTATCGGGCGGCGGTGTGACGCTACGGCCCAAAATCTCGGCGGCGGCAAACCGCCCGGCCATCAGGCCCATGGCGGCTGATTCTACATAGCCCTCAACGCCGGTCATTTGCCCGGCAAAGCGCAGGCGCGGCATGGATTTTAGCCGCAGCTGCGCGTCCAACAGAACCGGGCTGTTGATAAAGGTGTTGCGGTGCAGGCCACCCAGGCGGGCGAATTTGGCGTCTTCAAGGCCTGGGATGGTTTTGAAAATACGCGTTTGTTCGCCGTATTTCAGCTTGGTTTGAAAGCCCACCATATTATAGAGCGTGCCAAGCTTGTTGTCCTGGCGCAGTTGCACCACGGCATAGGGCTTGTCATCGCTGTTGGGATTGGTCAGCCCAACCGGCTTCATCGGGCCATAGCGCAAGGTTTCCACCCCGCGTTCGGCCATCACCTCAATCGGCATGCACCCCTCAAAATAGGGGGTGTTTTCCTCCCAGTCCTTAAAGCGGGTTTTTTCGCCTGTCTGCAACGCTTCGACAAAGGCGAAATACTGATCTTTGCTTAAGGGCAGGTTGATATAGTCCGCGCCGTCGCCCTTATCATAGCGGCTTTGATACCAGGCAATGTCAAAATTGATGCTGTCGGTATAGACAATCGGCGCAATTGCGTCGAAAAATGCCAACGCATCCTCGCCGGTTTCATCCAAAATGGCGGCGCTCAGCGCGGGCGAGGTCAACGGACCTGTGGCAATAATCACATGCTTCCAGTCGGCGGGCGGCAAGGCGGCAACCTCGCCGCGGTCGATGGTAATGCGCGGGTGCGCCTCCAATGTCCGGGTCACATCGTCTGAAAAGGCATCGCGGTCCACCGCAAGCGCCGAACCCGCTGGCACGCGGTGCGTATCGCCCTTGGCCATAATCAGTGAATTCAGCAGGCGCATTTCGCGGTGCAGAAGGCCAACAGCATTGTTTTCCGCGTCGTCCGAGCGAAAGCTGTTGGAGCAGACAAGCTCGGCAAGGCTGTCGGTCTGATGCGCGTCAGTGCCGCGCACAGGGCGCATTTCGTGCAGAACAACGTCCACACCCGCACAGGCCGCCTGCCACGCGGCTTCGCTTCCGGCCATGCCGCCGCCAATGATGTGAAGTGTCTGCGTCATATCCTCTCCTGCAACAGTTCCCTTGCATGTCGCGCTGCGGGGGCCCATGGTCTACCGATCTTTGCCAGTTGTCGCAAGCAGAGAGGCCGTGTTTTGGCAATCGATATATCTGCAGTCTTAAACGATGGTCTTGCCCATCCGCGCCGCCCGGTCGGCAGCGAAGAGCTGGCGCTTGTGCGCGAGCGCCTGACCCTGGAACTGGAGGGGATTCCCGGCATCGACGTGCAGGACATTGGCTTTCTGTCGCCGCAGTCTACGCTTGTCCGCGATAGCGTGTTGTGTGCTGTGGGTTTGCTGGGGCTTGCGCTTTGGAGCGTGCAGCCAGCGGCCGCGATGGTCGTGTTTATAACGGGGGCCGTGCTTCTGATGGCGGCTTTGCTCGGCTTTCCAACCGGGTTGGACAGTTTGGGCCAAAGGTTTGGAGAAACGCTAGTGCTGGCGGGGCCGCGTGACGTGGCGGCAGACGCCACCCCAATTTTGATGATTACAGAACTGGACTGCAGGCCCGCGCATATCATCCACCGGGCAGAACATGGCAGCCTCGATTGGCGGGTGCGGATGGTGGCCTGTTTTGGTCTTTTGCTGGCCGCAATGATTTTGTCGGTCGCGGGCGGGTCAACCACAATACGCGCCCTTGTTGCGGCGGGGTTTTTGGGCGGGCTTGGTTTTCATATCTCGGATCATTTGCGCTACCGGCGGTTCCCGTCCTGGGCGCGCCTGATGCGCAGCACAGCTGCCGTCGATGCAGTGGTTGACCACTGGCAGACTGGGGCGCCGCCACCTGTATTTCTGGCGCTGCTGTCAGGCCGCGAGGGTGGCATGGCATCCTTTGTAACGGTGTTTGAGGTCTGGCGGCGGCGATTTGGCACACGCGGCCATATCATCGATTTAAGCGTATCGCACACACATCTCAGCGAACCATCCTCGGTTCGAATGTGGTTTTCGGGGATATTCCAGGTTTCAAATCTTGCCAGGTTTTTCCGCCTGAAGGTTTTTGGTGCGCCCGAGGATGTGGCGCAAAAGGCACCCCAAAACATAACAGACGTGGACACCTTGTCAGCACGGTGCAAAACGCTGAGTATGTCGATCACCAGGCACATACAGGGAATGTTTGGATGATACGACCGCACGACATCCTAAGGTTTTGGTTTGATAATCTCGAAGAAAGCCAATGGTGGACGGCGAGCGATACGCTTGACGCCGAGGTCACTGCGCGTTTTGGCAGGGCACTTGAGGCCGCAGCCGAAGGCGAACTGTTCCGCTGGCGGCGGCGGATGGAAGGCCGCCTGGCCGAAATTATCATCCTCGATCAATTTTCGCGCATGGTGTACCGCGACACTCCGCGCGCTTTTGCGCAGGACGCGATGGCTCTAGCCCTGGCGCAGGAGGCGGTGCGCACTGGCGGCTATGAGAGATGGCCCGCCGATTGGAAGGGGTTTTTGTTCACGCCCTATATGCACTCGGAAAGTCGTGCCATCCACAAGGAGGCGATGCGCCTTTACGCGTCTGACCCGGCGCTTGCCTATAATCTTGAATTTGAGGTCAAGCATAAGGCAATTATCGACCGCTTTGGCCGCTATCCACACCGGAACGATATTTTGGGCCGCGAAAGCACGGACGAAGAACGGGCTTTCCTCAAAGAGCCCGGCAGCCGGTTTTGAGCAGAGGGGCCTAGGCCGCGCCCTTGGCCGGCTTGCGGGCCAAAACCGGTGCAAGATAGTGGCCTGTGTAACTGGCGCTGTTCTTTGCGACCGCTTCGGGCGTGCCTTCGGCGATGATTTCGCCTCCGCCGTCGCCGCCCTCGGGGCCGAGGTCGACAATCCAGTCGGCGCATTTGATCACCTCGAGATTATGCTCGATCACCACCACGGTGTTGCCCTGATCAACAAGCGCCTGCAGCACCTCAAGCAAGCGGCGGATATCCTCGAAATGCAGGCCGGTTGTGGGCTCGTCCAGGACATACAGGGTTTTGCCGGTCGAACGCTTGGACAGCTCCTTAGCCAGCTTCACCCGCTGTGCCTCACCGCCCGATAGGGTGGTGGCTTGCTGCCCCACGCGAATATAACTCAGCCCCACGCGCATCAGCATTTCCAGCTTGGTACGGATCGCAGGCACGGCCTTGAAAAACTCAAGCCCGTCTTCAACTGTCATATCAAGAACATCTGCTATTGATTTGTCTTTATAGCGAATTTCCAATGTTTCTCTATTGTAACGCTGGCCCTTGCACTGGTCGCATTCCACATAGACATCGGGCAGAAAGTGCATCTCGATTTTCAGCACGCCGTCACCCTGGCACGCCTCGCACCGCCCGCCCTTCACATTGAAGGAAAACCGCCCCGGCTTGTAGCCGCGCGCCTGCGCGTCGGGCAGACCGGCAAACCATTCGCGAATGGGGGTAAAGGCCCCGGTGTAGGTGGCCGGGTTAGACCGCGGCGTGCGGCCGATGGGGCTTTGGTCGATGTCGACAATCTTATCGAGAAATTCGGTGCCTTCGAGCCCTTCATGCGCCCCGGGCACCACGCGCGAGCCGTTGAGCCGCCGTGCAACCGCCTTATACAGTGTTTCGGTGGTCAGGGTTGATTTGCCCGACCCCGACACGCCGGTCACGCAGGTCAGCGTCCCGAGCGGCACCGCCATGGTGACTGACTTCAGGTTATTTGCCTTGGCGTCTTTGACCACAAGATGCTGCCCCTTGTGGCCCGGGCGGCGCGCCTCGGGCACCGGGATCATCCGGCGCCCCGACAGATATTGCCCGGTCAGGCTTTTGGGGTGCGCCATAATCACTTCGGGTGGGCCTTCGGCAACGATTTCGCCGCCATGTTCGCCCGCACCGGGGCCCATATCGATCACATAATCGGCGGTACGCACGGCGTCCTCGTCATGCTCGACCACCAGCACCGTGTTGCCGATATCGCGCAGGTTCGACAGTGTCGCCAAAAGCCGGTCATTGTCACGTTGGTGCAGGCCAATCGACGGTTCGTCCAGCACATACAGCACACCGGTCAGCCCCGACCCAATTTGTGAGGCGAGGCGGATGCGCTGACTTTCCCCGCCCGACAGCGTGCCGGACAAGCGGCTGAGCGTCAGATAGCCAAGCCCCACATTCACCAAAAAACCAAGGCGCTCCTGAATTTCCTTCAATACCTTTTCAGCAATGGCGTTTTGTTTGTCGGTCAGCGCCGAGGGGAGGGCCGCGAACCAGTCGCGCGCGGCACCAACGGACAGCAGCGACACATCGGCGATGGTGGTGTTGTCGATTTTGACCGCCAGCGCCTGATCTTTCAGCCGCGCGCCCTTGCACAGCGAACAGGTGGTCGCGGACTGATATTTGCTCAGTTCGTCGCGCATCCACTGGCTATCGGTTTCGCGCCAGCGCCGTTCGATATTGTTCAACACGCCTTCAAAGGGTTTTTGCACTTCAAATCGGCGCTTACCGTCGGCATAGACAATCGAAATCGGCTCCTCGCCAGTGCCAAACAGCAGCTTTTCGCACACCGCATCGGGCAGGTCGCGCCACGGCGTGTCAACATCATGGCCGAAATGTTCGGCAACCGCAGCGAGCGCCTGAAAATAAAAGGGCGAGGGGTTTTTGGCCTTGTTGGCCCAGGGGGCAATGGCGCCCTGGCGGAGCGTCAGACTGATATCGGGCACCGCAAGTTCGGGGTCAAAATACAGCTCGCTGCCCAAGCCGTCGCAGCTGGGGCAGGCCCCAAAGGGGCTGTTGAAGCTAAACAGCCGGGGTTCTATTTCCTCAATCGTGAAGCCCGACACCGGGCAGGCGAATTTAGCCGACATCATGTGCCGCTCGCCCGCACTGTCGCCGCCGGCCTCTTCCACCACCAACAGGCCGTCGGCGAGGTCAAGCGCGGTTTCGATACTGCCGGCAAGCCGTTCTTTCAGCCCGTCTTTCAGCACCAGGCGGTCCACCACCACGTCGATGTCATGCTTGAACTTTTTGTCGAGGGTCGGGGCCTCTTCGATCAGGTAAAATTCACCGTCGATTTTCACCCGCTGAAAACCGCGTTTTTTCAGGTCCTGCAGCTCTTTTTTATACTCGCCTTTGCGGCCGCGCACGATGGGAGCCAGGATATAAAGGCGGCTGCCGTCGTCCATCGCCAGCACGGTGTCGACCATCTGGCTGACGCTTTGGCTGGTGATCGGCAGGCCCGTGGCGGGCGAATAGGGCACACCAACCCGCGCCCACAGCAGGCGCATATAGTCATAAATCTCGGTGACCGTCCCGACGGTCGAGCGCGGATTTTTGCTGGTGGTCTTCTGTTCGATCGAAATGGCGGGGCTGAGGCCTTCGATATGGTCCACATCGGGTTTTTGCATCAATTCCAGAAACTGGCGCGCATAAGCCGACAGACTTTCGACATAGCGGCGTTGTCCCTCGGCATAGATAGTGTCAAAGGCCAGCGACGATTTGCCCGAACCCGACAGGCCGGTGATCACCACCAGCTTGTCGCGCGGGATCGTGGCATCAACAGATTTCAAATTGTGCTCGCGCGCGCCGCGCACGGAAATATGGGTCAGCATGAGGGCAGATGTTCCAGATTTGTTCGCGACGCGCAAGACGGTCTTTGGGGGCGTGCCGCCAATCTGGGATGTGGTTAATCGATTCTCAACCCTGTCGCG
>JASBSO010000189.1 GCA_030148905.1 Kordiimonadaceae bacterium | reverse complement strand
AAGATTTTCTACTCGGCGGCATCGGGGGTCGGTAATCCGGTGATTTACGTGGGCGCCAAAACCGGCCGCGACGGTATTCACGGCGCCACCATGGCGTCGGCCGAATTTTCCGACGACGCCGAGGAAAAACGCCCAACCGTGCAGGTCGGTGATCCCTTTGTCGAAAAATTGCTGATCGAAGCCTGCCTGGAATTGATGGCAACCGACGCCATTGTCGCCATTCAGGATATGGGGGCGGCGGGGCTGACCTCGTCCAGCGTTGAAATGGCATCCAAAGGTGCCATTGGCTTTCGCCTTGATCTGGACCGCGTCCCCCAGCGTGAGAGCGGCATGACGCCTTATGAAATGATGCTGTCGGAAAGCCAGGAACGCATGTTGATGGTCCTGAAGCCCGGCAAGGAAGACCAGGCGCGTCAGATTTTTGAAAAATGGGGCCTCGATTTTGCCGTGATCGGCGATCTGGTCGAGGGCAATAATCTCACCCTGCTGCACGGCGGCGAGATTGTGGCGGATATCCCGGTTGCAAGCCTGGTGGACGACGCCCCCAAATATGACCGCCCCTATCAACCCACAGCCCCGCAAGACGCGCCGGTTTTCCCGGCACATGACAGCCCGCGTGCCGCGCTGATGACCCTGTTGGCGAGTCCCAATCTGTGCTCGCGGCGCTGGATTTGGGAACAATATGACCATCAGGTCATGGCCGACACGGTGGCGGGCCCCGGCGGTGACGCAGCCATTGTGCGCGTACACGGCACCAATAAGGCGCTTGCCATCACCACCGATGTCACGCCGCGCTACTGCCAAGCCGACCCAGTGATGGGCGGGCGGCAAGCGGTGGCTGAAGCCTGGCGCAACCTGATCGCAGCCGGCGCCAAACCGCTCGCCATCACCAACTGTCTCAATTTTGGCAACCCCGAACGGCCCGAGATTATGGGCCAGTTTGTCGGCTGTCTTGAGGGCATGGCCGAGGCCTGCACCGCGCTCGATTTCCCCGTCGTCTCGGGCAATGTGTCGCTCTATAATGAAACCGAAGGCACGGCGATTTTGCCGACGCCCGCCATTGGCGGTGTGGGGCTGATCGACGACTGCGCGAAGGCCACCAATTGGACCGCACAAGAGGGGCATATCCTCCTCCTTATCGGCCCGCGCGCCGACGGGCTGTCGCAGTCGATTTATGCCAAGGAAGTCTTAAATATTCACGGCGGCCCGCCGCCATGTGTCGATCTAACGCTTGAGCGCAAAGTGGGTGCGTTTGTCGCCGCGCTCATTGTTGAGGGCAAGACACGCTGCGTGCACGATATCGCCGATGGCGGCTTGTCGGTCGCTTTGGCCGAAATCGCGCTGCAATCGGGTCTCGGGCTCGAAGCTGAGGTCAGCGCGCTCGGGGATACGGCGACCGCACTGTTTGCCGAAACCCAGGGGCGTTATGTCATCGCTGTCGACCCGGACAATGCCAATCAGATCAAGCTGAATGCGGGTGACGCCGACATTTTGGTCCAACAATTGGGCCGCGTCGGCACAGCAGCCGACCGGTTCCATATTGTGAACACCGACATTGATCTTGCCCTCGATGACATGCGTCATGCCTATGAAGGCACATTGCCTGCACTGATGGCCAAAGCCTAAAGGCAGTCAGTTATCGCCGCTAACGGACAGGACCAACCTGCCCGCCTGGACATCAATGCCAAAGGCACCGCGCGCCATCAGGCCAAGCCCCAAGATGCCTTGTGGCTCTGCGCCCGGATAGGCGGGTCGTGGTTCGGCAAACACGCGCGCCTCAAAGCAGGTACCGCCCAAACATAGGGGCAAAACACCGTCAAACCGCCGCGCTCCGTCGCGCCTGCGAACCGCGACGCGCATGCCGCGGGCGCGGGCCGTTTCCTCGGTCATGGAGTAGAGCTGAACGCTGCCCGAATAGCCTGTGTCCACCAACAGGCGGTAAGGCCGCCCCGCGACATCGGCGGCGGCGAAGACCTGCCGAAACCCCGCTTCGAGCGGCAGGCTATATGTTCCCTCAACGGGGGCCTCTGCACCGGACGGCAGAAGAGTGAGGCGCGCCCTTGCTGCGTCAAACCAAATAAAATGCTGCGCAAAAAAATCGATGCCCAAAATACCGTCGATACGGTCGCCGATTCGCAGGCCCGTCCGGGCGCGGTCCACCAGCAGCGGGTCTTCAACGGTAATGACCGTGCTGGCCGCCATGAAGGTTAGCGGCGTAAGAATATCGGCTTCGACCGAGGTTTCGGCAAAGGGAAATTCAAGCCGGAAGGTCTCTCCGGTCCGGGCGCCCTCCCCCACAGGGCCAAGATCGAAAAACAGGCTGTGGGTCGCGCCGCTGTCCAAAAACAAAAGTCGGTCCTCGCCTGCTTCATCGACAACAGACACGGCAAATCCACCATCCACCTGCTCGACCGCAAGCTCGCTTTGCCCGTGCCCGCCCAATGCGATCAGCCACACGGCCAGCAGGCCCATCACCAGAGGTGCGATGCGTATATTTCTCATGCGGTCACCTGCTGCCATCATTGCGTCGCCCGGCCTTCTGACATATCGTGTGGGCCATGCGACTCTGGTAGCGAAAGGGAACGGCTATGGCAATGTCAGCGGATACAATCGTGGAGCTGATCAAGGAAGGATTGCCCGGTGCCGAGGTTCGGATTGAGGACCTGCGCGGCGACGGTGATCATTATGCCGCCCATGTGATTTATGAGGGTTTCGTAGGCAAAAGCCGTGTTCAACAACACCAAATGGTCTACAAAAGCCTGAAAGGGCGAATGGGCGACGAACTGCATGCCCTGGCGCTTCAAACATCGGCACCAGAATAACACCCGCATTCGCCGCAAAGCCGATCACAGGGGCTTGGCAAATGCCGCGTTCATCCCTATTTAGGGAAATCAATACGAATTTAGTGTGATTTTCACCGTCGGGCTCATCCCGAGGTCACTGTAAAGGATTTTCATCATGTCGGACCAAGCGACCAACGACCGCATTCAGGACTATGTCAACAAAGACGATGTCGTTCTGTTTATGAAAGGCACGCCGATTTTCCCGCAGTGCGGGTTTTCAAGCGTCGTCAGTCAGGTGCTTGATCATCTGCAGGTCAAGTTTCAGTCTTATAATGTCCTGGATGACATGGACCTGCGCCAGGGCATTAAGGAATTTTCCGACTGGCCAACCATCCCCCAGCTTTATGTGAAGGGCGAATTTGTCGGCGGCTGCGACATCGTCCGCGAGATGTTTGAAAGCGGCGAATTACAGCAATTGATGACCGACAAAAACGTCGCACGCGCGTCTTAATCACCACACGCATCGCAGACCAGCATGGAAAAGCGCCGCCTGGGAACCACTGACCTTGACGTCAGCGTGATTTGTCTTGGCACCATGACATGGGGCGAGCAAAACACCGAAGCTGACGGTCACGGCCAGCTGGACCGGGCGCTTGCTGCCGGAGTCAACTTTGTTGACACAGCCGAGATGTATTCGGTCCCGCCGCGCGAGGAAACCTACGGCCGCACCGAAGAGATTATCGGCACCTGGCTGAAGACAACCGGGCGGCGGAATGAGATTATTCTTGCCTCGAAGGTGGCCGCGCCCAGCCCGCGCTTTCCTTATATTCGCCCGCATATCGACAGCACGCCGCGCCTTGACCGCATATCGGTGCTGGAGGCGTGCGACGCCAGCCTCAAGCGCCTGCAAACCGATTATATCGACCTTTATCAGGTGCACTGGCCCGAGCGGATCACCAACTTTTTTGGCGAGCTGTATTACCGCCCGCGCGAGCCACAGGCGGGTGAAGTGCCGCTTTTGGAAACGCTGGACGCGTTGGGTGAGCTGGTTAAGGCGGGCAAGGTCCGGCATATCGGCTTATCGAACGAAACGCCGTGGGGTGTGATGCACGCCCTGCATTTGGCCGAAACCGCGGGCGTGCCGCGCGTGCAGTCGGTGCAAAACCCCTTCAACCTATTGAACCGCAGCTATCAGGTTGGCCTCGCCGAAGTGTCCTGGCGCGAACAATGCGGCCTGTTGGCCTATAGCCCGCTCGCCTTCGGGACGCTGTCGGGCAAATATGAAGGCGGGGCTCAGCCCAAAGGGTCACGGCTGACGATCTACCCCTCGCAGTTGAACCGCTATCTCAGCCCGCAAGGGCGCGCGGCCACCTCGCGCTATGTCGCGCTGGCCCGCGAGTATGGGCTCGACCCCGCGATCATGGCGCATGCCTTTGTCAACCAGCAGCGATTTGTGACCGCCAACATCATCGGCGCCACCAGCCTCGACCAGTTGGATGTGGCCCTGAAAAGCGCCGAGGTCACCCTGCCGACAGAACTGTTGAAAGCGATTGACGCGATCGACGCCGAGATCCGCCTGCCGAGCCCATAATCAGAGCCTGCTTAGCCCTGATGCGGTGACATTTTTGGTTTCATCGCGCGGTACATCAGGCCGCCGCCCACAAACCACGCAATCACCATCACCCATTCCACCGGCCAGGTCAGCGCGGCGGGCAAGCCCGGCAGGTAAAGTGCCGCCATCGCCACCGACGCTACCAAGCCAAAATATCCAAGCGCATTGCCGCCGGGCGCGCGAAACGGGCGCTCCATGTCGGGTTCATCGCGGCGCAGCGCAATAAAACTTGCCGACACCAACAGATAGGCGATCATCAATCCGAACGACCCTGCATCGACAAACCATGTCGCCGCCTGCCGCCCGAACAAGGGTGCAAATACGGCAAGCCCGCTGACAAAGATAATCGCGTTGGTGGGGCTGCGGTGCTTGGGGTGTACGGCGGCAAACCAGCGCGGCAGCATATCACTGGCCCCCAGCGCAAACAGCGCCCGCGACCCGCCGATGAGAAAGCTGTTCCAACTGGTCAAAATACCGGCCACTCCGCCAAAGATCAGCAGCGTTGCCCCGGTGTCCCCCCACGCGACCCGCGCGGCATCGATGGTCGATAGCGCCCCGACCTCGCGGTTGGCCGCCGGCACCAACATGCCCACAGCGAGTTCGATCAATACATACCAAAGCAGGGCCAGTGCCAGCGAGACCACCAGCAAGGTACCGATGTACTTGGCCTCCAGGTTGATTTCCTCAGCCGTTTGCGGGATCACGTCAAAGCCCACCATCATGAACGGCACCAGCGCCATCGCCGCCAGCACACCCGATGTGCCCCCAACCAGCAGCGGGTCGGCATTGTGCATGTCACCGCCAAGCGGGATGCCCAAAAACAGCACAAAGCCCGCCAGAACGATCAGGCACACAACGATGGTCTGCACAAAGGCCGCAAGCCTGAGACCCAGAATGTTGAGCCACATCAACACCAGCGCGGTGCCCGAGCCGATCAGAATCTCCTCCAGATACACATCGCTGCCATTGATGGTCCACAACTTGGTGCTATCCAGGCTGGGGATGAGCTTTTCCAGCACATCGGGCAACGCCACCGCCTCAAAGGCCACAACCGTGACATAGGCAAAGGTGATCGCCCACGTGCACAGGAAAGAGGCATCAGGCCCCAGCGCGCGCAGGCTGTATGCATGTTCGCCGCCAACCTTGGGCATGGCAGAGGCCAGCTCGCCGTAGATGAGCCCCAGCGCAATGATCACTACGCCCGCAGCGAGGGTGGCGATAATCGCGCCGAAGGAGCCTGCCTCAACCATCAGGCGCGAGATCAGCGCAATCCACGACCAGCCGATAATCGCCCCGAAGCCCAGTGTCAGCGTATCAAGGCGGCCAAGTGAGCGGGACAAGCCATGCTCGGTCAGATTGGCGGGCGGGCGCGGGGTGTCCGTCATCGGGTCTCTCCAAAACAAAATGCTAGATGCCACACGGCAGCGGGAATCAGCCCACAGTCAAACGCGTTTCTCCCTGATTTGAAACAATTTTTACGCAAATCGGGCCGATTCATTGAGCCTATGCACAGGCGCTCGTATTTTTGCACGCATATGGTTCGTGGAGCAAACCCGTGCGAATTTTGTTTGTCAGTCTGGTCTTGTCAGCCCTCAGCGTGCCCGCCTTGGCCGCGCGCGAGGACGAGACGATGAAACTGGAAAACAGTTTTGAGGCGATCGGGCTTTTTCTCAATCACTGCGCCCGCCCCATTGTTGCTGACCTACCCGCCCCCAAGGGTGAGCTGAAGCGTTTGGATGACTTTGAATCGCGCATTCGCTTTGGCGAGGCCGCCCGCAATGTGCGCGTCAACCACAGCCGCGATATCACGGTGTTTGACGCGCATAATGAATGCAATCTGGGCCTGCGCAGCGGCGATCCAGAGATGTTGCGCCAAGCCTTCAGCAAGATATTTGACCCGGCCGATACAGGCTTTCGCCGCGCCCGTTTTGAGCGCGACGGCAAAGGCGGCTTTCGCGTGGAATATTTTCGCCGCGACGCAGGCCGGGTGCTGACCTTCCGTGCCCGCGTCAGCGCCTTTGAAATTGAAGGGCAAAGCCAGGCGCAATTTGTGATGCGCGAGGTGCGCACCGCGTCAGACCTGGCTCGTTAACCGCAGCTATTGCAACGGTTTCTGGTAAATATGGGTAAAGCGGTCGCTTTCACCGATAGCCAGATACCGGTCGCGGTCGCGGCGGCCACCGCGCAGTGTTGGCGGCAGTGAATACACCCCGTGCGGATGCAG
>JASBSO010000164.1 GCA_030148905.1 Kordiimonadaceae bacterium | reverse complement strand
CGGCTCGGCCGAGGACGCGGCCTTCCTGATGAAGAACGCGCAGTCGGTCATCATCGTGCCGGGCTACGGCATGGCGGTGGCGCAGGCGCAGCACGCGCTGAAGGAAATGGCCGACGTGCTGGCGAAAGAGGGGGTGAAGGTGTCCTATGCCATTCATCCGGTGGCGGGCCGGATGCCGGGGCATATGAATGTGCTGCTGGCCGAGGCCAATGTGTCCTACGATGACGTGTTTGAGCTCGAGGACATCAACAGCGAATTTGCCGCCGCCGATGTGGCCTTTGTCATCGGTGCCAATGATGTCACCAACCCGGCGGCCAAAACCGACCCGCAAAGCCCGATCTTCGGCATGCCGATTTTGGATGTCGAGCGCGCGGGCACGGTGCTGTTTGTCAAACGCAGCATGGGCTCCGGTTATGCCGGGGTGGAGAACGAGCTGTTTTTCCGCGACAATACGATGATGCTGTTTTCGGACGCGAAAAAGATGGTCGAGGAGATTGTCAAAGCGCTTTAGGGTGCCGCGACATCAAGGAGTGATGCGATGAAGGTTGTTGTCCTTGGCGGGGACGGGTTTTGCGGCTGGCCGACGGCGCTGCATCTCTCTGAGCGCGGGCATGAGGTTGTCATTGTCGATAATCTCAGCCGCCGCAAAATCGACGTCGAGCTTGAGGCAAATTCGCTGACGCCGATTCGCCCGCTGGGCGAGCGCTTGCGGGTGTGGAAAGACATTAGCGGCCACCAGATCGCGCATGAAACCTTTACCATTGGCGAGCATTATCACCGCCTGTTGTCGCTGTTTTGCGAATTCAAGCCCGATGCGGTGATCCATTTTGCCGAACAGCGTGCAGCACCCTATTCGATGAAATCGAGCGCGCACAAGCGCTATACGGTCAGCAACAATCTGAATGCGACCAATGATGTGCTGGCGGCGATTGTGGAAAGCGGCCTGCCGATCCATCTGGTGCATCTGGGCACAATGGGGGTGTACGGGTACGGCACGGCAGGGCTGAAAATCCCTGAAGGATATCTGCCGATCAAGGTCGACACGCCCGAAGGGCTGGTTGACACGGAAATTCTTTATCCTGCCAACCCAGGGTCGATCTATCATATGACCAAAACGCAGGATCAGCTGTTTTTTGCCTTTTACAACAAAAATGACGGGGTGCGGATCACCGACCTGCATCAGGGCATTGTCTGGGGCACGCAAACCCCCGAGACGCGCCGCGACGAGGCGCTGATCAACCGCTTTGATTATGACGGTGATTACGGAACCGTATTGAACCGGTTTTTGATGCAGGCGGCGGTGGGCTATCCGCTGACGGTGCACGGCACGGGCGGGCAAACGCGCGCCTTTATTCATATCACCGACACCGTGCGCTGTATCGAACTGGCGCTGACCAACCCACCGCAGGCGGGCGAGCGGGTCAATATTCTCAATCAATGCACCGAAACGCACCGCATTGGCGATCTGGCCAAACTGATTGCCGAGAAAACCGGCGCAGACATCGCCTATTTGCCCAATCCCAGAAATGAGGCGGTGGAAAACGACCTGAATGTCACCAATGACCGCTTTCTGGGCCTGGGGCTGGAGCCCACGACGCTCGATATGGCGCTTCTTGACGAGGTCACCGAAATCGCCAGCGCGTATAGAGACCGCGCTGATATGAGCAAAATTCCCTGCACGTCCTATTGGTCGCGCTCGACCCCAGCCGCGGGCAAAGATACGGCCCAGCCGTCCTAGATGAGCCAAGACCCAAATACCGATCCGCTGACCGAGTTTTTGCTGTTTATGAACCGCGGCGGCGTACGCGACGGCGACGTGGACGAGCCATTTTTGCAGCAGCAATTGCACCTGGCCGTTGCGGTCACCGAAGGCCTGCGCCAGCAAGAGAGTTCGGCGCGCGGCGACGTGATTACCGCTTTTGAAAAAGGTATGGCAGCAACCGACCCGCGTGTGCGGGCGCTTGCCGCCAGTTCAAAATACCGCCTGGACGGTGATGCAGCAGCTTTTGAAACCGCGCTCGCCGCCGCCGCCGATATAACCGGCAGCAGCGGATTTCTGGCGGCGACCTATTATGCGCTGTCGGTGATTGATTTTAACCCCGGGGACGAATTTGGCCCTGTGCGGCACATGGTGACGCGCGAGCGGCGCAGGGCCGCTTACCGGAAAGCCTTGGCACAGGTGCGCGCCGAGTTGGCGGCCTGTCCGCGCGCCCCCGCCAAGGGCCAAGAGGTCGACTGGACCGTGTTGCTGACCGGCCAGTTTCTGCAACCGCCGCACGCGCCCACCGTGACCGCGCTGGAATTTGCCCGCGCGCTGAAGGTCGAACACGGCAAACAGGTCGCCATTGTCAACACATTGGAAATGACCCCGGCGATCGACGGCTGTATCAACCCCTGCGCGCGCTATACGGTGGCCGAGCGCATGGCCGGTCAGCACCAGCTGCAATTTGGCGACATGAGGATCCCGTATTTTCAGGCGCCGGTAGCCGCCTTCGGCCCGCGCGCGATCCAGTTCACCGCGCAGGTGATGGACATGCTGCAGCCCAGCCTGGTGATCGGTATTGGCGCCAGCAATCTGATGAGCGACGCCTTCGTCGGCGAGGCCTTCAGTTTTCGCTTTGCCACCACGTCGGACCTGCCGCTTGTCGACGGGGTCTATTTCCACACCTGGAGCGACCCGGACGCCGCCATGCAGCGCGATATGAAGACCGAGGGCATTGCGGACCACTATCTGTTTGCCAAACATCCGGGGTTTGACATTCCCGCTGCGGGCAAAACGCTGACTCGCACCGCACTGGCTTTGCCCGAAGAGGCCTTTGTTTTTGCTGTCGTCGGCATGCGCCTTGACACCGAAGTCGACAGCGCCTTTGCCGCCTGCATGACGGATATTCTGGGTCATCCCAAGGCGCATATCGCCTTCGCCGGACCGTTTGACCGGTTCGGCGATCTGATGGCGGCGCACCCCGAGTTCGCAGGGCGGGTCAGTCATGTCGGGTTTCAGGATGATATCATGGCGTTTTACAGCGCTGTCGATGCCTCGCTCAACCCCCGCCGCATCGGCGGCGGGCGGGGTGTGGCTTATAGTCTCGGTGCGGGCCTGCCGACGCTCAGCCTGCCTTATGGTGACGGCGGCGCGGCGGTCAAGCCTTTGCCGCCTCTGGCGGACTACAGTGAGATGGCTGCGCGGGCAAAGGCATTGGTGGATGACACGGATTTGCGCGGCACATATGCGCGCGCAGCCCTGGAGGCCGCCAAGGACATCAGCGGACGTTCTGCGCTGGTGACGCGTATCTTGGACGCGAAGGCCGCGCATGAGGGTGGCACGCTCAAAGGTGGCTTTGCTGCCCCTGAGTGAAGGCAGCCTGATGCGCGGGCGCTCAGCTTGACTTGGGCGGGCGCGGGAAAAAGGCGCTGGTGCGTTCTTTATAGGCCTCGTAATCGGGACGGCTGCGCTTCATTCCGCCTTCCAGCAGCGGCACGCCCGACCATTTCATCAACATCACGGTGATCAGCAGCGGGGCAAAGACCGTCCACCACACACCGGCAACCAGCCAGATGCCCCACCACTGCATCGCGTCACCAAAATAATTGGGGTGGCGGGTCCAGGCCCACAGGCCGTAGTCCAGCACCTTGCCTTCATTGTCAGGGTTGGCTTTGAAGCGGGCCAGCTGCCAGTCGCCGCCCCATTCAAAGATGGCCCCAACGGCAAACACCGTGGCCCCCAGCCACGACAATAGGGTCAATTCCTCGGGCGGGTAGGCCATCACGGCGATTGCCGGTGCTGCGATCACCAGCATCAAGGCCCCCTGCATGCCGAAGACAAACCACAGGGTGAAGATATGCCGCGCGGCCCCGTCCTTGCCCTTGGTCATGCGGACATAGCGCTTGTCTTCCCCTTCAGAGAGAAAGCGCACCAATAGATATCCGGCCAGCCGCAGGCCCCACATGGTCACCAATGTGAGGACCAAAATCTGGTTGGGGCCGAGCCCGGCAACGGCTGTGCTGGCGTGTGGCGACTGCGCCGCCGTCCAGGCGACGATGACGAACCCCGCGCCCCAGAAACTGTCAAAGCGGTTCGCGCC
>JASBSO010000154.1 GCA_030148905.1 Kordiimonadaceae bacterium | reverse complement strand
TGCCGTTATCCAAATGTCTTGCGAGACCATGGCGTCGTCCGTTATTCCCTATAGTCCGCCAGCGCCGCGTCGAGCGTGGTGGCGACTGTTTCCGTCGGCACATCACGCCGGACCTCAGCACCGCCGATTGGCCCCAGAATAAGCACCAGCTTGCCGGCTTCAACTTTCTTGTCGCCCGCCATCGCCGCAAGGACCGCATCCGCAGTAAAGGCGCGCCCGGCGTTCAGCGTAACCTGACCAGGCCGCGCGGGCAGGCCAACCGCATCCAGATGCGCGATCAATCGGTCGCGGTCGGTGAAATGGTTGCCCTCCAACCGCGCATGGCAATCCAGCGCCATCACCATGCCAAGCGCCACCGCCTCGCCGTGCAACAGGCTGCCGTCATAGCCCGCGATCGCCTCCAGCCCGTGGCCGAAGGTGTGCCCGAGGTTCAACAGTGCGCGCTTGCCGGCCTCGCGTTCGTCTTCGGCGACGATCCGCGCCTTGGCGGTGCAGCACTGCGCAACGATATCCGCGATCAACCCCGCATCACCCGCAAGTAGGTCGGCATGGTACTGCTCAAGCCGCGCAAAAAACTCGGCATCATCGATCAGCCCATATTTGATCACCTCGGCATAGCCCGCCAGCCATTCGCGCCGGTCGAGCGTTGCGAGCGTATCCATATCGGCCAGCACGAGGCGCGGCTGGTGAAAGGCCCCAACCAGATTTTTGCCCGAAGCCGTGTTGATCCCGGTTTTGCCGCCGACGCTGCTGTCGACCTGCGCCAGAAGCGTGGTGGGAATTTGCACAAAATCCACCCCGCGCAATAGCGTGGCGGCCACGAACCCGGTCAGGTCGCCGACAACGCCGCCGCCAAGTGCAATGAGCGTATCCTTGCGCTCGGCCCGGTCTGCCAGCAGCCGTTCGCATACGCGCTGATAACTGGCAAAGGATTTTGCCTGCTCGCCCGCCTCAACCGTGATCACGGTGCGCAGGTTCAGCCCCGCTTTTTCAAGGCTGGCCCGCAGGGGCGCCAGATAAAGCGCCGCCACATGGGTGTCGGTGATGACCGACACATGCTCGCCCGGTGCCACATTTTTGATGCGCGCGCCCGCTGCCGCCAGCAGGCCAGCGCCGATATCGATGCGGTAACCGCGGTCACCCAGGTCAACACTGACGGTCCGCTCAGCGGTCATGATCGGGCCTTTTTTCGGGGGTTTGGTGGCGCAGGCAAGGGTGCAGAGCGCATATGGCCTTCAAGCGCATGGATACACGCCGCCACCACCGCCTTATGCGGGCCGACTTCGCTTTTCACTTTCAGGTCGGCCTTGCGGTAGTGCTTGCCGCGCTCGGCCAGCAATTTGCCCAGCACCTCCGCCGGGTCACGGTTCAAAAGCAAGGGCCGTGTATTGCGGCGCGACGTGCGTTCAACCAGCACATCCAAGTCGGCGTCCAGCCACAGCGATACGGCCTTTTTGCGCACCAGTTTTCGGGTTTCTCGGTTGATAAACGCGCCGCCGCCAGTGGCGATCACCTTGACCTTGTTGTCCATCAACCGGTCGATCACGCGGCGTTCCAGCGCGCGAAATTCGGCTTCGCCGTACAGCTCGAAAATCTCTGCAATCGACATTTGCGCCGCTTTTTCAATTTCCTGATCGCTGTCGACAAAGCGCAAGCCCAGCGCCCGCGCCAGGCGGCGGCCAATGGTGGTTTTACCCGCCCCCATCAGGCCAACCAGCACAATAGGCCGCGTCACCCATTTGGGTGTGCGGTTTTTCAAGCTGCGCGGCGCGGGTTCCGCCGGTTTCGGCGCAGGTGCGCTGTATGTTTCAAGCGTCTCTGTGGACATAAGCGCCTACCTAGCACAGGGCCTGCGGATGGTCGCCTATTTTGTTATGGGTCAAAGTGTCTCTCTGCCGCCTGCGCTTTGCCTTTCTTCCTCCATGTTTGCGGGGCATATCATGGGGGCGTGCAGCAAAGGCGGCTGTGGACAGCTAGAGGTGAAATGCTATAACCGCAGCATAAGGGCGGTTGGTGCGTCAGGCAGGAGTAGGCAATGACCCCAAAACTTAGATTTGCCATCATTGGTGTGGTTGTACTGGTGCTGGCTGGCGGGCTTGCGGTTTTGGCAACGCTCGATATTCCGGCGCCATCGGAAACTGTGGTCAAGACGCTTGATGATGACCGTTTCCCGACCTAGGCATAGTCTTGCTGTTTTGATCCTGACATGCGCTGCTCCGCTGGCGGCGCAGGACCCGTCGTCGCCCGCAGACATACAAAGCGACGCGGCCCAAGCCGTGCAAGCGGCAAAACCTCCGGCGAAAAAAACCTTCTTCCTTGGGGACCGGATGCCCGCACCGCGCGTGCAAGGGCCTGCAGAGGCGGCGCCGCAGCCGATCCAGCCACGGCCTTTTGTCGACCCTGCCAAGCTGACCCTGCCGCCCGCACCGGTTGCCGAAACGACTGAAACACCCGGTACAGAGGACGGCGTCTCGCCGTCGGGCGATCTGGCGGTCGCAGAGGCGGGCGATGGTAACGCTGCCGTGCCCGATGCGCAGCAACACCTCAATGCGCAGCCCGCCGAAGCCGGTCAAGACCAAGCAGACGACACACAAACGACCGGTGCTGGACTCGTGCGTCCGGGCTATGAAGAAGCCACGCTCGCAAGTTTTGACCCCTCGCTGCAGGCTGCCCCCAATGCACCCGCCGCGCGCGGGCAGGCCACCGCCACCCTGTTCGAAGGGCTCAGCCGCGACGAAGCGATCGCGGTGCTGGACGGCCTTGGCGCGCCAACCGGGTCGCTGAGCCTGCGCGCCTTTGCCCGCGATGTGGCGCTGGGGGCGATTTCGGCCCCGCCCAGTGTGAGCGACGCTGACATCGCCGCTCTGTATGCTGCCCGGCTGCGCCTGTTGCGCGCGCTGGGGTCGGTCAGTGGGTATACCGGCTTGATCGAAAGCCTGCCGCGCGACCGCGACTGGCCGGCGCTGGCCCGCCAGATCAGCGATGCGTATCTTGTCAGTGCCCGTCTGTCGGAGGCCTGTGCGCTGGCCGACGCCCGGCGCGAGGATGACGCAGACATTTACTGGGTCGAAATTGCGGTCTTTTGCGCGGCGGCCCAGGGCGACCGGATCTCGGTTGATTTCCAATTGGATATTCTGGATACGCTGACTGCACCCGATGCCAATTTTGTAGCGCTTGCGGACCAAATTCTGTTGGTGGCCGAGGCCGAGCGGGCGGGCAGCGCACCGCCGCAGGCCACGGCGCTTGACGCACCATTGAAGGCGACACCGCTGCACGTCGCCATGACCCGCCTGGCCGGGGCGCGGGTAACGGCACTGGACGAGGCTGCGCTTGACCCGCTGGCGGTCGAAGCCCTGATCCGGCTGCCGGGGCTCGATGATGCTTTGCGCGCCCAGCTTTTGCGAGCATCGATGGCGCGCGGGGTGGCCAGTGTTGAAGTGATGCGGGCCTTTGTCAGCGGTGCTGCCATTGGGGGGACTCAGCCCGTCGCCGCAGACACCGAAGCCGGAGTTTTTGCGGGCGGCGCAATTGATCTGATTGCCGTTGCGCGGCTTCTCTCGGTGCTCGGTACCGATCAGGATATTGCCCTTCGGTTGCGCGACCTTGAAACCCTGTGGGACAGCGCGGTTGCCGCCGGGCTTGAGTTGCAGATTGCACCGCTTCTGGCCGGTGCAACGAACGATATTGCCCCGCAGCCCTTGGAGCGCACACAGGCGGCGATCCTTGCCCGTGCGCATCTGATCGCAGGCCACACCGAGCGCGCGTTTGATTGGTTTGTGGCCTTGCGGTCCAGCGCAGCCGGGCGCGACCTTGCCCGCGATACAGCCACCGCAGAACTGGTGCCGCTGCTGGTGGCAGCTGGGGTGCTCGACGCTGGCCTGCTGCCCAGCGATTTTACCAGTTGGTGGCCCAGCCTGAGCGGCGAGACGGCGGATCAAACGGCGCTTAAACGCGCGGGGCTTCTCCTCAGCCTCGTTGAAGCGCAGGGCCGCACCGTGCCCGAGCGTTTGTGGGCGCGCCTCGAAGCCCAGGACACCCCCATAGCGGGGCTGCAGCCGCAGCCCGCACGCTGGCGTGCCTTTCTGATTTCGGTCGCGCGGGGCTATAAGGCGTCGAGCCTGAAATCGGCGTTTCAGATGGTTGCCGATTACGGCATGGCCGATGTGCCGTCTGTGGTGATGGGGTCGCTTAACGGGGGCCTGCATCGGCAGGGCCTTGGCGCGCTGGCCGATCAGCTTGGCCTCGAAGCCTTGATCGCCGCAGGGCTATAGTGCACGCATCCGACACCGGGCTGATCGATGCCTTTCTGGAAATGCTGGCGGCTGAAAAGGGGCATGCCCAAAATAGCCTTGCCGCCTATCAGCGCGATATCACTGCCTTTCTAGACTGGGTGGATACGCCCGCCACATCGGTCACAGACCGGCATATTCGTGACTATCTCGCCCGCCTTGAAGCCGAAGGGCTGGCGGCATCCACCGCTGCGCGTCGGTTGTCGGTGATCAAGCATTTCTATTTGTTTTTGTTTCAGGACGCCGTGACCTCGCACAACCCGGCATCGGGCATCGAAGGGCCGCTGCGCGGACGGCGCTTGCCGGGGGTGCTGTCCGAGGCGCAGGTGGACCGCCTGCTGGATAGGGCGGAGGCGCTGGCCGACCAGCGGCCAGACCATCTGCCGCCCGTGCGCCTGCATGCCATTGTCGAGGTTTTATATGCCACCGGGCTTCGGGTCAGCGAGCTTGCAGGCTTGCCGCGCCGGGCGCTGGTTGACGGCGGCGATATGCTGTTTTTGGTCGGCAAGGGCGGGCGCGAACGTATGGTGCCCTTGTCCAAAAAAGCCCGCACGGCGCTTGCGCGGTACAGCGCGCTGCGCGACGGCGGTCCGGACGCCGACAGTTCCTATCTGTTTGCCAGTCGCGGTAAAGAGGGGCACCTGACTCGCCAGCGCATTGGCCAGATGCTCAAAGACCTCGCTGTCCAGGCCGGGGTGGAGCCAAGCCGCGTCAGCCCGCACAAATTGCGCCATGCCTTTGCCACGCATCTGTTGGCGGGTGGGGCCGACCTGCGCGTGGTGCAGCAGATTTTGGGTCATGTCGATATCTCGACGACGCAGATTTATACGCATATTCTGGACGCCCGTATGAAAGCGCTGGTGGAGGCTCATCATCCCCTCGCCAAGCGTTCAGGCACAGGGAGAATGGCACCGTGAAGCGCTATCTGATTTGGGGTACAAGCGGGCTGATCACCCTGTGTGTGATGGTATATATGACGGCGCTTTTAACGCTGCCGCCGCAGCCCGGGCGCACGAAATATCTACAGCTTGCAGCGGACTATGACGTGGAAATTCTGCGCGACGCTTACGGTGTCCCGCATATCTACGGCGACCGCGACGCCGATGTGGCCTTTGGTTTGGGCTATGCACAGGCCGAGGATGACTTTGCCACGCTGCAGGATGTGATCCTGGCGACGCGCGGACGGCTGGCGTCCAAAAACGGGCTGGACGCCACCGCGGCTGACTTTTTGGTGCGGTGGATGGGCGTGTGGGACGTGGTGCGCGCGGGTTATGACAGCCGGGTCAGCCCCGAGGCCCGCGCCGTCGCCGAGGCCTATGCAAGCGGGGTCAATCACTATCTGGCAAAAAGCGGGGTGCCGGTGCACCGCGCGCTGTTGCCGGTGCGGGGCGAGGATATCATCGCGGGGTTTTTGTTCAAATCGCCGCTGTTTTACGGCTTTGACAAGGTGGTCGGGCAGGTGTTTGAAGGCCGCTATGGTGCCGGTGAAACCGGCGCCGCCAACGCCGCCGCTGGCGGGCTGAGCCTTGCAGGCGGCACCGCATGGGCCCCGCGCATCGGCGCGTCGTTGATCCGCGGCAGTCAGGGTGTCGCCGTCGCGCCTGCTGCCAGCGGTACGGGGGAAACCCTGCTTTTGGTCAATTCGCACCAGCCGCTCACCGGGCCTGTTGCCTGGTATGAGGCGCGGCTCAAATCGCAGCAAGGCTGGGACATGGTCGGCAGTACCTTTCCCGGTGCACCGCTGATTTTGCACGGCTCGGGGCCGACGCTGGGCTGGGCCAATACGGTCAACAAACCCGATCTGGTGGATGTGTACCGGCTGGAGGTGAACCCCGACAATGCCGGCGAATACAGGCTTGACGGCGCATGGGTACCGTTCGAAGTGTGCGACATCGCCATCGAGATTGGCATTTGGGGCCCCTTGCGCTGGACGGTTACAGAAACCGTCAAACAGTCGGCGCACGGCCCGGTGCTAACGGCCGCGAACGGGACCTTTGCCCTACGCTGGGCCGGGATGGACACGCTTGGGCATTTGGACCAACTGCTTGCGCTTAACAAAGCGCGCACCCAGGCTGATTTTGAGGCAGGCCTTGCCCAGGACGGGATGCCCAGCATCAACTATGTTTACGGCGACCGCGACGGTCATATCGCGCATTATTATCATGCGCTGTTCCCCAACCGGCAGGTGGAGGATGCAAATTGGCAGGGTGTGGTGGATGGCACCCGCAGCGACCTGATCTGGCGCGGTTACCGGCCCTATGCCGAGGTGCCGGTTACGCGGGACCCTGAAACCGGCACGGTGTTCAATGCCAATAATCGGCCCTTTGTTTCGGCGGGCGGGACAGCCGCTCCGAAAGCAGAGCATTTTCCCGCCAGTATGGGGATCGAGGCCGGCATGACCAACCGCGCCTACCGGTTGCGGCGGTTGCTGGCATCCCGCCATCCGATCGACATCGACGCGCTGCGGCAAATCAAATATGACACCCGCTACGACGAAGACTTCCCACCGATACAGGCCTTTCGCGCCTTCTTGGCCGACGAGGCACGGCTGGCGGCGCTGCGCCCCGATTTCGAGGCCGCGGGCCTTGACCTAAGCGCCGCGCTGGATGTGTTGCGGGCGTGGGACCTGTCGACCGATGCCGATAATCGCTCGGCCGGATTGGCGCTGTTTACGCTTTATGCTGCGATTACCGAGGGGATCACCGGCGATGTGCCACCACCTATGGAGGTAACGCTGTTTGAAGCCGCCCGGCACATGATGCAGCATTTTGGGCGGCTTGACCCCGAATGGGGCGACGTGAACCGTCTGGTGCGCGGCGACAAAAGCTGGCCCTTGTCGGGCGGACCCGATGTGCTGCGCGCGGTTTATGGCTGGCCGCCGACAGAAGACGGCCGCCTGATGGACCGCGCCGGGGACGGCTATCTGCAATTTGTCCGCTTTGGGGCTGAGGGCAGGCACGTGACCAGTGTGCATAATTTTGGCAGCGCCACGCTGGATGCCAACTCGCCGCATTATAGCGACCAGGCCCCGCTCTTTGCGCGCCAGCAGGAGCGCGTTGTCCCCTTGTCGCGCACCGCGCTCGAGGCCACCATCACACGGCGCACGGCTTTTGGCCGGTTTCGCGCTGCTGCAACGCCAAAAACACCCTGACACCCGCGTTCGGGCCGTTGCTCTTGGTCGGTAATGGGGGGTTGACTCATGGCGGCAAAAGGCAGAACACATGCGGGCGATAAGGGCGCATGTGCCGTATTTTTGACAGGGTCCACAGGGTCGGGCAAAGTATAGCCAATGATGACATTTCTCGAATTTGAAAAACCAATCGCTGAACTTGAGGGCAAAATTCGCGACCTCAGAAGCTTTGCCCCGTCGGGCGGGGTGGATGTGTCGTCGGAGATCAGCCAGCTCGAGGGCAAGCTGTCGCGGCTTTTGAAAGAGACCTACTCGGAGCTAACCCCGCACCAGAAAACGCTGGTGGCGCGGCATCCGGAACGTCCGCATACCTGCACGATCATCAATCATTTGATGGAAGATTTCACCCCGCTTGCGGGCGACCGCGCCTTTGGCGAGGATGCGGCGCTTGTTGGCGGACTGGCGCGGTTTCGCGGCGAGGCCTGCGTGGTGATGGGCCACGAAAAAGGCAGCGATACCGCCAGCCGGTTGACGCATAATTTTGGCATGGCGCGGCCCGAAGGATACCGTAAGGCGATCCGGCTGATGGATTTGGCCGACCAGTTTGGCCTGCCGGTGATCACCTTTGTCGACACACCGGGGGCCTATCCGGGGATTGGCGCCGAAGAGCGCGGCCAGGCCGAGGCGATCGCCCGGTCAACCGACCGCTGTTTGTCGCTCAGCGTGCCGATTTGCACCACCATTGTGGGCGAGGGCGGCTCTGGCGGTGCGGTGGCGCTTGCGGCAGCCAACCGCGTCTTGATGATGGAACATGCGATCTACAGCGTCATTTCGCCCGAGGGCTGCGCATCGATTTTGTGGCGCACGGCGGAAAAAGCCCCAGAGGCAGCCGCTGCGCTGCGCATCACCGCGTCCGATCTGTTGACGCTTGGGGTGATTGACACGGTGATCAGCGAACCCCTGGGCGGTGCGCACCGCGATGCCGAACGGGCGATGAACATGGTCGGCGATGCGGTCGAACAAGCCCTGCGCGATATGGCGGGCATCGACGGGCGCACATTGCGCCGCCTGCGCCGGGAAAAGTTTTTGGCCATGGGCGATAAGGCCCTGCCAAGCGAAGGCCTGTTTTAAAGGCCGCCCCCATGTCCCGGCTCCTTTGGCTTTGTGTTGGATATACGGCGCTGGGGCTTGGACTGGTTGGTGTGGTGTTGCCGCTTTTGCCGACAACGCCGTTTATTCTCTTGTCGGTTTTTGCCTTTGCGCGCTCGTCGCCGCGCCTGCACTCCTGGCTGATTACTCACCGTAATTTTGGCCCGATGATCCACAATTGGAATGCATATGGCGCCATTTCACAGCGCGCCAAACTGTCGGCAATCTTGGTGATTGTCGCCACATTTTCGGTATCGCTGCTTTTGGGGGCGGCGACCGTGGTGCTGTTGATCCAGCTGGCGGTTCTGTCGGCGGTGTCGGTGTTTATTTTAACCCGCCCCAGCGGGCCGGGGGCTTAGCCAAATTTCGACTCGGCAGATTTGCTGTTTTTTCCGCCAAGTGCGGCCATATGTGCACAGCTTGTCAGCGCGTTATCCACAGACATGTCCACAAAATCTTGTAGGAAATCCGTCATATTCCACACAATGTTGACGAAGGCCACCCTGGTGCCTATCCTTAAGACTCGGCGCTGGGGGATGGCCCAAACGTCGGGGATGTCGGTAAAAATCTAACAAAATCAAGACAATGGAGATATGTTCTCTTTTTGTTCTTGAAACTGTGATCGATCAGGCATACGAGTCGAGGGTCTGTCGGGACGCGAAAAAGGCAAAACAGATGTTTGAAGTTACCCAAATTGAACACCGTGGCCGCGTGCGTGTGGATCGTGCACGCGACGCGCTTTTGACGGAATTTGGAAAATCGACGCTCGAGGACCGGTATCTGATGCCGGGGGAAAGCTTTCAGGATCTGTTTGCGCGCGTGGCGTCCTATTACGGCGATAGCGACGACCATGCGCAGCGCCTGTATGACTATATGTCCAAGCTGTGGTTCATGCCGGCGACGCCTGTGCTCTCCAACGGCGGGACCGACCGCGGTTTGCCGATCAGCTGCTTTTTGAACGAAGCGCAGGATAAATTGTCGTCGATCGTCGATCTGTGGACCGAAAATGTCTGGCTGGCGTCCAAGGGCGGCGGCATTGGCAGCTATTGGGGCAATCTGCGCTCGATCGGCGAAGCCGTGGGCGGCGTTGGCAAAACCAGCGGCATTGTGCCCTTTGTGCGGGTGATGGACAGCCTCACTTTGGCGATCAGTCAGGGCAGTTTACGGCGCGGGTCGGCGGCGATCTACCTGCCGGTCAGTCACCCGGAAATTGAAGAATTTGTCGAGCTTCGCCGCCCAACCGGCGGCGATCCCAACCGCAAAACCCCCAACCTGCACCACGGTGTGCTGGTCTCGGATGCGTTCATGCGCGCGGTTGAGTCCGACGAGGATTGGGCGCTGACCAGCCCCAAGGACGGCCATGTGGTCAGCACGGTGTCGGCACGGTCGCTGTGGATCCGGATTTTGACCGCGCGGGTCGAAATGGGCGAGCCCTATATCATCTATTCCGACACGGTCAACCGCGCGATGCCCGAGCATCACAAACTTGCCGGCCTGACGGTGAAAACCTCTAACCTGTGCGCGGAAATCACCCTGCCCACTGGCGTCGACCATCTGGGGAACGAGCGCACGGCGGTGTGCTGTTTGTCGTCCTTGAATGTGGAACATTTTGAAGCCTGGCAAAACGAGCCGCATTTTCTGGGCGATGTGATGCGGTTTCTCGATAATGTGTTGCAGGACTTTATCGACCGCGCGCCCGACGAAATGGCCAAGGCGCGCTATGCCGCCATGCGCGAGCGGTCGGTTGGCCTGGGTGTGATGGGCTTTCACAGCTTTTTGCAAAACCATATGATTCCGTTCGAATCCGCCATGGCAAAATCGTGGAATTTCAAGATTTTCAAACATATTCAAACCGGGGTGGATGCCGCCAGCCGCGCGCTTGCGGTCGAGCGCGGGCCGTGTCCCGACGCCGCCGATTACGGAATTATGGAGCGGTTTTCCAACAAAACGGCGATTGCCCCAACGGCCAGCATTTCCACCATTTGCGGGGGCACCAGCCCCGGCATCGAGCCGATTGCCGCCAACAGCTTCAACCACAAAACCCTGTCGGGGAATTATAATGTGCGCAATCAGGCGCTGACCCGGCTTTTGGAAGAGCGCGGCCAAAACACCGAGGCCATATGGTCGTCGATCACCACCCATGATGGCAGCGTTCAGCATCTTGATTTCCTGACCGAAGAGGAAAAAGCCGTGTTCAAAACCGCTTTTGAGTTGGATCAGCGCTGGGTGGTGGAACTGGCCGCCGACCGCGCGCCGTTCATCAGTCAGGCGCAATCGGTCAATATTTTCCTGCCCGCCGACGTGCACAAACGCGACCTGCACCAGATTCACCTGCAGGCGTGGAAGAAGGGCCTGAAAAGCCTGTATTACTGCCGGTCGAAGTCGATCCAGCGGGCGGAGATTGTCGCCTCTGACCATGATGTGCGCGACGCCACCAAGCATGTGGAAGCCGAGCCGCGCCTACCCTTTCCCCAGGCGGCAAGCCCGACCGATTATGAGGAATGCCTCGCCTGTCAATAATCGGGGGTAGACTCTGGTGGTGCGGGTACGCTTTCTTGGTGTAGGCTTTGGCTATGACTGTGGGGCGTCACGACATACCAGATCAGTTCGCCAGCTTTGTGGAGGCGTGGCGCATGCGCGCGGCGGCGCGTGGGGCTGTGCCGGTTGCCGCTGACATTACCCCAACATATTTCAGCCAGTGGATGCCGTTTCTGATGGTGGCGGCATGGGATGCCGACATCACCGAATCGCGGCTTGTGTTTGTTGGGTCCGAGATTGACCGCATGTTCAGGGAAGATGTGGCGGGTGCCAAAATGGCCTATTTTTTCCGCGACCCGGCGCATCGGTCCTTGCACTTAAGCGTCGCCCGCCGCGTTATCCGCGAGCGCAAGGGTGCATTTCTGACGGCTGTATACGGCACTGACGACCGAAAAATCATAGATATTCAACATCTGCGATTGCCGCTTATTGCCGAAGGTGGCGGGCCGGGAATTGTCAGCCTTCTCAGTTTGAAGGCCAACGGACTTCTCGCCGATATCGATAAAGTCGACGCCGGTGTTGAGATCGAATCGTCGATCTTTTTGGATGTGATGCCAGACGAAGACGTCCGCGTTGCTCATTAGGCTGCGCTGAGGATCAGGTCCAGATCCTCCAGCTGCAGTCCGGTCAGGAACACACTGTCACTTGCCCCGAAACCAAGCAAAAGCCCGGACTGACCGTCCACGCTTGTCTCAAGGGCAGTGTCGGGTGCGGCCGCAGAGCCTGTCCCGTCAAAATCGCCGAGCACCAGGCTGTCCTCGCCGACTGTAAAGTCGGTAACCGTGTCATTGCCGCCGCCGGGCAAGAACACAAACGCATCCGCACCGCCTGCGCCGGTCAGGATGTCATCCCCGGCGCTGCCGTTCAGGCGGTCATCGCCGTCACCGCCGTTCAAAGTGTCACGGCCCGTCCCGCCAAACACCGTATCGCTGCCACCGCTGCCCAACAGCGTGTCGTCCCCTGCGCCGCCAAAAAGCGTATCGCTACTGTCGCCGCCGACCAGCTGGTCGGCGCCGCCACCTGCCGACAAAAGATCGGCCCCTGGGCCGCCGCGCAGCGCGTCATCGCCGCTGCCGCCTTCAAGCGTGTCGTCGCCCGCGCCGCCGAACAGTTGGTCATCGCCGCCGCCGGCGAACAGTTGATCACCCCCATCGCCGCCGCGTAGCGTATCGCGGCCCGCATTGCCGCCCAAAATGTCAGCATCACTGCCGCCCAACAGGCTGTCGTGCCCGGTGCCGCCCAGCAACTGGTCGCGCCCGTCGCCGCCGATCAGGGTGTCGGCCCCGGCTTCGCCCATCAGCGTGTCATTGCCCGCCTGGCCCGACAGGACGTCATCGCCCGAGAGGCCGTTGACCCGGTCATCGCCGCTGCGCGCAGCCAGCACATCGGCGACGGACGAAAAGCCGAACAAATCGTCATCCCCAGCCGAGGGCCGGACAACGGGAATGCCGATATCAGCCAAAATGCCAATTTCGGTGGGGCTGATGAATTCGCGCACACCGCGGTTGATAAAGGGCGACAGAATGAAGCTGTCGATTGCCAGGTGGCTGAGGTCTTCAAACACCGGAATAAAGCCCCCAAACGCCGCCACCGCATTCGCGCCGGTGAAAAACACCCCGCCTTGCTCGGTCGATAAAAAGCTTTGAAAGGGGGTGATGTCATTGCCGGTTGGGCCGCCATCCTCGAACGAAAAAAAGCCAAGCCCGTGGCCAAGCTCGTGCACCAAAATGGTTTGAATATCCAACAGGCCCGGCGGCACGCTTGCCGTATCGCTTTGCGAACCGATGAAAATATCGCTCAGAAAGGCGGTATTGACAGCCACGAAAATATCAAAGGGCGCGACATTCACGCCCAGATTGACCGCGGTTGGCGAGGGCGGAAAGTCCCGTATCGAGGTCAGGCCGGAAAAATCACTGACCCCTTCCAGCATCAAGGTGCTGTTGGATTGCAGAATGTTCTGCCCGCCCACAGTTTCGCCGGTAAAAAAGAAATCGGTCGGCCCGGCAAAGGCCACCGTGTTGACCGAAACAAATTCGCCGTTGACCCGCTGCAGCATGCTGAGGTCTTCAAAAAAGATTCCGACGCTTAAGCTGGTGTCGGCGGCAATATGCCGGGCCCATAGCTCGGCGGCGTTCTCGAGTGCCGCAAAGATCGATGCAAATAACGGAACCGACGCATCCGCAGGATTTACATATTGAACATCAAACGAAAAATCTGACATTGGTCATATCTAAAAAATTGTCCCCATGGGGTGTTGCGCGTATCACAGAACTATCACGCACCCGTGATGACCGCCAGATGAACAGCAAAAGCGGTGCGGGGATGGCTCCGCAAGCGCTCGGGTGCCTGTGCGCCTGTGCTAGAGATTTATTGATCAATAAGGACGATATATGCCCGCGCCATTGATGTCTCCGCTGCTTGTGGCCGCGCTTGCTGTTTTGCTGGGCTCGCTGCTGGATGTGGTGGTCAAGCATGCCGCATCGCACTATGCGCTGTTTGGCCTGCTGTTTTGGCGATTTTTGAGCGCAGGTTTGGCAATGGCAGGGGTGTACCGCCTGCGGGGCAGGCCGTGGCTGGATGCGCGCGGTACGCGGTTTCATCTGCTGCGCGGGTTGGTGCACGCCGGGGCAGCAGGCCTGTTTTTCAAGGGCTTGACGCTTGTCTCGCTGGCCGAGGCGACGGTTCTGGGCTTCACTGCGGTGCTGATGATCCCGTTTCTGGGGCGGGTGTTTCTGGGCGAGCGGCTTCGGGTGCTGGCGCTGGCGGCGGCAGGTATTGGGTTTGTCGGGGTGGTGATCATCACGCAGGGTACCCCAAATATTGCCGCAGCCGACAGCGGGCAGATCGTGGAGGGTCGGCTGTACTGCCTGGCCGCGTCGCTGTGTTATGCGCTGTCGCTGATTATGTTGCGGGCGCGGGCACAAATCGACGACGGTCTGACGGTTGCGGTTTACGCCAACCTTGGCCCGGCGCTCTATTTTGCCATCCCCGGGCTTGTGCTGTCGCCGCCTTTGCCGCTTGTGGCTGTACCGTGGGTGCTGATCTTCACCGTTATCGGCACAACGGTTTGGGTGCTGATGACCTGGGCCTACAAGCACGCCCCCGCCCAGCGTATCGGCCCGATGGAATATAGCGCGCTGCTGTGGGCGGCAGGCTTTGGGTATGTCTTTTTCGGGGAAATTCCAGCCCTGTCAGTGTGGGTGGGGGCCGTGTTCATTATCGGCGCGGCCTTGGTCCTGGTGCTGGACGAACGCCGGGCCAAGCCAGCGGCGACAAGCGCCCTGATCGGCGACGGTGCCGATTAACCGCGACAGCCTGTCAAGCATCAGCGCCCGCTAAGCGCGCGAATCTCCAGGTGGCAGCCGCCAAGCGCATGCACGCCCTCTTGTTTGGGCAGGCTGAAATATTTGGACAAAAGTTGAAACCGTTGGCCGCTGCGGTCGCGGTAAATCGACTCGCAGTACACCAGTTCGCCGGTTTCCTGGGCGATGTTTAACAGCATGGCACAGCGCGAAATGATGGCGAGGCCTTCAAGCTCGCTAAACCGTTTGCCGGCATAATCGCCCAACAGTCGGCGCATGTGCGGCCCCATTCGGACAATCCGCCAATCGGGACGGTCGCAGCCATAGGCCATGATGCGGTCTTCCGGGTTTTCATGGGCAAACAGTGCCACATGTTTACCGAGCGGGTCGTCATGACGATTTTGCTGCGGGGCATGGTCAGCGCCGAGATAGCGCGACCGGATGGCAAAAATCCGGCTCAGTTTGTCGCTATAGGGTGCGTTGGGGCACGCCAGATACAGTGGACCATGCGATTCGCACTCAAGCGTTTCCATAAGCGCTGAACCCGTGTCAGCGGTATTTTTAAGTCCGGCATCACCCATGATTTGGTCAACATCCTCATCGCACATGGCCGCACGAAAACGACACCAGGCATTAAGGCTAGCGGGTAAGCGTGAACAAGGCTTTAACCCCAGGTGAAATACTGGTGAAATACTGGCCCATAGACTTACTGGCCCGTATAATTAAAGCAGCGGCCGTATATCGGCGTGACAGCCGACAAGTTGCAGCTGGCCGCAATGCGCGCTCAGGTCCATATATTTTGTGCGAAACTGAAACCGGCCGGCTTCGGGGTCTGTGTAGACCGATTCCGAGTGGATCAACCGGCCCGTATCGCGCGCCACTTTGATCAAGGTGCAACACCGCGCAACGATCGACGGATTGTCGATTTGGCTGAAATATTTGCCGGTAAAGTCTCCCAACATCGCCTTCAATGCGCCGCCCATGCGCCAAATGCGCCAGTCGGGGCGGTCGAGGCCAAAGAGGTCCAAATTCTCGGCAGAATCCAGTACAAATAGCGCCGTTGACGGCGACAAGCGTGTACGGTGCGGCACATAGGGCTTAAAAGGCTTTTCACCCTTATAACGTGCAAGAAGCGCCATCGCCTTGTTCAGCGTTTCCATATGAATGCACTGATCATCGCTGATGTGGAATGTGCCAAGGCTTTCACATTCAAACCGTTCCAGCATGGTGGGGGCTGCGACCGTCAGGCGCTGATGATCAAGGGCATTCATTTACTGGTCTCACTCAATTTTGTACCATTCAAGCAGGTTGCGTAAGGTTGAATACTCGGCACATAAACACTCTCGGAACGGTCGCTTTCTTATAGGAACACGCACGGTATTTCTGTCCCGCTCCTGCGTGACAGCCCTGAAGCCGAGTGATAAGATGGTCAGCAATTGTGGGGGCTGTCGTGTTAAGCGCATTTATCGATACAACCAATGCCTGCGAAACCGCCGATGCGCTGTTTGCTGCCTTTCAGGACTATGGTGCCGCGCATCATGCTGATGCGCTGAGCTATCACATCCTGGCGGCAAAATTACGCCAAATCAGCTTTTCCGAAGGGTTTCAGTGGCATTGCTTCCCCGAGGCCTGGGTTGAGCACTACCGTGCGCAAAACTATTTTCAGGATGACCCGATCATCTCGGTGGCGCGGCGGGCGCTCAGGCCATATCGCTGGTTTGAGGTCGACAAACGGATCACGCTGAGCCCCGACCAAATTCGCTATCTGGCGGATTTGCGGCGCTTTGGCTTTGTGGACGGTTGGGCCGTTCCGATCTTTGGTCCCGAAGGCGGGTGCGCCTATTTCGGTATCGGGTCAACGCGCGATCTACTTGATTATGACCGCTCCGACCTGACCGATCTTCAATTTGCCTGTCAGCAAGTGCATATCCGCTATCTGGAAATTCGCGGCGGCGAATTTCTGGAGCCGACAACGCTGACCAGTCGCGAGCGCGAGGTGCTGAAATGGATGGCCCGCGGCAAAAGCAAATCTGTTATTGCACAGATTTTGGGCATATCGCGTCATACGGTCGATACACTCAGCCGCCGCTGTTTTCGCAAGCTGGATGTCAATGACCGGATCAGCGCCGTACTGCGCGGTGTGACGCTGGGGATCATCACCCTGGATGAGCCGTCCGCCCAGCCAGCCTAAGCCTCAGGCTTTTTGGTTCGTTGCTGGGCTTGGGTCCGGCATGATGTGATAAGCGGTCGGTCTATTCATCAGAGGAGGACGGTGCCTCCAGTTCCGCCGCAGCAACCGCATCGATATCCAGGGCGCGCTGATAGGCCGGGCGCTCCAGGCACCGGTCGACATAGGCGTTCAAAATGTCGCTGTCGGGCATGATGCCAAAGGTGCGAATGAAATTGAACGACGAGCCCACCATCACATCGGCTGCGGAAAACTGCTCACCCAAAATCCATGGGCCTGCTGCCAGTCCAGCCTCGGCGGTTTTGATCATGATGTCAAAATTGCCCCAGCCAATGGCCTGTGGATTGGTTTCCCAGCCGCCAAATTTTTGCGCCATCGCGGGTTCGATACATCCGGGCGCAAAGGTCATCCAGTAAAGATAGCGGCCCCGCAGCGGATGATCGACAGGCGGCGCCAGGCCGCTGTCCGGGTAGCGGTCGGCGATATAAAGCGCAATAGCCGCCCCGTCGGCCATCATCACGTCGCCGTCGATAATGGCGGGGATTTTTCCCATCGGGCTGGCCATTTTCAGGCGCGGATCTGTCGCGCTGGGATTGCGGATGTCGACAAAGACGCGCGTGTAATCCAGCCCCGCTTCTTCCAGCAGCCACAGGGCGCGGGCGGCGCGGGTGCGGGGATACCAGAACAGCGTTATCATCACTTTGGCTCCTCATGTGGTTTCAGGGCGGATTGCGGCACCCAGACTTGCGCGTAGCGGTAATCGAGCACAAAGGGATACCGGGCCAGCACATCCATGCCGATCAGTATAAGGTTGGCGTGGGGGTCAGCGCCATAGGCTTCTGCGTCCAGATTGGCGAGACCAAAGACGGCGTTGCCGATACACCAGCGCTCCATGCAAAAATCAGCCAGTGCAAGCGCGGGAAAACTGTCTTCCGCCGGGTTCAGCCCGCGCTGTGCAAACACCGACTGGCGCCGCGAAAACCGTTTTTCGGGGCCAAATAGCGCACGGACAGCGGCGCGGCTGATCAAAGAATGACTGCTGCCGGTCGCCAGCAACACCAGCAGGTCTGTATCCTGATACCGGACATTCAGGGTGATTAGTTTGCGCCGATTGAGGGTCGCCGGGATAGGGGCAAGGGCGAGTGTGTCCAGCGTCTCTAAGCTTGGGTTGACCGTAAGCGCACCGCCCGGTGCGTCGATCAAAACGCGCCGCCCGCGGAAGATGTCCATGCCGACCATCCGCAGTGGCCTATCATCGCTGAACAATTGATCACCCGGCATCACCGCCACGAGGTCGCCGCCTCTGGGCCCGGTGGCGAACAGCGACTGGTCAAGGCGTGCATACTGGGCGCGTGTGATGTCGCCGCTATTGGCGTGGTTGATCACCCCGCGGCCAAGCGTCAGGCCAAGGCGGGCCCTGTCGGTTTCAGTGATGGCGTGGCGCTGGGCGGCGCTGTCGATCAGGTAGCTGTGCGTCTCTCCGCCGCGGTCGGTCAGGGACACATGCACACGGCCATAGTCATCCCGGTTCAGCGCCAGCGTGTCTTGGGCGGGTGCACCCAGCGCGGGTGCGGTTGTTGTTGCCAGGGCTGGCAAAATAATCAGGACAAAGAACAGACGGATCATAGGGCCTCATTTCATACTGCGGCGACTTAGCGCTTTTCTCCGCGGGGCACAGTCTGCCATAATTAGATGTATCGATTCATCCCTCATTTTTTGGAAGATGTGCCGCATATGTCGCTTCTTGAAGACCGTATTGTTTACAAGCCATTTCGTTATCCCTGGGCCTATGAAGCCTGGCTGACGCAGCAGCGAATCCACTGGCTGCCCGAGGAGGTGCCGCTGGCCGAGGACGTGCGCG
Source organism: Kordiimonadaceae bacterium (assembly GCA_030148905.1). GTDB lineage: Bacteria > Pseudomonadota > Alphaproteobacteria > Sphingomonadales > Kordiimonadaceae > JASBSO01. The sequence continues at coordinate 3,599 of JASBSO010000154.1, read as the reverse complement.
ACTGGCAAAAAACGCTGACCCCCAGCGAGCGCAATCTGCTGACGCAGATTTTCCGGTTTTTCACCCAGTCGGATATCGAAGTGAACAACTGCTATATGAAGCATTATTCCAAGGTGTTTAAACCCACCGAAGTGCAAATGATGCTGGCGGCATTTTCCAATATGGAGACCATCCACATTGCCGCCTACAGCCACTTGCTCGATACCATCGGCATGCCTGAGGCTGAATATGCCGCCTTTCTCGAATATCAGGAAATGCGCGACAAATACGACTATATGCAACAATTCTCCGCCGACGATAAAGAGTCGGTGGCGCTGACGCTGGCGGTGTTTGGAGCGTTTACCGAGGGCATGCAGCTGTTTGCCAGTTTTGCCATGCTGCTGAACTTCCCGCGCTTCAACAAAATGAAAGGCATGGGCCAGATCATCACCTGGTCGGTGCGCGACGAAAGTCTGCACTGCAACAACATCATCCAGCTGTTCAAAACCTTTGTGTCGGAAAATCCGGACATTGATGTGGAGGCGCTGAACGCCAAAATTCTGGAGGCCTGCACCACCATTGTCAGTCACGAAGATGCCTTTATCGATCTGGCCTTTGGCATGGGTCCGGTGGAAGGCCTGACGGCGGACGAGGTGAAGCGCTATATCCGCTATATCGCCGACCGGCGGCTGGGCCAGCTGGGTCTCGGCGCGCATTACGGGATCAGCGAAAACCCGCTCGGGTGGATGGACGCGATGCTCAACGCGGTCGAGCACACCAATTTCTTTGAAAACCGGGCGACAGAATATTCAAAAGCCGCGACCCAGGGCACCTGGGACGAGGCCTTTGGGTGAGGCATGTCCTCAGATAACATAACCCAGCCTACAGGCGCGTCGGTCGCTGAATTTCTTGAAAGCGTTGATCATCCGGTGCGCCGTGCCGATGCGGCTGTGCTGCTCGAGATGATGCGTCGCATCACGGGCGAGAAACCCGTCATGTGGGGCGATAGCATCGTTGGTTTCGGGCAGTATCATTACCGCTACGCAAGCGGGCGCGAGGGCGACTTCATGCGCACCGGGTTCAGCCCGCGCAAGGCCAACACAGCGATCTATATCATGCCCGGTTTTGACGACTTTACGGATGAGCTCGCACGCCTTGGTGCGCACAAAACCGGGCGCAGCTGTTTGTATATCACCCAGCTCAAGCGCGTGGATATGGACGTGCTGGACGCCATCATCGCCAAAGGCTGGCGCATGATGGGCGACCGTTATCCCGTTTAACGTTATCCTTCGCCCTCATAATGGCCCATATGCTGGCGCGCGTCGTCGCCGATGATGTCCCACGGAGCCTTTGAGCCGACAAAAATACGGTCGCTGACCTTGAGGGTCTTGCCGCCTTCGCTGATCGCCCCAGCGGGGATGAACATCTGCTCCGCGTCGTTTTCGCCCGGTACGGCCGACCCGCACAGGGTGCAAAAGCTACTGACCCAGTCATGGCCGGGCTTGTGCCAGGTGCGGACCATGCCCGCGCCAGCAGTCCAGCGAAAGAGATCCTTGGCGGCGATCACAACGGCAATACCGCCCATGCCGGTCCAGCGCCGGCAAATCGAACAGTGACACACATAAATATCGGATGTTGGCCCGCTGACCGCGAACCGGACCGCGCCGCAATTGCAGTGCCCGCTGATGCTGGGTTTTGGTGTGTCGGTCATAGCTGCCACTTCTTCATGAGAGAGCAGTATAGCGATTTTAGGCGGCCCAGTACAAAGTCCAGTACAAAATCCAGTACAAAACCCTAGCGCCCGGCGGCGGCGATGGTCGACCCCACCGCGCCGGTGAGTTCGACAGTTTGGCCGGGTCGCAGGCGCTCGCCGCCGCGAATGATGATTTTCTCGCCCGCCTGCACGTCGCCGACCACCTCGATCAGGTCGCCGCGCGCGGTGCCGGTGGTCACATCGATGCGGCGGGCGGTGTTATCGTCCGCCACCGCATAAATGAACACTGCACCGGGGCGCAGCACCAGCGCGTCGCGCGGCACCGCCACCACCTCGCGCACCGATGCGGTGGGGATCGACACGCGCACCGGCGTGCCGACAACCCAGCGCCCTTCGGGGGCAGTGACGCGCAGTTCAACAGTACGGCTGACCTCATTTCCGACGGGCACAATGGTGCGAACAGGGGCGGCCACACCGCCGTCCTTGTCGGTGACGGTCACCTCGGCGCCGACATCAAGCGCGCTCGCCAGCGCGACGGGGATCTGCGCCCGCACCTCAAGGTGATAGGTGTCGACAAGCCGGACAAGCTCGCGCCCGGGGCTGGCAAATTCGCCCTGTGCGGCCAGGCGCTCCACCACTCGCCCCGGAAACGGCGCGCGCACTTCGGCCCGGGTCAGATTGACCCGTGTGCGGCTAAGCGCGACGCGGGCGCGGTCCAGCTCGGCTTTGGTGGTGGCCAGGTCCATCCGCGCCTGATCCAGGCGCTGCGCCGGGCTGTTGCCGCTGGAGGCCAGTTCTTCAAAACGGGCCAGGTCGCGGGTCATAAAGCCTTGCCGCGCCTCTAGCCGGGCAATCTCGGCCTCGCGGTCGGCCAGTTCCAGCGTCCAGTCGCGGTCGTCGATACGGGCGATCACATCGCCTGCCTCAACCGCCGTGCCCACATCGGCGATCCAGGTGACAGTGCCCGAGATCGCGGCGGCAACACGGCTATCAGCAGGGCTGATCACCGTACCGGGCATCTCGACCGTGGGGGCCATGGCGGTGGTGATGGCGGTGGCCACCGAGACCTTGGCCGGGGGTGGCCCTTGGCGCTGGGGCGCGCCTTGCGCGATGGCGGTTGTGCTATTTGTAAAGCTGAGTGCGGCGGCAACCAGCAAGGCGCTAGCGGTGCCTGCGGACAATATGGCCCATTTCATTTTCATCGGTCAATTTCCCTCGCGTTTATTCGGCGGGCAGCATCGGGGCTGCCTCTTGATGATTGGGTGATGATTTTTTCCGCCCGCCAAATTGCAGCAAGGACGGCAGCAAGATCAGTGTGAACAGCGTCGACACGCTCATCCCGCCGACAATCACGGTCGCCATGCCGCGGTAAATCAGGCTGCCGGCGCCGGGCACCAGCACCAGCGGCAACATGCCCATGATCGAGGTGAGCGTGCTCATGAAAATGGGGCGCAAGCGCAGGCGCAGGGCCGTGTGCACGGCGTCGGTGCGCGACATGCCCTCGTCTTCCGAGCGGCGCGTTTGCACTACCAGCAGGATCGCATTGTTGACCACCAGGCCCAGGAGGATGATGAACCCGATCATCCCCAGCAAATCCAGCGGTGCGAACGATACGGTGTTCAATAGCTGCAAGGCCAGCACGCCGCCCACGGTTGCCATGGGCAGCGAGATGATCACCAAGGCCGCGTCTTTAACCGAGCGGAAGAGCGCCGCCATGATCAGGAACAACAGCACCACCGCCACGGCAAAATTACTGCCCAATGTTTCAATAGCGCGGCCCAGGCTGGAGGCATCGCCGCCATAAGCAATGGTGGCATCCGACGGCATGATTTCGCGCAGGCGTGGCTCCAGCTCGGTGCGCAAAATCTCGATCGCGGTGCCCAGCGCCATGCCCTCGGGCGGGTTG
>JASBSO010000149.1 GCA_030148905.1 Kordiimonadaceae bacterium | reverse complement strand
CTGCCAAATTTGGTCGGGATGATTGGGTATACCAATGCTTCATGGACGCTGAAGGTAGACCTCAGCGCCGAGCGCATTTGCCGGCTGATCCGCTATATGGACCAGCACGGTTTTGATGCCTGTGTGCCCGAGGCACCCGATGATCTGGTGCCGTCGCCGATGCTCAATCTGACATCGGGGTATATCACCCGGGCTGCGGATAGTTTGCCCAAACAGGGCGACCGGCACCCCTGGCACACCTATCACAATTACATCATGGATATGCTGTCGATCCGCTACGGTCAGATTGACGATGGTGCGTTGAGGTTTTGGCGTGCCCGAGCGGCGGCAGACAGCTGTGATGAGCAGACGCCGCACGCGGCCTAGGCGGTGAAATTTCATAAAATTTCAAAATAAATATCTAATTCGTAAAATTATGTCTTTACAGACCATAATTTTGATGCATATGGTCGCATCAGAAACGGATCGAACACGCCTTCCTGAATACTGATTTTGATGAATTGGCCTGACCGCGCAACGAAAGGACAACACCCCATGCCCGCAGACCCAGCGACAGTCATGCTTGCAGCCTATGTCGTGCTTGTGCTTGCGGCCTTTTCGGTCGCGCGGCTATCGGGGCCGCGTGCGGCGACGGTGCGATCTGGCTGATCCGATAGACAGCCCTGGCCTCCGAACCCGCGCCAACAGGACGCGGGTTTTTTTATGAAAGGTTCCGCTTATGAGACCGCCCGATACGCAGACATATTCCACAGACCAAGGAGCCAACACTGGCCTCGCGACCCAGGTCACCATCGCCCATCTTGCCGCACCCGGATTGGGGGACTCGCTTCGGGCATGCCTGCGCGCGTCCGGCTATGTCATTTTATCGTCCCGCTCCCCGCGTGCGGACAATGCAGGCTGCACCGAGCTTATTCTGGCAGGGGATATGGCACATCTTTCCAGCCGTATTCGCGCGGCGCTGAAGCCGGTTATCGGTGTGTCAGACATCGCCCTCAGCGAGGCAACTGGCCGTCTGCACTGATGCGGGCAGGGCGCATATATTCGGTGACGGCCCGACACGGGATGTTCAAAAAGCCCGAAAGAGACTTGCCGCAGGGGCGGGACTGCCGCACTCTTGCAGGCCTGAGACTGCAGATAGGATACGCATATGCCGGAAACATTGCTGGATAAGCTCTGGACGCGCCATTTGGTGCAAGCCGAAAGCACGGAAGCGCCGGCTATTCTGTTTATCGACCTGCATCTCATTCATGAGGTGACAAGCCCGCAGGCCTTTGACGTGCTGGCGTCGCGCGACTTGGCTGTCCGCCGCCCAGACCTGACCTTTGGCACACTGGACCATTCCACGCCGACCCTGCCTGCCAACGAGACGGGCCGGTTGCCCTATGTCACTCCGGAGGCCGAGGAGCAGGTCAACAAACTGATCTCCAACTGCGCGAAATACGGCATTGAGCTGGCTGGCATGGGTGACGCGCGGCGCGGCATTGTGCATGTGATCGGGCCCGAACTTGGCCTGACCCAGCCGGGTAAAACCATTGTTTGCGGCGATAGTCATACCTCCACCCACGGGGCCTTTGGTGCGCTGGCCTTTGGGATTGGCACCACCGAAGTGGGACATGTGCTGGCCACCCAGTGCCTCTTGCAGCGCAAGCCCAAGGCCATGCGCGTACGGTTTTCCGGCGCGCTTGGGCCCGGCGTTGGGGCCAAGGATATGGCACTGGCGGTGATTGCCGAGATTGGCGCTGACGGCGGGCAGGGCTATGCCATCGAATTTGCTGGTCCGGCGGTGGAGGCCTTGTCGATGGAAGGGCGCATGACGCTGTGCAATATGTCGATCGAAGCCGGTGCGCGTTTTGGCATGGTGGCGCCGGACGAGACGACCTTTGATTGGGTCAAGGGACGCCCGCATGCCCCATCGGGCGACGCATGGGATGCCGCCGTCGCCGACTGGCGAACCCTGACAAGCGATGCAGGTGCCCATTTCGACCGCGAGGTGACCATTGACGCATCACGCATTCAGCCCATGGTGACCTACGGCGTGTCACCCGATGCGGCTGCACCCGTGGGGGCATCGGTCCCGGCGGCGACAACCAAATCCGCCGAGGCCGCGCGCGCCTATATGCGCATGGCGGACGACACGGCGCTGCAAGACGTGCGGGTCAACCGCGTGTTTGTTGGCAGCTGTACCAATTCGCGGATCAGCGACTTGCGCGCCGCCGCTGATATTTTGCGCGGGCGTAAGGTGGCCGACGGTGTGGTGATGCTGGTGGTACCGGGGTCCGAAGCTGTGCGCAAACAGGCCGAAGACGAGGGCCTGGACGCGGTCTTTATTGCCGCCGGGGCAGAGTGGCGCGAGCCAGGATGTTCAATGTGCATTGCCATGAACGGTGATGCGGGCGCGCCCGGGGATTTGGTGGTGTCCACGTCGAACCGAAATTTTATGGGCCGCCAGGGCAAAGGCGTGCGCACGGTGCTGGCCAGTCCGGCGACCGCAGCGGCGTCTGCTGTGGTGGGGCGGATTGCCGACCCGCGCGATTTTATACAGCAGGAGGCGGTGTAATGGCGGTGGAGCCCTTTCGCACGTTGACGGCGAAAACCAAGGTGATCGCGGTTGATAATGTCGACACCGACCAGATTATCCCCGCGCGGTTTTTGACCACGACGGCAAGCGACGGTTTGGGCCGGTGTGCCTTTCATGATTGGCGCTTCGACGAGGGCGGCACACGCCTGCCGACCGATCCATTTGGTGCTGACGATATGGCGGACACGCCGATCTTGGTGGCGGGGGCGAATTTTGGCTGTGGGTCTTCGCGCGAGCACGCCCCCTGGGCGCTGCGTGATTTTGGCTTTCGTGCGGTCATCAGTTCGGACATCGCCGATATTTTTAAAAGCAATGCGCTGAAAAACGGCTTGTTGGCGGTCGAGGTGGGGCAAGACGTGCACGCCCATTTGCTGCAAAACGGGGGCTGCACCCTGACACTGGATTTGGAGCAGCGGGTCCTGACGCTTGACACCGGCGAGCGCATCGCGTTCGAGGTCGAGGCCTTTGCCCGGCGGTGCTTGCTCGACGGTGTGGATACACTGGGCTATCTGCTCGGTCAGCAAGAGGCGATCCGCGCCTATGAGGAGGCTCGGCAATGACGGGCACAATCGCCATTTTGCCGGGGGACGGTGTTGGCCCCGAGGTCACGGCTGCGGCGGTTACGGTGTTAAGGGCCGTGATTGCCCGCGAGGGGAGGTCGCTTGACTGGCGGTTTTATGACTTTGGCGGCGCCGCTATTGACGCGCAGGGCGACCCCTTTCCCGACGCAACGCGTGCCGCGTGCCTAGAGGCGGACGCGGTGCTGTTGGGGGCGATCGGCGGGCCCCAGTGGGACCAGGCCCCCAAGCGCCCGGAAGCAGGGCTGCTGGCGCTGCGGTCGGCCATGGGCGTGTTTGCAAATCTGCGCCCCGTGACGTTATGGCCCGGCGGCGAGGCCATGTCCCCGCTCAGGGACACCATTGCGCGCGGGATTGATATGCTAATCGTGCGCGAGCTGACGGGCGGCCTGTATTTCGGCGAAAAAGTTGAAGGCACATCAACGGCATCGGACCTGTGTACCTACACCCGCGACGAGGTTGAACGTGTGGCGCACAAGGCCTTTCAGGCCGCGCGTTTGCGCCGTGGGCGGGTCACCTCGGTTGACAAGGCCAATGTGATCGCCACCTCGCGGCTGTGGCGGGCGGTGGTCAGCGACATCCACGCCCGCGACTATAGCGATGTTGTGCTGGAGCATGTGCTGGTCGATGCGATGGCGATGAAGTTGATCCAGCAACCCAGCGCCTTTGATGTGATTCTGACCGAAAATTTATTCGGCGACATCCTCAGCGACGAGGCATCGGTCTTGACCGGATCAATCGGCTTGGCACCCTCGGCCTCGCTTGGCGAGGGGCACCGCGGTCTGTATGAGCCCATTCATGGGTCCGCGCCCGATATCGCCGGCACCGGCAAAGCCAACCCGATTGGGGCTATTTTGAGCGCTGCGATGATGCTGCAATTCAGTTTTGGTGCGGCCTCAGCCGCCGCGGCGATCGAGCAGGCTGTGCGTGACGTGCTGGCGGCAGGACGCGGGACACCCGATATCGGCGGCAGCGATACGACAGACAGCCTGGCTTTGGCGGTGGCGGATGCGCTAAAATAACAGGTGTTGATCGCGGATTTGGGCGGGCCCGGTCATGACGGTGAGTGGTTTGGCTCCAGCACTCGAACGTCCCCCAAAAACTGGTAGCCAACGCCGCGCACAGCACGAATGCGCGCCCCGCTTTCGCCGTCCACGGAGAGCTTTTTACGCAAACGGCTGACCAGATTGTCGATACTGCGGTCCAGCGGGTGATAGTCGCGCCCGCCCAGTTCATCGGCAAGGAATTGACGGCTTAGCGCCTGACCACGGCCTTCGAGGAAGAGGTGCAACAGCTTGGCTTCAAACTGGGTCAGGGCGGCTTCACCGTGCTGCGGGTGCGTCAGTTTCCAGTTGCCGGCATCATAGTGCCAGGCACCAAATTGGTAGCAGTCTTCAGTGTGTTGATGGGCTTCTGTATTGCCGACCGTCCGGCGTAGGACAGACTTTACCCGCGCCACAACCTCGCTCAACTCAAAAGGCTTGCTGATATAATCATCGGCCCCAAGCTCAAGGCCGGTGACTTTGTCCACCGTGGAGCCGCGCCCGGACAGAATGATAATGGGGATATCGATTTTGCTGGTAATTTGTGAGGCGGCGTTCAGACCGTCGCCGTCCGGCAGATTAAGGTCAAGCAGCAACAAGTCCGGCATGCCATCCCTGTCGATCGATTGCCACATTTGATGAAGAGACCCCGCCTCGCGAACACGAAAGGCCTCTCTTTCCAAGGCGGTGCGCAGGATATGCCGGATCTCACGCTCGTCATCGACAACTAAGATGATACGCTTTGTCATATATCGACCACCGCGAACCCCGCACCTTCAGATATAGCAACATAAATTAGTGTTTTTTTTGTATCCGTACAGGCCGAATAGCAAAAAATCCAAGAAAAATCATATCTTAGGTCTAATGCGATTGGGTATGGTGTTCTATTTTGTGGCGGTCATTTAAGATAGCCATCACCCTAATGAAGGTCTCGTAGGTGAAGGGTTTCGCCAAAATAGGGAAAGTGGGGCTGTCTTTACTTTCAACACTATCCGTTTGCCCGGACATGCCGACAACATAGTCGATCTGATCCAGGCTGAGTGCGAAGTCCCCAAAAGCAAGGCCTTCAGGCTTACCGTGAAACATCATGTCGGTCAGGACGACGCTGATGTCGCCGTTGTCTCTTAAAATCGTGCGCGCGTCGCTGATATTGGCCGCATCATAAACCCTGTGGTTCTCGCGCTCCAAAATCCGGCGGATTGCCCGGCGGACATCGTCTTCATCCTCGACCAGCAAGATTGTCTGCGGGCGATCATCTGGGCCCATATTTTCAGGCGGTTTGGCTGGCGACTGGTCTATGCTCGCATTGATTTTGGCAGGCAGAATAAGATGAATATGCGTGCCATTTCCTGGGGTGCTGTCGATATGGACAGACCCCGAGCAGCTGTCGGCTAACCGCACCACTGTCGACAGGCCCAGCCCCGTCCCGACGCCCGAGGGTTTGCTGGTAAAAAAGGGCGTCAGCGCCTTGGATGCGGTCTCTGTATCCATACCCGTCCCGGTGTCGGAAACCGTCAAATGCACTGCCGGTCCACCGTCCAGATCAACCGACCGGGCGCGAACAGTGATCGTCCCGCCATTTGGCATGGCGTCGCTGGCATTGGACAACAGGTTGATAATGGCGTTTTCAAGCAGGCCTTGATGCAGAACAAGGGCGGGCAAATCGGGGTCGATATCAAATGTCAGTTCGGTGGATGACCCGATGATGGTTTGGAACATATCCATCTCGCCCTGCAGGGTTGCGGCAAGGTCAACCTCGAGCGGCATTGACGGTTTTTGCCGCACCAGCCCCAAGAGCCTGTCGGTTAATTCGGCCCCGCGGCGAACAGCATGGCGGGCCCGCGCCAAAAGGTCTGCGCGCTCGCGCTTTTTGTCGACCGTACCGGCAAGTTGAAGATTGCCCGAAATAATCGACAGAAAATTATTGAAATCATGCGCAACCGACCCGGCAATCTGGCCGAGCGCTTCAAGTTTGGTGCGCTCTGTATCGCGGGCCTCCAACGCCGCCCGGTCGGTTTTGTCGGCAAGCACCAACACGGTCATCATCCGGCCGCCCTGGTTCCAGCTGCCGATCGACAAATCCGCAGGAAAATGCGTTCCGTCCTGGCGCGTTGCAGTGATCCTTTCCCCCACTACAGACCGACCGGATTGCTGATAAGCCCTCAGCAAGTTCATCCCATCCTTGCTGAGGATATCGTCGATGGCGCAATCCAGCGGGGCCTGCGGGTCACAGCCTAAAATTTCATGTGCCCCGCGGTTCAACAGGACAATCGCATTGCGATTGTCGAGGCTGATCACAGCATCGGCCATGCTGTTCAAAATTGCCGACAGATGCGCATTGGTATCTTCAATCTCGGCGGCCAGTTCGATCAGCCGCTGGCTGCGCCGCACCAAAAATTCCCCTACGGCCATGCCAATATTGTCGGCGATATCCAGCATAAAGGGTTCAATATCGGCGCAGCGCCCTTCGGTCACTTCTGTCCAGCGTTCAAAAGACCGGCGCGGCAAATAGGTCAGGCGTCCGTCAACCGTCCCCATTTCCTTGTGCCCGCCTGGGTCGCCAGCCCAGTGCACAACCTTCACCCGCTCGGGCAAAAACCAGATCAATGCGGTGTTTGCATCCGTATTGGGAAAGGCGATGATGGCGCCTGCCGCGTGTTTTCTGGCCGATGCAAAGCGCGGCAAAATTTCGCTGAGACAGGAGCAAAACCACAGACTGTCGGTGGTTTCGGCGCGGGCGGTGCGCACCAATTGATGAATCAGCGATGTGCTGGGCGCTCTGCCAATTGCGGAAACTTTGCCCTCAACAACGATGGCGGCCGCCGAGCTGCCAAACAGGTTTTTCAAACTGATACCATCATCGGGCAAGGCCGCCGACACCAGATCACCAGTGGCGCTGAGCGATTCCAAGATTGCAAATTGCAGAATTCGTTCCTCTTGGCTGCGGTCGCGAACATCCTGGTGGATGATCGACTCAAGGCGGCTCATCAGTGTATCGCCAATCAGGGTCACTGCCATTTTTTGTTCGGTCGAGAGATGATGCGGCTTGCGGTGATGCGCGACCACCAGCCCCCATAATTTTCCGTCCACTACGATCGACATCGACATGGACCCGTTTACGCCGATATTTTTATGATACAGCCGGTGCACCGGCGAGACCGAGCGCAGCAGCACGTTGCTCAGGTCGCGGGCTTCATCCAGAACATCGTCACTGTATTGGACCGACACACCAACATAGTCCCGGCTTGGGGTAAACCGCAGCTTGTTGGTGGTGTAGAGGGCACGCGCCTGTTTGGGAATATCGCTTTCAGGGAAGTGCAGACCTAAAAAGGATTGCAGGCTGTCGGGGACCAGTGTTTCGGCAATCGTTGCGCCGTTCCACTGATTGTCGAACTGATAAATCAAAACCCGCTCAAAACCGGTAATGTCGGCCAGAATATCGCACGACGACTGGCAGGCATCGCCGAGCGTCTGCGTGCGCTGTAGGGCTTCTGTGTGGTCCAAAAGTGTACGGGCCGTGTGTGCATTCGCCTGGACCGTTTCAGCAATGTTGAGTTCGATGAACCAAAACAGGTCCTTGGCTGTGATCCGCAGGTCGACACTATCGGTGGACCCTTTCACCGAGGCTGACAGCCGCAGTGTTGGCGGGAAGCCTGCGGCGGGCTCGGGGCGAAAGGCAAACACAGAGCGCAAAATATCATCGTCAAAGAAGATCGACAGGCTTTCCCCCGTGATATCAAGGCTGGGGGGAAGGCGAAGCATGTCCACAAGATTTTGGCTGTGCCCGACAATGAAGCGGGTTGTGCGGTCAACAACCAACAAGGCCCCCCAGCTTTGAATTTGGCCCGGGAAGGCGATGGCTTCGTCCTCGCAGGCCTCGTGCAGCCCCTCTATCACGGCTTCATTGGCATAGCCCGACGACAGCCTGAGCGGTTCTTTGCGGTCG
>JASBSO010000145.1 GCA_030148905.1 Kordiimonadaceae bacterium | reverse complement strand
CTGCCCTTTGTGATTGCCGGTGTGGTGATCTTGCACATTTGGGCGCTGAACATTCCGGGCTCTAACAATCCGACCGGCATCGACATGAAGTCGAGCGCGGACGCGATCCCGTTCCACCCGTATTACACGATCAAGGATCTGTACGGCATCGGGATTTTCCTGCTGGTGTTCTGTGCATTTGTCTTCTTCATGCCCAACGCGCTTGGTCATACCGACAACTATATCAAGGCCGACCCGCTGGTGACGCCGCCGCTGATCGTGCCCGAATGGTATTTCCTGCCATTTTACGCCATCCTGCGGTCGATCACCTTTGATATTGCCATTCCGTTCACCGACATTGTGCTGATCGATGCCAAGCTGCTCGGTGTATTGGCGATGTTCGCCTCGATCCTGGTGCTGCTGGCGCTGCCATGGCTGGACACATCCAAGGTGCGCTCGGGCCAGTTCCGCCCCACCTTCAAAATCTTCTATCTGATTTTGATCGCGGATGTGGTGCTGTTGACCATTGTTGGCGGCAAGAAGCCCGAGGGTATCTGGCCGCTGCTGGGGCTGCTTGGGACGCTGTATTATTTTGCCCATTTCCTGATCATTCTGCCGATTTTGGGCTGGGTTGAGAAAACCCTTCCGGTACCGGAGAGCATCGCTGCTTCGGTTCTGCCCAAAGCGCAAGCCGCAGAATAGGGAGACGCATAATGAAATCGATAAGCAAATTCCTATCAATGGGTACGCTTGCGCTTGCAACTGTTCTCGGTCTTGCGCCTGCCATGCAAGGGGCAGAAGAGGGGCGGCACCCAAAGACGATTGACTGGTCGTTCAACGGTCCCTTTGGTACCTTTGATCTGCCGTCGGCTCAGCGCGGGTTTCAGGTCTATAAAGAGGTCTGCTCGGCCTGCCACAGCCTGGATTATTTCCGCTTCCGCAATCTGGCGGACATCGGCTATCCCGACGCGCAGATCAAGGCGATCGCGGCGGAATATACCGTCCCCGGTGACCCCGATGATTTCGGCGACCCGACCGAGCGTCCGGCGCTGCCGCGCGATGCGTTCCCGGCGCCGTTTGCCAATGAAAATGCGGCACGGGCCTCGAACGGCGGGGCTTTGCCGCCTGATCTCTCGGTGATCGTCAAGGCGCGCCACGGCGGTGCCGACTATATCTACAGCCTGCTGACGGGCTATGACGAGACCATGCCCGACGATCTGAGCATGCCATTTGGCATGGTGTATAACCCCTGGTTCAAGGGCAGCGCCATTGCCATGGCTCCGCCATTGCTGGAAGGCATTGTCGAATATCAGGAAGGCCAACCGCCCGCGACGGTGGACCAGATGGCGCGCGACGTTGTGCAGTTTCTGACATTTGTCGCCGAGCCCAACCTGCCACAGCGGCACCAAATGGGTGTTGCGACGATGATCTTCCTGCTGGTTCTGACCATCCTGTTCTATCTGTCGATGAAACGGATTTGGCGGCCAGTCAAAGACGGCAAGAATGTGATGGAAGGTGAGGCATAAGCCAAAAAATCCTATCCAAGACACGGAAGAGGCCGCTTTGAGCGGCCTTTTTCATTGGGTCCGGCAGCCTGCACCTTTACGGCGTCAATCGCTGCGTCGCCTAAGGTTTGTGTCGGCCCGTGCCGTCGCCGGCGGGTTGCCACTGGCGCGTGCGGTTGATCGCCATTTTATCATCGACCGCGCTCTGCAGCGTGCCGCCGCCGGTGAGCGCCAGAACGCGCATCAACAGGATCGCGGCGTCTGCAACCTCCAGCCGGATGGCGGCGGGGTCACCCTCGGCGAGAGCGGTATCCAGTTCGTCAAGCTCTTCGCGCATACGTTTGGTCAGCGCGGTTATCTTTGGAGCCGGCCCAAATACGCCCTCGGCCCAGGCGTTGATACTGTCCTCGGTTTCACACGAGCGCGCCATTATCGTTGTGCCGTGTTGTCGGGACTGGTGTGCTCGAACACACGGCCCTGATTGGATGGATCAATCATATGCCATAACACCTGCCAAAACCCGGCCACGGCTTCGGCCCCTGCACGGGAATAAGCCTCGGTCAATCGCTCGCGCTGGGTTTCAAACAACGCAGCTTCCAGCGCTGTTCCGGCCTCGGTCAGACGCAAATGGCGCCGCCTGCGGTCGCGCAAGCCCGGCAGTTGAACGATGTAGCCATCGGCAATCAGCTGGTTGAGCACGCGCGATAAGCTTTGTTTGGTAATATGGAGGATTGCCAAAAGCCCCGACACAGTGATATCTGGGTGCCGCGCGATGAAGTATAGGGCGCGGTGGTGGGCGCTGCCCAAGCCACGGGTCTCCAGCTGTTGGTCTGGGTCATGTTGAAGATCCCGTGTGGCGAAGAACAGCAGATCGAGACCACGGCGCAATTCCTCCTCGCGCAGAAAGAGATTGGAAGGGGAGAGGGGCAAGGCCATGTCGGGCTCCTGTGCACATAAAATGTCAGTATCATTGACCTTTATGCGGACTATGCAACCACCATTCAAGCGACAAGTTTTGGATTCTGAGCAACAAGAGCATTACCCATGAAAGAGACGGATTACGCAGATCGCGATGGTCTGATTTGGTTTGACGGCGACATGATCCCTTGGCGCGAGGCCAAGGTGCATATGCTCACGCATGCTTTGCATTATGGCGGCGCCGCCTTTGAAGGGCAGCGCGCCTATAACGGTAAAATCTTCAAGCTTGAAGAGCACACAGACCGGCTGTTCAAGTCGGCTGAAATCCTTGATTACACCGTCCCCTTCACCAAACAGCAAATCAATGACGCCTGCTACGAGGTTTTGGAAGCCAGCGGCTATGCCAATGCCTATCTGCGTCCCGGTGCCTGGCGGGGGACCGAAATGCTGGGTCTGGCGGCGCGCGGTGCGGGGGTGCACGCGGCGATTGCCTGTTGGGAATGGCCGGCCTATTTCTCGCTTGAGGCGCGCCTTAAGGGCCTGCGTCTGATGATGAGCCAGTGGCGCCGCCCCGCACCCGACATGGCACCCGTACACGCCAAGGCCAGCGGGCTGTATCAGATTTGTACCCACGCCAAGGATAAAGCCGAGCGGATGGGCTATAATGATGCCTTGATGCTCGATTATCGCGGCCTGGTTGCCGAAGCAACGGGTGCCAATGTGTTCTTTGCCAAAGACGGTGCGCTGCACACCCCGACGCCGGACTGCTTTTTGGACGGCATCACCCGCCGCACTGTGATTGACCTTGCGCGCGAGCACGGCATCACCGTGCACGAACGGGCGATCGAGCTGGATGAACTGGACGGGTTTGAAGAATGCTTCCTCACCGGTACCGCAGCCGAGGTCAGCCCGGTGTCGGAAATTGGCGATTACCGCTTTGAGGTAGGCGACATCGCCAAAACCATGATGTTTGCCTATACCGACCTGGTTCAGGGGACCGAACCCGGCACCGCGCTCAAGGCGGCGGGGCAGGGCGCATAGCGCACCGCATGGGCCATCTGGCCGAAAAAGCCATAAAGAGCGCACAAATGATCTGGATTTCGTGCGCCCCTGCGCGTTATGGTCAGCGCATACTGTGAAACAAGACCCAAGAGTCATGCAGGGAAAATCGCCGTTTATGAGTTCTGTTTTGATGTTTCCGCGCGCGAACGCTGCCGTGTTGGCCGCCGTGTTTATGCTGGCCGCGTGCGGCGGCTCAACCGAAGACCGATATGTCGCCCGTGATGTAGACGTGCTCTATAATTTGGCGCAGGACCGCCTGAACCAAAATCAGTACCGCTTTGCTGCCGTCGCCTTTGACGAGGTCGAGCGCCAACACCCCTATTCGCAGTGGGCGCGTCGTGCACAGTTGATGGCGGCCTATGCGCATTATCAGTCGGGCAATTACGAAGACGGTATTTTGGCGGCGCAGCGGTTTTTGCAGTTGCACCCCGGCAATGCCTCGGCGCCTTATGCCTATTATTTGATTGCCCTATCGCATTATGAACAGATCGTCGATGTCGGCCGCGATCAGGAAAAAACCCAACAGGCCCGCTCGGCGCTGACCGAGTTGATCCGCCGCTATCCCAATTCGGAATATGCGATCGATGCCAAGCTGAAACTCGACCTGACCAATGACCATCTGGCCGGCAAGGACATGGAAGTGGGCCGCTATTACCAAAAGCGCAAAGAGTTTCTGGCGGCCAATCTGCGCTTCCGCAGTGTTGTCGAAAATTATGAGCGCACAAGCCACGCGCCCGAGGCCCTGCACCGTTTGGTCGAAACCTATTTGGCGCTCGGCATTTATGACGAGGCGATGACGGCGGCGTCGGTCCTTGGGCACAATTATCCGGACAGCAAATGGTATCGCTATAGCTATAATCTTCTGTCTGACCGGGGCCTGCAGCCCGCCACCAGCGGCCAATCCTGGTTGGCGCGCATCTGGCCGTTTTAGGCGCGCCCGACGTCCGGCGATGCTCAGCCAGCTTAGCATTCGCAATATTGTCCTCATCGAGGCGCTTGATCTTGAGCTTTCCAGCGGCTTGACCGCGCTCACCGGCGAAACCGGTGCGGGGAAATCCATTCTTCTCGACAGTTTGCTGCTGGCGCTGGGGCGCCGGGCTGACCGCGCATTGGTGCGCCGGGGGGCGGAGCGGGGCAGCGTCGTGGCCGCCTTTGAGCTGCCGCCCGAGCATCCCGCCCTTGCGCATCTGCATACCGAGGGCTTGGACGACGGTGATGCAGTGATGCTGCGACGCCAAATTTCGGCTGATGGGCGCAGCAAAGCCTGGGTCAATGATCAGCCTGTGTCGCTGGCGGCGTTGTCGGCCATCGGCGATATGCTGGTTGAACTGCATGGCCAGCATGACGACCGCGGGCTGCTGAGCCCGTCGTCGCATCGGGGCCTGCTCGATGCCTTTGCTGGGTCCGCAGCCGAACAACAGGCGGTTCGGGAGGCCTTTGCCAAACTGAGCCAATTGCGCGAAGAGCGGGCGCGCCTGTCCGCAAAAGCAGACGCCGTGCGCGAGGAAGAGAGCTTTTTGCGGCACGCGCTGGACGAACTGAACACCCTCGCGCCCGAAGCCGGTGAAGAAAGCAGTCTGGCAGAGAAACGTGCCCTGATGATGCGCGGAGAAAAACTGGTCGATGCGCTGGCCGATGTGCGCGACCGCCTATACCGCGATGCCGGGCTCGAAGGGGAAATTCGCGGCCTCGCCCGCCGGATTGACCGCATGAACGACGACGCCAGCGCGTTGTTGACGCCGGTCTCGGAAGCGCTGGACCGTGCGGCGATCGAGCTGGAAGACGCCGGGAAAGCCTTTGATATCGCTGAGCAGGCGCTGGAATTTGACCCGCAGGTGCTCGAGTCGGTGGAAACCCGGCTGTTTGAATTGCGGCGCTTGGCGCGCAAACATCAGGTGCACCCGGATGCGCTGTCGGAGTTTCAAAGCGGATTGTCGGATCAGCTTGCCGCCCTAGACGGGGCCGAGGCGGACCTGGTGGCATTGGACGCGGCCATATCGGTGGCACAGGCGCAGTTCGCCGAGGCCGTCGCTGCCCTTAGCGCCCATAGGCAAGCCGCCGCGATGCGGCTCGACGATCTGGTGCAAAAGGAACTGCCGCCTCTGAAGCTGGAAAATGCCCGATTTCGTACCGTTCTCACTCCGCTTGCCGAAGAGAGATGGGATGCAGGCGGCGGCGAGCAGGTGCATTTCGAGGTGGAAACCAACCCAGCCAGCGGCTTTGGCGCGCTGACCAAAATCGCCTCGGGCGGTGAGCTGGCGCGCTTCATTCTGGCGCTCAAGGTGGTGCTGGCCGAAGGCGACCTGGTCGCCACCATGGTATTTGACGAGGTCGACCGCGGCATTGGCGGCGCAACGGCCAGCGCGGTTGGCGAACGTCTGGCGCGCCTGGCTGAGCGCGCACAGGTGCTGCTGGTCACCCACAGTCCGCAAGTTGCGGCGAAATCCGCGCATCATCTGCATATTGAAAAATCCAGTGCGGACGGTGTGGCAAAAACCGACCTGATCCCGCTCGGTGCTGAAAGCCGGGTCGAGGAAATTGCCCGCATGCTGGCCGGGGCCGAGGTGACCCCCGCGGCGCGCGATGCCGCCCGCGCCCTGTTGGGGACATGAAGGCCGTGGCCGTGGACGCAACACCGGTTGACAGGCTGACCCACAGCGAGGCGCGCCGCGCGCTGGCAGACTTGGCGATGCAAATCGCCTATCACGACAAGCGCTATCACGGCGACGACGCGCCCGAAATTTCGGACGCGGACTATGACGCGCTGGTCGCCCGCAATCGCGCGATTGAGGCGCGCTTTCCCGACCTGGTGCGCAGCGACAGTCCGTCGCTGAAGGTCGGTGCGCCCACAGCCGAGAAGTTTGAAAAAATCACCCACAGCGTGCCGATGCTGTCGCTGGGCAATGTGTTCAGCGACGATGATGTGCAAGAGTTCATCGATCGGATCGCGCGCTTTTTGAACCTGAAGGCCGACGCCCCAATGCCCCCCCTGACCGCCGAGCCCAAGATCGACGGCCTGTCGCTGGCGCTGCGCTACGAAGGCGGGCAACTGGTTCATGCGGCGACGCGCGGCGACGGCTTAGTGGGCGAAAACGTGACCCATAATGCGCGCACCATCGGCGATATTCCGGGCGCGCTTTCGGGCACGGACATTCCAGACGTGTTCGAGGTGCGCGGCGAGGTCTATATGTCCAAGGCCGATTTTCTGGCCCTCAACGCGGCGCAAGAGCAAAAGGGCGCCAAGGTCTTCGCCAATCCGCGCAATGCGGCGGCAGGCTCGCTGCGCCAGCTGGACAGCAGCATCACCGCGGCGCGACCCTTACGGTTTTTTGCCTATGCCTGGGGCGAGGCGAGCGCTATGCCCGCCGACACCCAGTGGGGCGTGTTGGCGCATCTGCGCGCCTGGGGGTTTGTCGTCAATGACCAAACGCGGTTCTGCCGGACTGTGGACGACATGCTGGCCGCCTACCGCGAAATTGAGACCGCGCGCGGTGACCTGGCGTATGACATCGACGGGGTTGTGTATAAGGTCGATAATCTGGCGCTGCAAAAGCGGCTTGGCTTTGTGGCGCGCGCACCGCGCTGGGCGGTGGCGCACAAATTCCCGGCCGAGCGCGCGGTTACCCGCCTGGATGCCATCGACATTCAAGTAGGCCGCACCGGCACGCTGACCCCTGTTGCCAAATTGGAGCCCGTCGGCGTGGGGGGGGTGATCGTCTCCAACGCCACACTGCATAACCGCGATGAAATCGCCCGGCTTGACGCGCGCATCGGCGACCATGTGGTGATCCAGCGCGCGGGGGATGTCATCCCGCAGGTGGTGGAAGTGGTGATGGACAAACGCCCGGCGGATGCCGAGCCCTATATTTTCCCCGACACATGCCCGCGCTGCGGGTCACCCGCAGTGGCCGAGGACGGCGAGGTGGCCGTGCGCTGCACCGGCGGTCTGTCGTGCGCGGCGCAGGTGGTCGAACAGCTCAAGCATTTTGTCTCGCGCGGTGCGATGGATATTGAAGGCCTGGGCGCGAAGCAGGTGGAGGCCTTTTATGACAAGGGCTGGGTGAAAACTGCGGCTGATATTTTCCGCCTTGAAGAGACCAGCGCCAATGCCGACGTGCCGCTTGAAGAGTGGGACGGCTGGGGCGAAACCTCGGCACGCAACCTGTTTGCCGCCATTGAAGATCGGCGCTCGGTTGCGCTCGATCGGTTTCTCTTTGCGCTCGGTATCCGCCATGTGGGCCAGTCGACCGCGCGGCTGCTGGCGCGCACCTATGGCAGCGCCGAGGCGGTGATCGCCGCCATGGACGCCGCCCGCGACCCTGACAGCCAAGCCTATGCCGACTTGGTGAATATTGACGGCATTGGCAAAAAAATGGTGCAGACCATGGTGGACTTTGTCACGTCCGACGCCAACCGGGCGGTGATCGATGATTTGCTGACGCTCATCAACCCCAAGCCGCTTGACGTCGTGGCCGAAGGGCATCCCGTGTCGGGCAAAACCGTGGTGTTTACCGGTACGCTTGAAACTATGAAACGCGATGAGGCCAAGGCAACGGCGGAACGGCTAGGCGCGAAGGTTGCAAATTCTGTATCTGCTAAGACCCATATACTGGTAGCAGGCCCCGGTGCGGGATCAAAATTGAAAAAAGCTAAAGAATTGGGCGTTGACGTAATGAACGAAGCTGCGTGGCGCGTCCTCACAGGACTTGATGACGATGATTAAGGGCTGATAGCTCTTCGCCAAGTATTCTCGCCAATTAGATATGGCGGCCCATCGTCCCGCATTTCCATAACTCTCTTTATTTTTGTTCCGAAATGGGAGTTGGTCCAGAATGGGCTAGCAAGAGAGCCAACAACGAGATAATCCAGAGTATTAGTTACACGTTCTTTAGGCAGGCCACCCATTTGCTTGGTCGCTGTCTTGCAGCTTTCTCGGCTTCCAAAGAAGAACTTACCTGTAAAGCAGAAGCTGTTATCTGCAACCTCAATATCGTCAGCGATTGCATTTCTCACATCAATAGGTAGTCCGATAGAGGTGGTTCCTAAATCTGTGTATTTACCGCCCACAAGTATAGACAAACAATCTAGAATTTCTTTAGCCTCCATTTTATCAAGATATCCGTCCTGAAGCGCATTATCTATGCGCATCACTATATCACAAGCAGGCCACTCTTCGGATATACCGCTGTTATTAACCAGCCATTCCTGTAAGCGAATCGTTTCTTGGTAATTAACTTCTCCGTCAGCGATTATTCCTGCACATAAGCCCAACAGCTCTTCAACTTGCTCGTGCTGTCTGATCTCTTCTCGGGAACGGTATTCGAGAATGCAATCAATTACTGACAATAGATCTTCGTGCTCGACGGCGTTGATTGAGGCTTTTGCCATTAAGTCAGCTGTCGCGTGAACTAAGTCATAGATATCACCGTCTTTAGAAGACTCTTGATATTCAGAAACATAAGTATGTAGAGCATCTAGTTCCTTATTATTGATCTTATGATCAGCAACTAGACCTTGAAGGAATCCGTAAGCGTTTCTGAAGATTTTCTTACGTCTGGGTTCTGAATGAATACGTAAGAGTGAAGTGTACGCAGGTTCATCCATGGCTCAAACCCTTAAAACTTCCCCTAAAATCGTAATTATGTATAAAAAGAGCGAATATGCAACTATAGGGCAGTGTTTTGTCAGGGCCTCAGCTACATGTGTTCGAGCAGCAACGCGCTCCAGTCGCCGTCATCGCGTCGCGCCGTCAATTTGAGCCCAACGCGGCTATACGCCGTCAGCACGTCATCCACCTGCGATGCCAACAGTCCTGACAGCAGGACACGCCCGGCCTGTGCCAGCACGCGCGCAAAATCGTCAGCAAAGGCAATCAGCGGCCCGGCCAGGATATTGGCGATCAGCAGGTCAACCTTGCCAAAAGCCTGAATGCTGTCGTGCGCCAACCCGTCGGCAACAAGCAGGTCAATGCCCCCTATGCCCTCTGGGGCGATGCTGTTGACCGCCAGATTGGTGCGCGCCACCTCAATCGCCACCGGGTCGATGTCGGTGGCCAGAATATCCGCCCCCGGCCACAATGTGTGCGCGGCCATCGCCAATACGGCAGAGCCTGTGCCAACATCGAGAATGCGACGCCGAGGTGTGCAGTCCAGACTTTCCAGCACCTCTAAGCACAAACGCGTGGTTTCATGATGCCCGGTGCCAAAGGCCTGCCCCGCATCGATTTGCAGCGATATCAGGCCGTCAGGCCCGGCCGCATCGTGGCTGCCGTGCAGGTAAAAGCGTTTGGTTTTGATAGGCTTCAAAAAGCGCTGGCTTTCGGTGACCCAGTCGCGGTCTTCCACAGCGGAAAACATGTCTGGCGTGTAGGCGATGCCCGCGCTGGCAAAACAGGGGGCCAGCCGGTCAGGTTCTGGCGCACCGGTGATATAGATATCCATGCGCCAGGCATCGCCGTCTTCAAACAGCGCCACACTGGGCGGTGCCTTATCCCCGGCACAGGCCTCGGCCAGCGCATCGCTAAGGCGGTCAGCTTCGGCGAAATCGCAGATCAGCGAGGCCTGATAGACCACAGCGTCGGGCATCAGGCGGCCCTCACAAAATTGTCCATCACGCGCTTTTCCCCGGCCTTGTCGAAAGCGACCATCAATTTGTTGCCGTCGATATCGACAATCTCGCCGTATCCGAACTTGTCGTGAAACACCCGCTCGCCCACCGCAAATGTGCTAACCGGTTTGGGGGCCTGCACCCGGCGACTGTAGCCGTCGATCGTTTGCGGATTTTGGCGGCTGCGGGCCTCGCGGCGCTGCCAGCCGGGGCCATACCGGTCGTGGTGTGACTGGTCCCAGTCGTCAAAGGCCGCGGTTTGATAGCTGGCTTGCCGCGACGCACCAAACAGGCCGTCCCGACTGTCCACCTCGATATGGTCGCCGGGCAGTTCGTCGATAAACCGGCTGGGCAGGCTCGACTGCCACTGGCCGTATAGCTGGCGGTTGGCGGCAAAATAAATGGCGGCGCGCTTGCGGGCGCGGGTGATGCCGACATAGGCCAGGCGGCGTTCTTCTTCGAGCCCGGCTGCGCCATTTTCGTCCAAACTGCGCTGGCTGGGAAATACGCCTTCCTCCCAGCCGGGCAGGAAGACCGTGTCAAATTCCAGCCCCTTGGCGGCATGCAGGGTCATCACTGATAGTTTTTCGCTTTCGTCGCCTGCGTCATTGTCCATCACCAGAGCAATATGCTCCAAAAACGCGGGCAGGCTTTCAAATTCGCCAATGGCGCTGACCAGTTCTTTCAAATTGTCGAGCCTGCCGGGGGCTTCGGGCGATTTGTCAGCCTGCCACATGCCGGTATAGCCCGATTCGTCCAAAATCTGACCGGCCAGGTCTTGCGGGTCGGCGGTGGGCAGTAAGGACTGCCAGCGCAGCACATCGCTGACAAAACTGCCAAGCGACCGCCGCGCCTGCGGGCGTAAATCGTCCAGCTCGGCAATCTGCTCGGCCGCGCGCAATAGCGACACGCCGTGCGCCCGCGCCAGATGATGCACTTTTTGCAGGCTGGCAGCGCCCAGCCCGCGCTTGGGCAGGTTGACAATACGCTCGAATGCCAGGTCGTCATTTGCCTGCACCACCAGGCGCAAATAGGCGAGCGCATCGCGAATTTCGGCGCGTTCATAAAAGCGCGGGCCGCCGACAACGCGGTAGGGCAGACCCACGGTGATCAGTCGTTCTTCAATCTCGCGCATTTGAAACCCGGCGCGCACCAAAATGGCGATTTCGGATGCCTTATGGCCCTGCGATTTCAGATGTTCGATCTCATCGGTGATGCTGCGGGCTTCTTCGGGCGCGTCCCACACCCCGCGCACACGCACGGGCTCGCCCGCGCTCGCCTCGGTCCACAGCGTTTTGCCCAGGCGCGTTTCGTTGGCGGCGATCAGGCCGCCGGCTGCCCCCAGAATATGCCCCGACGATCGGTAATTTTGCTCAAGTCGGATCACCTTGGCACCGGGAAAATCAGTCTCGAAGCGCAGGATGTTGCCCACTTCGGCCCCGCGCCAGCCATAGATCGACTGGTCATCATCGCCGACGCAGCAAATGTTTTTGTGCCCCTGCGCCAAAAGCCTCAGCCACAGATACTGCGCGACATTGGTATCCTGATATTCGTCCACCAGCACATAGCGAAACTGCTCCTGATAGCTTTTCAGCACATCGGGGTTGTTTTGCAGCAGCGTCACCACGTGCAGCAGCAGGTCGCCAAAATCGACGGCGTTGAGCGTTTCCAAACGACTTTGATAGGCTGCATACAGCTTGCCGCCCATACCGTTGGCGTAGGCCGAGGCTTCGCCAGATGGCAGCTTGTCCGGCAGCAGGGCGCGGTTTTTCCAGCGGTCGATCAGCGCCGCCAGCAGCCGCGCGGGCCAGCGCTTGTCGTCAATGGCCTCGGCCTGGATCAACTGTTTGAGCAGCCGGATCTGATCATCGGTATCGAGGATGGTGAAATTGCTGCGCAGGCCCACCAGTTCGGCATGTTTGCGCAACAATCGCACGCACAGCGCATGAAAGGTGCCGATCCACATGCGTTCGGCCGCCGGGCCCACCAGCTTGGTCACCCGTTCTTTCATTTCGCGCGCGGCCTTGTTGGTAAAGGTTACGGCCAGCACCTCCCACGGTGCGGCTTTGCGTGTGGTCAGGATGTGGGCAAGCCGGGTGGTCAGCGCACGGGTTTTGCCAGTGCCCGCCCCCGCCAGCACCAAAAGCGGGCCGTCCGTTTCCAGCACGGCTTCGCGCTGCGGCGGGTTCAGGCCCTGCAGATAAGGGGGCTCGGCAGGCGTTGGCGTCGGCGCTGAAAAGCTTGGCTCCAGTGCGTCAATATCGAAAGGATCACTAGTCGTCATAGGCCATGAAGGCCCGCTTATAGGCCCCGATGTCAAGCCTTGATCGCGCGTGCGACCAAGCGGCGCTGGTCACGGCTTATTCGCCGCGCCCCTGTGCGTCGAGAAGGGCGGAATTATAGGCTTTCATCACATCGCGGTTGCGAATCACGCCCACCACCATCGATGCCGCATAGGTTTGCACCACGGGCAGCGCCGCCTCGCCCGTGCGGTCCAGTTTTTCCAGCGCCTCTTGCAGCGGTGCATCCGCGGTCAGGGTGGTGTCGGCCTGGCGGGCGCAAACACCAACCAGCTCATCGTCGCTGTGATGGTCGCCTGCAAGGTCATCCAGCCCCAATGTCCCAACCAGTTGACCGCTATCGTCGGTCACGATCAACAGACCACCGCCCTGCAACAACAGCAATTCGCGCGCTTTTGCCAGTTTTGCTGACTCGTGCACGGTAAAAAAGTCGCGGGTCATATGGTCGCTGACCCGTTCCGAGCGCAGCAAATAGGTGGCGCGGCCGCCTTCAAGGTGCACACCGCGATTGACCAGCAATTGATGGAAATACGACCGCGGCTGAAAGAAGGTCACCACCACGGTCGACACCGCGACACCGATCATCACCGCGACGGTCAGGCTGTAATCGCCGGTGATCTCGAACACGATCAGGATGGTCGAAATCGGTGCGCCCAGCACGGCGGAGGCGACCGCGCCCATGCCGACAACGGCATAAACGCCCGGGTCGGAAGCCAGGTGCGGGAACACACTGCCTGCCACAAGACCAAAGGCACCCCCGAGCATCGCCCCCAAGACCAGCGAGGGGGAGAAAATCCCGCTGCCAAACCGAAACGAGACCGACAAAATGGTCGCTGCAAATTTCAGCCCCAAAATGGTGATCAGCACCAAAAGCGCATAATCGCTGTTGATCGCACGGGTCGTCGCTTCATAGCCGACGCCAAGAATTTCCGGGTGCCACAGCGCGAGCGCGCCGACCAATAGGCCGCCAACCGCCGGGCGCAGGCTGGCTGGCAGCCAGTTTTGCCGGCCCACATGCGCGGTCAGCCGGTGGGTTGACCACATGAAGGCGGCGGCGAGGATCGCACTGGTGATCCCCAACAGCAAAAAGGCTGGAAATTCCCAAAAGCTGGCAAAATGCTGGTCGACCACCACAAAGGCCGGGAAGTTGCCCAAATGCGCGTGGCTGACAAGCGTGCCCGCAATGGCGGCCACAACGATGGGGGACAGGGTGTGCAGGGCATAATGGCCGACCACCACCTCAAGGGCAAAAAGCGCTCCGGCGATCGGCGCATTGAACGAGGCGGCAACCGCCGCCGCGACGCCGCACCCGAGAAGCGTACGGCCAAATTTGGCATTGAGGCGCAAGGCGCGGGTTACGATCGAGGCCAGCGACGCCCCCAAATGCACGACAGGCCCCTCGCGACCCGTTGACGAGCCACCGCCAATGGCGATCATGGTAGCGGCGGCGCTCAACAGCCCGCGCCGCGCCGACATCCGGCCAGAATGCAGCGCTGCGGACTCGATGACATCCGGCACACCGTGAGTTTGCTGGCGCGGCAAAAACCGTGTGAGCTGGCCGACAATCAGCCCGGCGAGTGTCGGGATGATCAGCACCAATCGCCAATCCAGGCTGCGCACGCCGGTGGCCAGCACTTGTTCGCTGACACCGTAAAACAGCTCGATCATGGCGCTGACCGCCAGATAAAAGCCAATAGCGGCATAGCCCGCCACCACGCCGGTAACCGCCGCAACGACCATCAAAGTTGCATATTGCGACTGCGGACTGTCGACCAAGGCCTGACGCAGCCGGAAGCGCCAGTTGATCTCGCCTGTGTTCACGGGGCCTGTATGTTTGGGGTCGGTGGTCATTTAACCGGTGTTCATGGATCCGCTTTTTTGGGGATGGCAATGGTGCGTCCCACTGTGTGCGGGGTTGGCAGGTGGGCCTGACGTTCGATTTCGGCGTCGATGCGGGCGCGTTTGTCGGCGGGCATCTGTGTTGGGCGGCGGCTGTCAAAATCGACATAGATGGCGATCTGTTCCATGGTGGCCGCCAATGTGCCGTCCGCGCGGGTCATCGAGACGATGAAATGCAACCGCTTGCCGTCACATTCCAGCAGGCGCGGGGTGCAGGTAAAGGGTGCGTCATCGCGGATTTCGGCAAGATAGCTGAGATGTTGCTGAAGGGCGAACATGGTGCCGCCGTCCTGGTGGATGCTGTCATGATCGAACCCAAGGACATCGAAATAGGCGGTCATGGTCTCGACAAAATAATGCAGATACCCAACAACATTGAGATGGCGGTTCACATCGAACCACGTCTGTTCTGGCCGAAATGACCGGGAAAATGGCTGGTCGCCCATACTAAAAACCTTTTGAAGCCCCTTGGTGCTATTAAGCCCGAGCAGGGTTATGAAGTTAAGACCTTTTTTTGCCGTAAAGAATCTGGAGGATGGCGGCTGACATATGGCATGTCTTTCAGCATAGTAAAGAAATGGCCCAGCACCGAATTTCAACAGCGCGTCAATGGACAACCCGGCTTGGGTTGGCGCTTGCCAGTTTTGTGACGGTTTTCATCATTGGCGCGGTGGTCGCGGTCAATGTTATCGATTGGAACCGTTACCGCGGGCAGGTGCGCAGCCTGGTCGAAGCACAGCTTGGTGTCACAGTTACAATAGCCGGTGATTTGGGCTTGTCGCTTGACCCCCTTCCCGCACTGACCGTGCAAGGGTTGACGCTGTCACACCCCACCACGGGCGAGGTGATCGCCGATGTCGAACGCTTGGCCGTGCGGGTTGGCGTCGGGGCCTTGTTGAAGGGGGAAATTTCGGTTGACCGTGCCGAGGTGGAGCGCATGTCTATGCGCTTGGCGCAGGACCCGTCCGGCGGGTGGTATGTTGCGGGCTGGCCGCGTGCCGAAGACACCGGCGCCGACCCTGCGTCAGAGGGACGCCCCATTTCTGTTGGGTCCCTGACCATCAGCGACAGCCGCATCACCGTTGAACCCACAGGCGGGCGGGTTTACGCTGTGGGGCTGGACGCTGTTGATCTGTCCGGGCGGTTTCCCAGCGGCCCGTTCGAAGTGGATGGCCGCATCGTACACCAGGGCCAATCGCTTGATATCTCAACCCGCAGACAGCCGCTTTTGCGCAGGGACGGGTCTTCGTTTCGGCTCGTCATTGACGGGGAAGGGTTATCACTTGAAACCTCCGGCCGGGAGGAGGCTGACGGCACGCTCAGTATGCGGTTTCAGCTAAGCGCCGACTCTGCGCCGACAGTGTTTCGTCATCTTGACCCCGGGCACCAGGCTGAGGTGCCGCCGATTCCTCTGGCGGTTGATCTCAGTCTCAGCGGCACCGCCCCCAACTATGACGTCACCGTTCGGCTCTTGCAGGTTGGGCGCAGTCAGGGGCGCTTTACCGGGCGCTTGACCGGCGGACTGGATGATAGCCAGGCCGTTGATCTGTCCGGTGCCCTGGCGCTTGGTGTGTTGGATATTGGCGAGCTGCGGCAGTTCGAGCCCTATCTGTTCAGCACCGCCGAGGGCCAGCAAGACGGCAGCGGGACAGCAGCGCTGACAGCCACACTGGATGTGACCGCCGAGCAAATCAGCCTGCAGGCCCAGTCCGAGGCGGCGATGGCGCAGCAGCTTGAAGCCCAATTGGAACTGTTCCGAACCGGGGCGCGTTTGAATGAATTTCAGGCCCTGCTTCCGGGGGCGAGCCGTTTGGCGTTGCGGGGTCAGATCGCAGATTTTTCTGCGCCGGTGTTCGCCGGAGACGCTCAGATTGAAACCAGCCGCCTGAGCGATCTGGCGGCAGCATTTGGTGCCAGTTTGCCAGAGGGGCTGGAGACCGGGCGGCTGAGCACCCTACAGGCCTCTGCCGATGTGGAAGCGGATGCCAACAGTTGGACGATGACCGATTTGGTTGGGCAATTGGACACCAGCCAATTCAGCGGGACGGTATCAGGGAACTGGCAAAATGCAGTACCAGGGCGCATCGATATCCGCGCGGACCGCGTCAACGCAGATGCATATTTGGGCGGGGTGGCAACAGGGGCAGACGGCGACAGTGCGTGCGGCCCTGCGACATGTTTGCGCGGTCTGTCCGGTGTCCGGAGCGATATCTCACTGCGCGTTGGTGCGTTGCGTGTGTTTGCGCAAGATTTTGCAGACGTGACTTTGCGTGCCCGCGCAGACGGCGATGAACTGGCGGTTGAAACATTGACTGCGCGCGGCGGCGAAGGCCGTATAGACAGCACGGTGACCCTGCGTGACCTTAGCAGCGAACCGGCGGTGACAGCGATCCTGCGGGCTGAAAAATGGCCGGTGAACCTTGCCTTGTGGCAGAAGACGGGCCTGCCATCCGAGTTGCGGCCCAGCGGCATTCAGGCAGAGCTGCGCTTGAACGGTAGCCTGAATGCACCGCGTCTTGGTGTGGACCTGCAAAATGGTGATGACCTTGTGGCATTCACAGGGACGGTGCAACTGGACACACCCGGTAACCTTCAGCTTGAGGGGCGCGGCAGTGTGCGTCACCGTGACATTGCGCCGCTTGGCGCAGAGTTTGGTCTGACGCCGACGCGGGCCATATCGGTTGACGCGACAGCTGAATTTGATTGGTCGCAGGAGGGCGGGTTTGACCGCCTGGAAATGTCCGGCGCGCTGGGCGGTGCCAGAGGGCAGCTTGCGTTGGCTGCCGCGCCCCAAAACGCCCTGGCGGGACGGATCAGCATCGATCACCCGCGGCTGGGCACACTGGCAGACGCGCTGGGCACGCATCTGGTTTTGGTGTCGAAAGACGCACCGCTGTCGGTATCTGCGGGTGTTGTGTTGCAGGATGCACAGCGCTGGACGGTGAATGATATTCAAGCCGCCATTGGCGTTGCCAATATAGAAGGCGCACTACAATTTGACGGAACAGAGCTGAGCGGGCGTATCAACCTTGCGCAGGTGCAGCTTACATCGCTGACCAGCGACCTTGGCAGCGCCAGCAACGATACGTCCACAACGGATGTTGACCTGAGCGACATCGCGCTTGAGATCAACGCTGAAAATGTGTTGGCGCTGGGGCAGCGGCTTGATGCCCCCAATATTGCCCTCAGTCACACTGACGGGCAGTGGACGTTTGCGCTTGGGCCCGATGCACGGGTCAACCAGGCACCGGCCACGGCACAATTGACCTATAACAACGTGTCGTCCGAGCTTGGCCTGCGCGGGCAGCTGAACCAGGTTTCCCTTGAAGGGGCGTTGAATGCACTGGGCTTGCCCGTGTCGGTCAACGGAACCGCAAATCTCGATATGGATCTCCGGGGTGGCTTGAACCCGTCGGTGCATCCGCTTGCCGGCTTGCGCGGGCGGGCAGAGGTGTCCGGCTCGGATGTGACGCTGGCTTTTATCGATGTGCCGGGCTTGGTGTCAGATATCGAAAGCAGCGAAAATTTTGCAGATTTTCTCAAGGGGCTCGATGGTCGTTTGCGCCGCAACCGCAGTTTGGCAAAAACATTCGAGGCCGCCTTCGCCCTGGAAACCGGCACCATTCTGGTCGAGCGGGCTGTCGCAACGCTGGTTCAGGGTACGCTTGATCTGGATGGGCAGCTGAACCTGCCCAGCGACCGTGTGGCCCTGAAAGGGCAATTGCAGCTCAATACGCCGCCAAACGCTCCGCCGATTGCGCTGGCTTATGAGGGGTCGCTCGCCAACCCGGCCAGCACCTTTGTGACCGATCAATTTGAAAAGCTGGTCTTTTCCCGTATCTTGCGGCGTACCCGTGGGACCTTGTTTTCTGAACAAAATGCGCGCGAGTCGGCATCGGGCGAGGCGCTCAGTTCTCCCGGGTTGATGATTTTCCGCTCGGCCAAAGGAGTGTTGGACGCAATAGGCCGCAAACAAAAGCAAGAGGCCTAGGCCGCCGACCCACCGGTTGACAACGAAAACGGCACGTCGGGGCCTTAACGCTGGTTATGTGCCTGGATTTCTTGAAGAACAAAGCACCGGATCGCGCCCGATAACGACCCACTGCGGGCTTCATCAAGCTGGCGGATCAATTCTGCAAGCGACAGACCGCGCGCCTGTGCAATCGCCTGCAATTCCAGCCAAAATCCGCGCTCGACCGATATGCTGGTCCGGTGGCCAGAAATTGTGACCGAGTGCCGTTCCAGCTTGGACAGGTCAAGGTCGAGCATTGGCGGCGCTAGATATCTTTGAAGAAGTCATTGCCCTTGTCGTCGATCACGATGAAGGCGGGGAAATTCTCAACATCGATTTTCCACACGGCTTCCATGCCCAGATCTTCAAAATCGAGAACCTCAACTTTTTTGATGTTGTTCAGGGCTAAGATCGCCGCCGGGCCACCAATAGAACCCAGATAAAAACCGCCATGGTCCTTGCAGGCCTTGGTGACGGCACGGCTGCGATTGCCCTTGGCGAGCGATATCATCGATCCGCCCATCTCTTGAAACGGGCCGACATAGCTGTCCATGCGCCCGGCTGTGGTGGGGCCAAATGAGCCAGAGGCATAGCCCTCGGGCGTTTTGGCGGGGCCGGCATAATAGATGATATGGTCTTTGAAATAATCGGGCATGGGCTTGCCATCTTCAACCATCGCCTGAATGCGCGCATGGGCAAGGTCGCGCGCCACCACAATCGTGCCCGACAGCGACAGGCGTGTTTTGATCGGATGTTCGCTGAGCTGCGCCAATATCTCCTTCATCGGGCGGTTGAGGTCGACCTGAACCACTTCGTCGGATAATGTCTCGTTACCGACATCGGGGAGATATTTCGCAGGTTCGGTTTCCAGTGCTTCTAGGAAAACGCCATCCGCGGTGATTTTCCCCTTGGCCTGTCGGTCCGCCGAACACGATACACCGATCCCAATGGGCATGCTGGCGCTGTGACGCGGCAGCCGGATGACCCGCACATCATGGCAGAAATATTTACCGCCAAATTGCGCGCCGATGCCCATATCGCGGGTGATCTCTAAAATCTGCTCTTCCATTGCAACGTCGCGAAAAGCGCGCCCGGCTTCATTGCCCTCGCGCGGCAGGTCGTCCAGCGCGCGCGCAGACGCCTTTTTTACCGTTGCCATATTTTGTTCAGCCGACAAGCCGCCAATCACAATGGCAAGGTGGTATGGCGGGCACGCCGAGGTGCCCAATGTGCGGATTTTTTCGTCCAGAAAAGCCAGCATGCGGTCTTCGCGCAGAACCGCAGGCGTTTGCTGATAAAAAAAGGTTTTGTTGGCGCTGCCGCCACCCTTGGCAAAAAACAGGAAATGATATTCATTGCCCGGCTTTGCGTAGATGTCGATTTGCGCAGGCGTGTTATTGCGGGTGTTTTTTTCCTTGTACATCGACAGCGGTGCCATTTGTGAATAGCGCAAATTCGTCTCGGTATAGGTGCGCATGATGCCGCGCGTCAGTGGTTCAGCGTCGTCGCCTTCGGTCCAGACATGCTGACCCTTATAGCCGACGGCGATCGCGGTGCCGGTGTCCTGACAGCCGGGCAACACGCGGCCCGCGGCGATATTGGCATTTTTCAGCAATTCCATGGCGACGAAATGATCATTTTCGCTGGCGTCGGGGTCGTCCAGAATGGCGCGCAACTGAGCCAGATGCCCGGGGCGCAGCAAATGCGCAATGTCGTGCATGGCTTCGCGGGCCAGCAGTTCAAGGGCCTTATCGTCCACCTCTAGGATCGTGCGCCCGCCGACATCGACCGTGCGCACATAGTCCGATGTCAGCTTTCGATATGGTGTTTCGTCATCGCCAGTTTGAAACAATGGCTCATAGCGCCAATCAGAAGCGGCAGAATCGGTCATAACGAAGCTCCTTGTATGAGGAAGGGGCGTAAACGGTGTTTATTTTTTGCGAAAGGCGTCGAGCGTGACGACGTTCGAGCCGTCGGCGGTTTTGTCTTCAGGTGCGCCATCAGACGGGCCTTCGGTCGGCGCATCATTGTCGTGATCGGTGTCATCCATCATCGATGGGGGCAGATCATCGGCTGCGATGTCAGCGTCTGACATGTCGCTGTCATCGTTGAACTGCAGAGCAAATTGCACGCTGGGATCAACAAAGCCAACCACCGCAGAAAACGGGATCACCAACAGTTCGGGCTTGCGGTCAAAGGATAATCCCACCTCGAAATAATCCTGGCAGACCTTCAGCCCCCAGAATTTGTGCTGAAGGACAATGGTCATTTCATCGGGGAAGCGGTCTTTCAGATGCTCGGGCAAGCTGACGCCCGGTGCGCGGGTTTTGAACGCGATATAGAAATGATGATCGCCCATCAGACCATCACGCTCGGCATCGCACAAAACGGCGCGTACGACGCCGCGCAAGGCATCCTGCACCTTGGCCTCATAATCGATATGCGTTTCTTGCTCGCTCACAGCTTGCCAATCATGTCCCAGACCAGAGTGGTTACACGATGTTTGCACACCTCGCGTCTACACCCAATGGGCATAGAGGTAGCACCCGGTCAGGGACCATGCAATATTCTGTCCGAGGGATTTTTCGAAATCTACGCGCGCGGCCAGCTTCGGGCCAAGCGATCGGGAGATATCGCATGCAAAGACGGCCAATTGCTGTGGGTTTGCCGCTATGATGCAATCTGTGGACAATATATTGTTTGCGGGCAATGCGTCCTTCGTGCAGCATGCCGCCGTCGCCATGCGGTCGCTTTTAGAGACGAATACAAACAGACAATTCCGGATTGTCTTTGCCGGTCGCAACCTCAGCGAAACCGACTCGCAAAATCTACACGCGACCGTCAAAGATTTCCCCGGAGCATCCCTGGAGATTCGAGGGCCAGCTGAGGAAACCCTGTCCCTCCTTGAGCGCGGCAATTATTCGGTCGATATCTATCAGCGCTATTTCATAGACCGGTTTTTCCCGGCGGGTGCAGGTCGGGCGCTTTATCTCGATGCCGACACGCTTGTTCTCGGTCCCGTGGGTGACTTACTGGATGTTGATTTGCAAGGAAAGCCGATTGCAGCGGTTGCCATTCCGGGGTCGAAGCGGCTGGATTATTATAATTTCCCGCCCGGTTTGCCCTATTTTAATTCAGGTGTGATGCTCTTTGATCTGCATCAGTGGCGGTCTGAAAATTACGCCCAGCGCCTTGCGCGGGCGACCGAACATTACGCCCGCTATTTGCGTGATCCGGATCAGGATATCCTCAATGCGTGTTTTGTCGGCAATTGGGTGGAAGTGCCACCCATTTGGAATGCGTTGCGTCCGATATTTTTGCGCAGTTCGTGGATGGGCCTGTCGGAAGAAGCGCTGGATGCGATTCTTGACGGTGTGCGCGTTGTTCACTTTAACGGGCCCATTAAACCCTGGCATTATGTTGATAATCATCCGCTCAAGGACAGGTATTGGGATGTGCTGACACGCACACCGTATCGCGGGTATCGCCCG
>JASBSO010000137.1 GCA_030148905.1 Kordiimonadaceae bacterium | reverse complement strand
TAGAGGTCCTTATCCATGGCGTCGCCCGGGTGGATTTTCTTCTCGATCCCGTCAATGCCGGCCATCAACATCGCGGCAAAGGCCAGATAGGGGTTGCTCAGCGCATCGGGGAAGCGCGCCTCAACGCGCTTGGACTTTGGCCCGCTGCCGAACGGAATCCGGCACGAGGCCGAGCGGTTACGGCTGGAATAGGCCAGCAGAACCGGCGCTTCAAAGCCAGGGGTCAGGCGTTTGTAGCTGTTGGTGGTCGGGTTGGTGAAGGCGTTCAGCGCCCGCGCATGCTTGATGATGCCGCCGATATAATACAGCGCCGTGTCCGACAGGTCGGCATAGTTGTTCCCGGCGAAAAGCGGCGTGTCGCCATTCCAGATCGACTGGTGCACGTGCATGCCCGAGCCATTGTCTTGCGCCACGGGCTTGGGCATGAAGGTTGCGGTTTTGCCGTAGGTGTGCGCCACCTGATGCACGGCATATTTATAGACCTGCACATTATCGGCGGTTTGCAGCAAGGTGGAAAAGGTAATGCCCAGTTCGTGCTGCGATGCGGCGACCTCGTGGTGGTGCTTGTCCATGTTGAGGCCCATTTCTTTCATCACGCTGACCATCTCGCCGCGAATGTCGGAGCCGCTGTCGACGGGGGCAACCGGGAAATAGCCACCCTTGGCGCGCGGCCGGTGGGCAAAGTTGCCGCCTTCATATTCGCGGCCCGAATTATAGGGACCTTCGACATCGTCGAGTTCGTAAAAGGCACCATTGTAGCTCGACTTGAATCGAACGCTGTCAAACATAAAAAATTCTGGCTCGGGGCCGAAAAAGGCGGTGTCGCCAATGCCGGTATAGCGCAGATATTCCTCGGCTTTTTTGGCGGTTGACCGTGGGTCTCGGTCATAAGGCTGGCCGGTGATCGGGTCATAAATGTCGCAGAACACAATCAGTGTCACGTCAGCAGTAAACGGATCGATGGTCACCGAGCTGAGGTCGGGCATCAGTGTCATATCTGACTCGTTAATCGCCTTCCATCCTGCGATCGATGACCCATCAAACATGAAGCCGTCTTCCAGCATGTCGGCACCCACGGCGCCGGCGTCCATCGTCAGGTGCTGCCACTTGCCGCGCGGGTCGGTGAAGCGAAGGTCAATCCAGCTGGCGTCCAGCTCTTTGACAAGCGCAAGGAAATCATCCGCGCTGAGATCTGTATATTTTGGCATCTTATGCTCCTTAATGATGCTGCGCTCGCTGAGCGCCAATCGGTGGTGGTCGCGCCTTGATGTAGGAACGCGGTTAAATGGCGGCAGTTCCGGTTTCGCCTGTGCGAATACGGATCGCCTGTTCGACGGGGCTGACAAAAATTTTGCCGTCGCCGATGCGGCCAGTGCGGGCGGCTTCCTGAATAGCTTCAAGCGCGCCTGCAACCTGTGCATCGTCGACAACAATTTCGATTTTTACCTTGGGAACAAAATCGACAACATATTCTGCGCCCCGGTAAAGTTCGGTATGTCCCTTCTGTCGGCCAAACCCTTTTGTTTCTGTCACCGTGATTCCGGCAATGCCCACATCGTGCAGGGCGTCTTTCACGTCATCGAGTTTAAAGGGTTTGATAATGGCTTCGATTTTTTTCATGGGCTCTCTCACCATAGTCGGATGTACGCCATAAGGCATAGATTGTGCCAAGTCGCAGGGCGCAGAAATATGCGCATTTCCCTGTCTGGCGCCAGGTTGGACGCCTCCCGGCTGGGCATATGCCTGTTTTTTGTGCGCCAAAGCCTGAAAAATATGATGCATCTTACGGCTTGACGCTGCCCGGGCAGCAGAATAAAAGAGCCCACCTTTTCGGGCGGCGGGTGTAGCTCAGTCGGTTAGAGCGCCAGATTGTGGCTCTGGAGGTCGCCGGTTCAATCCCGGTCACTCGCCCCACTTCCTTCCTCCATGACGACGCGACTGCAAAGCAGCGTGTGAAAATCTGCCCGGCAGTGCGGAAATCGCTTGGCGATTAGACTCGGTTTGTTAGACTCCCACCCGATTCGAATTTGGTCGAACAGGGAGGGGATGTGACCAAATCAGACGATATCCGATCGCTTGATCACCGACTGATGCTGCCAAGCGAGGCTGCAGCGCAAGACAAGGCCGCCGAAGACGCGGGCATTGATCTTGTTCAGCTGATGGAAGCCGCAGGCCGCGCTGTTGCTGATGTCGTGAACGACCATTGCGGTGATCCGCGCGACTTTCGCGGCGACATCCTCGTGCTGATCGGCCCCGGCAACAATGGCGGCGACGGTCTGGTGGCTGCGCGCTGCCTCCATGATTGGGGGTACCGCGTGCGTGCCATGATCCCCGGCGGCAAAGACAGCCTGAAAGGCTTGCCGGGCAAAATGCTGACCTTATGGCACGGGGAATCGGTCAGTTTTGACCCGCTTCTGCTCACCTCAGCTAGCGTGATTATCGACGCGCTGTTTGGGGTCGGCCTGGACCGCGCGCTTGAAGGCGATTATGCCGATGCGGTGGAAGCCGCAAATCGCAGTGACGCCCTGCGCATCGCGGTGGACATTCCGTCCGGTCTGAACGGCGAAAGCGGCGAGCCGCTGGGCCCGTGTTTTCAGGCCGATGCAACCGTTACATTTTGCACGCGCAAAAGCGGGCACGTCATTGCGCCCGGGCGGTTTCTGTCGGGTGGGCTGAACAGTGTGTTTGTCGCTGATATCGGCATGCCTGAAAAGATTGTCGCAGCACATAGCGGCACGGTCTTTGAAAATGACCCCCGGCTTTGGAGTGGCTACGTCCCGCACACGGGCCCGCACATGCACAAATATGACCGCGGACATACGCTTGTCTTGGGCGGCAAGGAACCGGCGCTGGGGGCGTGCCGCCTGTCGGCGCTTGCCGCCTTGCGCATTGGCGCGGGGCTGGTGACCCTGGCCGCAAGCCCAGAGACCTATGCTATTCAGTCAATGGCCCTGACCGAAATCATGGTGCGGCGCTACGACTCCAATTTCGGCTTTGTTGGCATGCTGGCTGACCAGCGGATCAATACCGTTTTGATCGGGCCCGGCTCCGGGGTTAGCGAAAAAACCGCCGATCTGGTCCATGATGTTCTGACCAAAGGGCGTCGGGTTGTGCTGGATGCAGACTCGCTGACAAGCATCGCCAGTCGGCCGCAGACATTTGACGCGTTCAGGGATTCGGATGTGGTGATGACCCCGCATGACGGCGAGTTCCGCCGACTGTTCAAAGGGCTGGGTTTACGTAAAAACCGGTTGAAGGCCGCGCGGGATGCCGCCCAAAAATCTGGCGCGGTGATCGCCCTCAAAGGGGTGTCAACCATCATCGCGGCCCCCGACGGGCGGGCAGCGATTTCTACCAACGCCCCGGCAACGCTGGCAACCGCAGGCAGCGGCGATGTGCTGGCGGGCCTGGTCACAGGATTGCTGGCGCAGGGCATGCCAAGCTTTGAGGCGGCGTGCGCCGCGGTCTGGATTCACGGCGAGGCGGCCGCCCA
>JASBSO010000135.1 GCA_030148905.1 Kordiimonadaceae bacterium | reverse complement strand
CTGCGCGCCCGGCTGGAAGGATACGGTGCTAAACGCGCGGCCCACCGGTGGCTGCCCCAGCACATGACGGCGCTGAAGGCCTCCTATGAGGCGATCCTGGCCAGCCTCGAGACGGGCGGCGTCGATGTCGACACCTATTTGCGCGAAAATCAACGCTTTCACCGCACGCTGCTGGACGCCGCTGACAGCGCGCCGCTGCGCCAGCAAATCTCGGGGCTGGTACTGCCGCCGATCGTGGCGCGCACGGCGCTGAGCTATTCGCTTGATGAATTAAAGCGCAGCAACGACCATCACCGCGAGCTTCTGGAGGCGCTCGACGCCCGCGATGGCGATTGGGCCGAAGCCGTGATGCGCGGCCATATTCTGGCGGCCAAGCGCAAATTTTTCCTGCGCTATACGGGCGACACCTGAACGGGCGACACCTGAGCCGCGAATCCTTTATTCAGCAAGACGTGCCAGCGCGTCCTGGGTCGAAATCAGATCGGCATATTTGGCCTGAAGGTCAAAGATATTGGCGTCGTGCACCGCCTGGTCGCGGTCGCCGCAGGCGTCTTCCACCACAACCGGAATAAAGCCCGACTGGATACAATCCAGCGCCGTTGCCCGCACGCAGCCCGATGTGCTGACCCCGGTGATATAGAGCCCGTCCACCCCCATGGCGCGCAGGGTAGAGGCGAGCGAGGTGGCAAAAAACGCGCTGGCATATTGCTTGGTGATCACCACCTCGTCGTCGCGGGCCTTCAAATCGTCGGGCCATTCACCGAGCGGATTGCCTTTGTCAAAACAGGCGAGCGCGGGCACCTTTTGGTAAAATAGGCCGCCGTCAGCACCGCCCGCACCGTATTCCACGCGGGTATGCACAACCGGCAACTCTGCATCCCGAAACGCGGTCAGCAAGGTGGCGCAGTTTTGGTGCGCATCCTCGATCCCGGCATAAAGCGGTGCACCCGGCTGCAAATAGGCGGCGCACATATCGACAATGATCAGCGCCGGTGATGTAGGCACAGGCAGGCTGCCGGAAAACCCGGCCTGTTTGTAGTCCGCGTCCAGATCCTTGCCCGACCGCGCCATCAGATAATGCCCCGCGCTTGCAGGTCGGCCAGATCATCGGCGGTTTTGCCGAGCAGGCTGCCGTAAACTTCGGCGTTATGCGCACCAAGGTCGGGCACACCCGCCCATTTGACCGCGCCCGGCGTCTGTGACAAGCGCGGAAAGACGTTTTGCATGAAAAGGTTGCTGTGGGTGGGGCTGTCGACCTTGATCACCGAATTGCGGGCCTTGTATTGCGGATCGTCCAGCATGTCTGGCGCTTTGAAGATTTTGCCCGCAGGCACGCCGTGCTCGTCCATCAAGGCCTGCACCTCGGCGCTGGTCATGGTGCGGGTCCAGTCGCTGATCAAATCGTCAAGCTCGGCCTGATGCTCACCGCGCGCCTGATGCGTGGCATAGCGCGGGTCATCCGGCCAGTCGTCGCGGCCCATCGCCGCCGCCAGCCGCTTGAATACTGTGTCCTGATTGGCGCCGATCAAAATGTCGCCGTCCTTGGTCGGATAGGCGTTGGAGGGGGCAACCTTGGGCAGCACCGAGCCCGTGCGCTCGCGCACGAAACCGGCTTCGGTATATTCGGGCACAACCGATTCCATCATTGCCAATACCGCCTCGTAAATCGCCGAATCGACCACCTGCCCGCGCCCGGTGACAGTGCGGTGCTGCAAGGCCATCATCGCCCCAAGGCAGGCATAGGTCGCGGCCAAACTGTCGCCAATCGACAGGCCGATCCGGCTGGGCGGGGTTGATGGGTCACCAGCCAGATTGCGCATGCCGCCCATCGCCTCGCCAATCGAGCCGTAACCGGCACGCTTGGCATAGGGGCCGGTTTGCCCGAAGCCTGAAACGCGAATCATGATCAGGCGCGGGTTGATCTCGGCCAGCGTGGCATAATCCAGCCCCCAACGCTCCATCGTGCCGGGGCGGAAGTTTTCCAGCAAGAAATCGGTGTCCTTCACCATCTCTTTCAAAAGCGCCTGACCCTCGTCCTCGCGCAGGTTCAGCGTGATGCATTTTTTATTGCGCGCCACCACCGGCCACCACAAAGGAGCAGCCTGCCCCCATTTGCGCATCGGGTCGCCGATACCCGGCGCTTCCACCTTGATCACCTCGGCCCCGTGATCGGCCATCAACTGCCCGCAAAAGGGGCCCGCGATCAGCTGACCCAATTCGATCAGGCGAAGCCCCTGAAGGGCACCGAAAGCGGTGTCGGTTTCTGTGTGTGAGGTCATAAGTCCATCCCATAATGACACAAGTGGCCGCAACCGGCAGAGTAGAGCGCACTGTACGCGCAGCCGCCATTGTATACAATACTTGTGCCCACGCAAAATATCGGTCTAAATACGCCTGCGTCAAAACAATTGCGGTTGTGCGGCGAATGCGCGCACACTGGCCGCATGGCCTATGCCAACCAAATGGAACAAGACACGAGCCTGCGAGATCCTATGAGCCACACCCAAAGCCCGCCGGACATAGTCGAAGTTGGCGCCCGCGACGGGCTGCAAAACGAAAAAGTCCTGTTTTCCACCGAGGCAAAGCTGCGCCTGATCACCGACGCGATGGCAGCCGGCATCACACGGCTTGAGGTTGCCAGTTTTGTGCATCCTGGCCGCGTGCCGCAAATGGCCGACGCCGAAGCGGTGATCGCGGGCCTGCCGCAAGATGCAGACGCCACCTATATCGGCCTGGTGCTGAACAAACGCGGCTATTTCCGTGCCGTGGAAACGCGCGCGGGCGGCAAGCGCGGGGTCGACGAGGTTGGCTGTGTGGCCATTGCCAGCGACACCTTTGCCGAAAAAAATCAGGGCCAAACCTCTGAAGAATCCGTGCAAATCTCGAAAGACATCATGCGTCTGGCCCCCAAAGACGGCCTGTCGGCCCAGGTGACAATCTCTGCGTCCTTCGGCTGCCCCTTTGAAGGCGACGTTGCCATGGACCGCGTCGTCGATATGGCCAAAAGCCTGGCCGAGGCGGACCCGCGCGAAGTCGCGCTGGCGGACACCATCGGCGTTGGCGCCCCTGGCCATGTGGCCGAATTGGTGGCCCGCGTACGCGAGGCTGTGCCGCATATTCCGCTGCGTGCGCATTTCCACAACACCCGCGGTACCGGCATCGCCAATGCCTGGACCGCCTATATGGCCGGGGTTACGGTTTTGGACGCGTCCATCGGCGGGCTGGGCGGGTGCCCCTTTGCGCCGAAGGCGACGGGCAATATCGGCACCGAAGATTTGGTGTTCATGCTGGAGCGCTCGGGCGTCAAAACCGGCATCAACCTTGATAAGCTGATCGCCATGACCGCTTGGATTTCCGAGCATTTGGGCCGACCAACGCCGTCAGCCGTCAGCCAGGCCGGAGGCTTTGACGCAGCCGGATAAACCGGTCGCTGTCGCCAAAACAAAGCGGCGCACCAGCGCCAAAGGTGGGAGAAGATTGCATGGCATTCAGACTGGGTGTGGACGTCGGCGGGACGTTTACAGACTTGCTGTTGATCAACGAGCAAACGGGCGAAACCTGGCGCGACAAGGTGCCCTCAACCCCGTCTGACCCCTCGATCGCGGTCGTCGCGGGCACCGAGGCCATTTGCAAAACCGCCGGGATCAAACCCGCTGACATTGGTCAGTTTCTGCACGGCACCACGGTGGCGACAAACGCCGTGCTGGAGGGCAAGGGCGCCCGCGCCGGGCTCTTGGTCACCAAAGGCTACCGTCAGGTGTTGCAGGTGGCGCGGTCGCTGGTGCCGGGCGGGCTGGCCGCCTGGATCACCTGGCCCAAGCCCGAACCGCTGGCGGCGCTGGAATGCACGGTGGAAATCCCCGAGCGCCTCGCCGCCGATGGCTCGGTGATCACCCCGCTGGATGAAGCCGGCGCACGGGCCGCCATCGAAGCCCTGAAAGATGAAGGCATCGAGGCGCTGACCATTTGCCTGATCAATAGCTATGTCAACGGCGAGCACGAGCGCCGCGTCGCCGCGATCGCGCGCGAGGTATTCCCCGACCTGCCGATATCGCTCAGCCATGAAATTCTGCCCGAAATGCAGGAATATGAACGCGCACTGACCACCGTCGCCAATTCGGTCGTGCGGCCGGTGATGGCGCGTTATATCGCCAATTTGCGCGGCAAATTGCGCAGCCTTGGCATGGCCGGGCGGATCAACCTGCTGCGTTCAGACGGCGGTTTGATGGGCTCGGAAAAGGCCGAGGACGCGCCGGTGAACCTGTTGATGTCCGGCCCGGCGGGCGGCGTGACGGGGGCGCTGTGGGTGGCGCGGCATTCAGGGCACAAAAACATCCTCACCCTTGATGTCGGTGGCACCTCGACTGATGTGGCGCTGATCGAACACGGCGAAGCCCGGCTCAGACGCGAAACTTCGGTCGGGCATTTGACCGTGCGCACCTCGTCCCTGGACGTGAAAACCGTTGGTGCGGGCGGTGGCTCGATCGCCCATGTGCCCGAACTCACAGGGGCCTTGCGCGTCGGGCCCGAAAGCGCCGGTGCCGACCCCGGCCCTGCGGCTTACGGCAAAGGCGGAACCGAGCCCACCGTCACCGATGCCCATGTGGTGCTGGGCAATTTGCCCGAAGACCTGCTGGGCGGCAGTTTCAAACTGGATGTGGCCGCGGCGCGCCAGGCGGTGCAACGCATTGCCGATGCACTCAGTGTCACGCTGGAAGAAGCGGCCCAGGGCATCATCGATATCGCCAATGAAAATATGTACGGCGCGCTCAGGCTTGTGTCGGTGCAGCAGGGTTACGATCCGCGCGACTTTGCCCTGATGGGGTTTGGTGGGGCGGGCTCGCTGCACTCCAACGCGGTGGCGCAGCTGATGGGCAGCTATCCGGTGATTGTGCCCACCAGCCCCGGCGTGTTGTGCGCCACCGGCGACGCCACCACGCAAATGCGCTACGAACATGCGCGGTCGTTTAACCGCATGGTGCCCGACACCTCAGACGCCGAGATTGCCGACTGGCTTTCAGACATGGCCGAAACGGTGATGCGCGAACTGGAAGACGAAGGCGTGCCGCGCGCCCAGCAGACCGTCACTTTTGAAGCGGGCGTCCGCTATGCCGGTCAGGGCTTTGAGGTTGACCTGCCGATTACAGAAGACCAGTTCACCGGCGGCGGCATCGCCGGGCTGACCAAGGCCTTTGATGTCGAGCACGAGCGGCTGTTTACCTTCAACCTCGATGTCACCCACGAGATTGTAAACCTGCGCGCGGTGGCGCTGGGCCAGGGGGCCGAAATGCCCGCCGCGACGCTCGAGGCCGGCACCGGTGACCCGTCCGCTGCCAAGGTGCGCGATCACCGCATGTGGGTCGCCGGGGTCGAACATGACGCGGTGATCTATGACCGTGCCAAATTGAAGGCGGGCGACACCGTAACGGGGCCGGCGGTAGTGACCGAAATGGACTCGACCGCCGTTATTCTGCCCGGCCATGCGGGCGTCGTTGACGCCGTCGGCAACATCATTATCGACCGCGTTTGAGGGAGGACAGACCATGCCAGCCACCATTGTTGAACCCGGCAAAGCGCCTTTCCAAAAGGTCGACATCGACACCATTTCGCTCGATATCATCGAAAACGCGCTGCGCAATGCGCGCACCGAAATGGACGCCACGCTGTTTCGCACCGCCATGTCGCCCGGTATCCGCGAACAGGGCGACGCCTTTCCGCTGATCGCCGACCGCGACGGCAAGATGATCGTCGGCCAGTTCGGCAGCTTCATCGGCGGCTTTCTTGAAGGCTATGACGGTGAGATCGAAGACGGCGATGTGATCTGGCTGTCGGACCCTTATGCCTGCGACGGGGCGGTGAGCCACAATAATGACTGGCTGATCATCCGCCCCATTTTCCGCGCCGGGCGGCTGGTGGCCTGGTCATCGATGTTTGGGCACCAGACCGATATTGGCGGCAAGGTGCCGGGCTCGATGCCCACCGATGCCACCAGCATTTTCGAGGAAGGCATTCGCATTCCGCCGATCAAGCTCTACAAAAAAGACGTGCTGCAGGAGGATATCCTCAAGCTGGTTTTGCATCAGGTGCGTATGCCCGAATGGTGCCGCGCCGATCTGCACGCCATTGTCGCCTCGTGCCGTGTGGCGGAAAAGCGCATCCATGAAATTTGCGAACGCTTCGGCGACGATGTGTTTGCGTCGGCCACCGACGAGCTGTTGGCGCGGAACAAGCGCGCCATGCACCAGCTGTTCACTACGGCGGTCGGCGAAAAACCGGTCAGCTTTGAGGACTATGTCTGCGACGACGGACGCGGCTATGGG
Source organism: Kordiimonadaceae bacterium (assembly GCA_030148905.1). Taxonomy (GTDB): domain Bacteria; phylum Pseudomonadota; class Alphaproteobacteria; order Sphingomonadales; family Kordiimonadaceae; genus JASBSO01. Next base: position 3,602 of record JASBSO010000135.1, on the reverse strand, counting down.
CCGTTTAAAATGAAGTGCACCATGTGGCGCGAAGGCGATGTGGTGATCCTCGACTTCGACGGCACCGACCCACAGGCGGCGGGGTCGATCAACTTTTTCCTCAATGAAAATATGCTGAAGATGTTTTTTGGCATTTACATGATCATGGTCTTTGACCCGCAGGTCATGTTCAACGACGGCTTTTATGATCTGGTCGATGTGCGCATTCCCGAGCGCAGCCTGTTGAAACCCGAATTTCCGGCGGCGCTCAGCTGTCGCACGCACGGGCTGGGGCGGTTGTTTGACGTGCTCGGCGCGCTTCTGGGGCAAGGCCAACCTGAATTTTTGAACGCGGCGGGCTTTTCATCGAGCCCGCATCTGATGTTCTCGGGCTTTTGGGCAGGCAGCAATGACTGGTTCCAGCTGTTTCAGATCGGCTTTGGCGGCATTCCCGGTCGGCCTTTTGGCGACGGGCCGGACGGTCACTCGCTGTGGCCCGGTTTTACCAATGTGCCCAACGAATTTCTGGAGCGCTATTTCCCCCTGGTGATTACCGAATATTCGTCAATCCCGGATTCGGGCGGTGCCGGGCAAAACCGCGGCGGCAATGGCATTTTAATGACCTACCGGTTCACCAATGCGGGCACCATCGCCGTCCATGACGACCGCTGGTTCATCCCGCCCTGGGGCGTGAACGGCGGCGAGCCGGGGGCGCGGTCGACCAAGCTGCTGCGGCGCGCCGATGGCAGCCGCACAGTGTTGCCCGCCAAATGCGACAATATCAGCGTCGAAGCGGGCGACGAACTGGATTACATCACCTGGGGCGGTGGCGGCTGGGGCGACCCGCTGGCGCGCGACCCCGAGCTGGTGGCGCTCGAAGTGCGCCGCGGGCTGGTAAGCAAGGACGGCGCACGCGACAAGTACGGCGTGGTGCTGGCGGGCAAGGCCGTTGACACCGGCGCGACAGAAGCGCTGCGAGCAAAAATGCGCAAAAACCGGCCCGAGCCCAGCATCTTTAATTTTGGCCCCGGTATGAACACGCTGCGCCAAAACGCATTGACCGAAACCGGGCTCGCGGCGCCAACCCCGCCACGTTGGTGAGACCGGGCGCCCCAATATAGGGCAGGGCCTCCGTCTGAGCATCTGTCTATCCCCTGCTGAGCACTGTGTCTCACGCGCGGTTAGGCTGCCGTGAATCCTCTTGGGCTCGTCGCATGCCGGCGCCAATATGGCGGTCGATACCAGCTTGTCGAATATGGGGGAAACGCTGTATAAACCCCTCAACAACAGGGGGTATAAATGTCTGTTGATGTTTTACGGTCGCATGCACTCTTTCGCCGGGCTGACGACGCGTTTTTGAACACGCTGGCGCAGCAGGCGCACCGGATCAAGGCGGCGCGCCGACAGGTGATTCATTTGGCCGACGACCCGGCAGAGCGATTTTTTCTGATCGAGGACGGCTGGGTCAAACTGTTTCGCGAGACCATCGATGGCAGCGAAGCGGTGATTGATATTTTGAACACTGGCAAGATTTTTGGCGAATCGGCCATGTTCCATGACGACACCTATCCCTTCAGTGCCGAAGCCGCCAGTGCGACCGTTTTATGGAGCTTCCCCCTCAAGCCCCTGAAGACGCAGATCGCCCGCGATCCTGACTTTGCCGTTAGCCTGTTGCAATCGATGGCGCACTATCGGCGCTTGCAGGACCAGGAACTAGAACACCGCACCCTGCAAAATGCGCCGCAACGCATTGGCTGTTTTTTGCTGCGCCTCACCCCGCAAGAAGACATGGGGCCCGCCACCATTCATCTGCCCTATGACAAAACGCTGGTGGCCTCGCGGTTGGGCATGCAGCCTGAAACCTTTTCGCGGGCGCTGTCGAAATTGAAGGCGGCCATCAATTTGACTGTGCGCGGGTCGACCATTGAAATCGGCAGCGTTGCCGAGTTGGCGCAATATTCCTGCTCGGCCTGTTCGTCAGAATTTCCCTGCCACGACCTGAAAGCCAGCTAGCCGGTTTTTTTGCGCGCCTGCATCCAGCCCCAATCCAGGCGGGCGGGCTGGTGCAGATAGGTCTCCGGGTCTGCGACCACCTCTTCTAAAAACCTGCGGCGCAGTACCCAGCGTGTCTGTGCGTCCATGTCCACAAGCGGCGCGAGCTGCACCGCGCCGCCGCGAACAAAAACCACGCCGCAGGCGCTGGGGCGGTCATCAACAATATCAATGGTCACCGGCGCCTTGCGCCCGGCCAGACCCGCTTCAACAATCAGACGCGAAGGCGAGCTTGGGTCGGCGCCCGCCAAGGCAGAATTGCAAATTTCGATATAGCGGCGAAGCAAGTGATAGCTTTCAAGGTCTCGACACAAACCGGGTCTCCCAAAGGCGCACCTTGCGCATCAAACAGGGTCCACAGTTTGCCCAGGCCCACACGCCTTTCCTTGACCTGTGTCAAGGATGTCGCCCGCGACAGAAAATAGGGTCAGGGATCGTTTAGATTACGGCCACTTTGTACCAGAAAGGAGGCGCCCCATGGCCAAACCCGTTGCGACGCATAGCCCCGATTTCTTTTCAAACCTGTTTGCTCCGGTCCGGCATTTCGGCGAGCGTATCGCCGATTTTTTCAGCCCCACCTCAGACGCATCGTCTGCTGAGGGGCAGTATGAGATCAATCTCGAACTGCCCGGCGTCAGCGAGGACGACATCACGGTTGACGTCCATGATGGCCGCTTGACCATCTCAGGGGAAAAGCGTTCTGAGCATGAAGAAACAGGGAAAAGCTATTTTTTCAGCGAACGCAGTTACGGCAGTTTTCAAAGGGTTTTTCACCTGCCCGACGACAGCGTTGCCGACAAGATCGACGCGCATTTCAAAAAGGGCGTATTGACGATCATCATTCCGCGTACCGCGCCCAAGCCCGAAGAGGCCCGCCAAATCAAGGTCAAAGCGGGGGACTGATGGCCCCGCACTTTGGTGTGATGGTGACATCCGGTCTGTGTGTAGGTGCCGGTCAGGCTCAGAACCCCTAGGATCCTGACCCTAGTTATCGATAGACAGCAGTTCGACCTCGAACACCAGCGTTGCGCCGGGCGGAATGGTGCGCGACCCGCGCTCGCCGTAGGCGATGTCCGCCGGGATCACCAGTTCGACCTTATCGCCGACACGCATCAATTGCAGCGCCTCGGTCCAACCGGGAATGACGCCGCTGACCGGAAAGCTGGCCGGCCGCCCGCGGCTATAGCTCGAATCGAACTCGTTGCCATTGGTCAGCGTGCCGCGGTAATGCACCGTGACCTCGCTGCTGGGCCCCGGGATGGCGGCGGTCTCTTCGCCGCGCTCAAGCCATTTGATCTGCAGGCCGCTGTCGGTCACCGTCACGCCTTCGGCCTTGGCGTTTTGCTCCAGATAAACCGTTTGCGCCGCGCGAAACTCTTCAAATGCAGCCTCTGCTTCCGCCTCGGCCTCCGCAAGCGTTTGCGTTTCGATCAGCGCCACCTCAAAGATCAGCGTCGCATAGGGCGGAATGGCGCCCGGGCGGCCCTCGGGGCCGTATGCCAGATCATAGGGAATGGCGAACTCATAGGTATCGCCCACTTGCATCAGCTGCAGCCCCTCGGTCCAGCCGG
>JASBSO010000131.1 GCA_030148905.1 Kordiimonadaceae bacterium | reverse complement strand
CTATATGGTCGGCAGTACGGTTTACAGCGACTATCTGGGCGTTTTTTACGTCGCGGGCGCGGGCGAGCTGGCGGTTTTTGCGGGCGCGTTGATTGGCGCTGGCCTTGGGTTTCTGTGGTTCAATGCGCCGCCCGCCATGGTGTTTATGGGGGATACGGGCTCGCTGGCGCTGGGCGGGGCGCTCGGTACGATGGCGGCCGCAACGCGGCACGAACTGGTGCTGGTGATCATCGGTGGGTTGTTCGTGCTGGAAACGGTCTCGGTCATCGTGCAGGTGGCAAGCTTCAAACTGACTGGCAAGCGGATTTTCCGCATGGCCCCCCTGCACCACCATTTTGAGCAAAAGGGCTGGGCCGAGCCGACCATTGTCATCCGGTTTTGGATTATCGCAGTGGTTTTGGCGCTGATCGGCCTGGCGACACTCAAGCTGCGCTAGGGGGGCGGCGTGATCACACCAACAGCGTATCGGGGTCAGCATATCGGCATTTTTGGCCTGGCGCGATCGGGCCGTGCGGCCGCAGAAAGCCTGGTACGTGCCGGTGTCCACGTGCACGCCTGGGACGACACGGCGGCTGCGCGCAGCGCGGTGAGCGCTGATCTGGACGACCTTTACGCGCTTGATTTCACTGCGCTGGACGGCCTTGTTCTAGCGCCGGGGGTGCCGCTGACCCATCCAAAACCGCACCCTCTGGTCGAAAAGGCACAGGCTGCAGAAACGCCTATTCTCAGTGATTTTGACCTGTTCGAGGGCGCACGGTCCACACTGCCCAGTCACAGCGTGGTCGGCATTACCGGCACCAACGGCAAATCAACCGTGACCGCGATGTTGGCGCATGTGATGGCCGCTTGCGGTCGTCCGTCCTGCGCGGCGGGCAATATTGGCGTTGGCGTTATGGATGTCGACCCGTTGGACGAGGGCGGTGTCTATGTCTTTGAAATGTCCAGCTTTCAACTGGACATCACCCAACATCTGCGGCCCGATATTGCGATTTTGCTCAACATCACGCCCGACCATCTAGACCGGCACGGCTCGATGGCGGGCTATGTCGCTGCCAAGGCGCGCATTTTTGACCGGCTTTCCGAGGACGGCCTCGCTATCATTGGCGTTGATGATGCGCATGGGGCGAAGCTTTATGCAGGCATGCAAGGCCAGGCGCTGGCGCTGTCGACCGAACGGGCGGTCGATGGCTACTTTACTGAAAATGGCCGGATATATCGCCGCGACGGCGACCGGACATCGGATTTGGGGCCGTCGGATGTCAACCCCCGCATGAAGGGGGTGCATAATCAGCAAAACATCCTGGCCGTGTGGGCCGCCGCCCATGCCCTGGGTTTGGAGGACGCCGATATTCGCGCCGCTATTGCCGGTTTTGCTGGCCTTGCCCACCGCCAGCAATGGGTGGCGACCATTGATGGTGTGACTTATGTCAATGACAGCAAGGCGACCAATGTTGATGCGGCACTGCGGGCGCTGACCGCGTTTTCGTCGGTGCATTGGATCGCAGGTGGTCGCGCCAAGGGACCACTTGACGCCGACTGGGGGCCTGCATTGAGCGGGGTTCGGCGCGCCTATCTGATCGGCGAGGCCGCCCCGGCGCTGGCACAGGCGATTGAGGGTACGCCTGCAGACATCTGCGCGTCGCTTGATGACGCGGTGATCAAAGCCACCGCCGCGGCACAGCCGGGCGACACGGTGTTGTTGTCGCCAGCCTGCACCGCCTTCGACCAATTTTCGGACTATGAACGACGCGGCGAGGCCTTTGTTGCGGCCGTTCGCGCACTGGAGGGCCCCCAGCCATGATCGCTTTTTCGCGCGATGACAACAGCTATCTCAGCCGCTGGTGGTGGACCGTCGACCGGGTGCTGCTGTCGCTGGTTGGGGTGATGCTGGTGTTGGGCCTGTTGATGACGCTGACCGCCAGCACCGCCAATGCCGAACGCATCGGTGTGGACGCGCTGTATTTTTTCAAGCGTCAGGGCATGTTCCTCATCCTGTCGGCAGGTGTGCTGGTTGCGGTGTCGCTCTTGTCGGAAAAATGGCTGCGCCGCTTTGCTGGCATTGGGTTTTTGATGGCGCTGATCGCCGTCGGCCTGACACTGGTGATCGGCCGCGAGGTCAATGGTGCGCAGCGCTGGCTCAGCATTGCAGGCACGTCCTTGCAGGCGAGCGAATTTCTCAAGCCATTTTTTGCCGTGGTCACGGCTTGGATACTGTCGGCACAATTCAGCGACGCCACATTGCCGGTCAAACGGGTTGTTGTGGTGCCGCTGGTGCTGATTTGCGGGCTGTTGATGCTGCAACCGGATTTTGGCCAAACGGTGCTGATTTTAAGCGTCTGGATGGCGCAGCTGGCGCTTGCCGGCATGCCGCTGGTGCTGATCACCGTGGCGGCGGTTGTCGGCATTGCGCTGCTGGTTGTCGGCTATTTCACCTCTGACCATGTGTATCAGCGCATCAATGGCTTTCTCGATCCGTCAAGCCAGGACACCTATCAAATGGACAAGGCGCTGGAGGCTATGGGCTCGGGCGGCTTGTTGGGCCGCGGTATGAACGAGGGCGTGGTCAAGCTCAATCTGCCCGATGCCCACACCGATTATATCTTTGCCGTGATCGGCGAAGAGTTTGGCGCGATTGCCTGTTTGATGCTGTTGCTGCTCTATGCCGGGATCGTTTTGCGCACGCTGGCGTCGCTGATGCACCAGCAGGACCCATTCCGGTTTTTGGCGGCAGCGGGTTTGATTGTGCAATTTGGCCTGCAGGCGATTATCAATATTGGGGTCAACCTTGCATTGCTGCCGTCCAAGGGCATGACCTTGCCGTTTATTTCTTATGGCGGCTCGTCCTTGCTGGCCTTGGCGATTGGCATGGGCATGTTGCTCGCGCTGACCCGGCGCAACCGCTATCAGCGTTATACGGTTGCGCACCGATTCGGCACCGCCGCACCATGACCGCCGGGCTCGTCATATTGGCGGCAGGCGGCACCGGCGGCCATGTGATGCCAGCGGCGGCGCTTGCCGGTGCCTTGACGGAGGCCGGGCAGTCTGTGCGCTGGTACACCGACCCGCGCGGCGTGCGATTTGCGGATGCCTTTGCGCCGCTCTCCCCCGACGTGCTGGCCATTTCAAGCCATATGCACGGCGGTATTTTCGGCAAACTCCGCTCGCTTGCTGGCCTGTTGTGGGCGGCGCTTGTTTGTGCGCGGCGTTTTCTTGCTGACCGTCCGGCGCTGGTGGTGGGCTTTGGCGGCTATCCAGCGCTGCCGCCCCTGTTGGCGGCGCGGATGTTAAGCGTGCCCACGGTTTTGCACGAACAAAATGCCGTTCTGGGTAAGGTCAACCGCTGGATCGGCCGCAGCGCTAAGCTGATCGCACACGGCATGCCCACGCTGGCAGGCGTGACGCCCGATGCGAACACACACTATGTCGGCAATCCGGTGCGCACCGAGGTTCTGGCCGCACGCAAAGCCTATGTCCCGCCAGCCCCGGGCGGGCGCATATCGCTGTTGGTTATCGGCGGCAGTCAGGGGGCCAGGGTTCTCAGCGATCTTGTGCCCGCTGTGCTGGCGTCGCTTGGGCCCGATCTCAAGGCACGACTGGCGGTCACCCATCAGGCACGTGCCGAAGATCAGGACCGCGTGCGCCAAATCTATGCAGACGCAGGCATCACCGCCGACGTGCAGCCCTTTTTCAGCGATGTCGGCCCGCGCATTGCAGCGGCGCACCTTGTGATCGCGCGGGCGGGTGCCTCCACCTTGGCCGAGATCAGCGCCCACGGACGGCCGGCGATCCTTTTTCCACTGCCCATTGCCGTGCATGACCATCAGCGCGCCAATGCCGACCCCTTTGTGGAGGCGGGGGCAGCCTGTGTTGTGGATGAGCGCCGCGGTGATGCCAGGGATCAACTAAGCGGGCATCTGGCCGCACTTTTGGATGCGAATACAGACCGGCTTGTGGCTGCTGCCGCCGCCATGGAAAAACTGGGGATTGCCGATGCCAGCACGCGTATGATACGCGCCATCGCACCATTTTTGGGAGAGACCGATGTCGCAAATGCCCTTTGATATTGGGTGCATCCATTTTGTTGGCATAGGCGGGATTGGCATGTCGGGTATCGCCGAGGTGATGCATAATCTTGGCTATCATGTGCAAGGTTCCGATCAGGCCGAAAACGCCAATGTGCAGCGCCTGTCTGGCCTGGGAGTTAAAGTCTTTATCGGCCAGTCCGAGACCAATGTGGACGGTGTTGGTGTGTGCGTTATTTCAACCGCCATCCCCGA
>JASBSO010000130.1 GCA_030148905.1 Kordiimonadaceae bacterium | reverse complement strand
TATTTGCGCCCGTACATGCCCATATCTATCGCATAGAGATATATGGATATAACAAGGGGGGACATCTGTGCCTGAACTGACCGTCATTGTGTTGCTGCTGATCATCGGGCTGGCCATTACCATCCTGTTTTCAGCGATTGTTGTTGTTAAACAAGGGTTTGAGTATACGGTTGAACGCTTGGGGCGGTATACCAAAACGCTGACGCCAGGCTTTCATTTCCTTACGCCGTTCATCGAACGCGTTGGCCAGAAGGTCAATATGATGGAACAGGTGCTGGATATCCCCACCCAGGAAGTGATCACCAAAGACAACGCCATGGTTGCGTCGGACGGGGTGGTGTTTTTCCAAATTCTCAACGCCAGCTCGGCGGCCTATGAGGTCAGTAACCTGACCCTGGCGATTTTGAACCTGACCATGACCAACATCCGGACAGTTATGGGGTCGATGGATTTGGATGAATTGCTGTCGAAGCGCGACGATATCAATGCCCGCCTGATGAATGTGGTCGATGCCGCAACCCAGCCCTGGGGCGTGAAAATCACTCGGGTCGAGATCAAGGATATCACCCCGCCGCGCGATATTGTCGATGCGATGGCGCGGCAAATGAAGGCCGAACGCGACAAGCGCGCCACGGTTTTGGAGGCACAGGGCGACCGCGAGTCGGAAATTTTGCGCGCCGAAGGGGAAAAACAGGCCGCCATCCTCGAAGCCGAAGGTCGGCGTGAGGCGGCTTTCCGCGACGCTGAAGCCCGCGAACGCGAGGCCGAGGCCGAGGCCAATGCAACGGTTGCCGTGTCCAACGCGATTGCCAGCGGAGAAGGGCAGGCGATCCAGTATTTTATCGCGCAAAAATATGTCGACGCGCTGAAAAGCTTTTCAACATCCCCCAACCAAAAGCTGGTCTTCATGCCGCTTGAAGCCTCCAACGTCATCGGTGCAATTGGCGGGATCGGCGAACTGTTTGACGAGATCAAACAGACCAAGGCTGCGGGCACTGGCCGGGTACCGACGGCTGGAGAGCCGCGATGACCCTCGCCACCATTGCATCCGATCCGTCGATCTGGAATGCGTTTCTGGACCTGATGAACGCCCCCGGCGACGGCGGATCCATGGCCGCGTGGATATGGCTGGGGCTGGGTTTGCTGTTTTTGATTGGCGAACTGGTGATCCCCGGCATCTATCTGTTGTGGATCGGTTTTGCCGGGATCGCATTGGGCCTTACGCTCCTGACCGGGATTGCCATGCCCTTTGGGGCGCAGGCGCTGGTATTTGCCGGGCTGTGTATCGGGTCTGTGCTGATCGCCAACCGATATTTTTATGACCGCAGGTCCATCGACGAGCCAGAGCTGGTCAATCGGCGCGGGGCGAATTTTATCGGTCGCACCAGCACGGTGGTTGAAGCGATCAGCAATGGGCGCGGCCATGTGCGCGTCGGCGACAGCCGCTGGCTGGCATCGGGGCCCGACCTGGCGGAAGGTACGGCGGTCAAAATTGTTGCGATTGAAGGGAGTTTGCTTATCGTGGAACCCCTGAAGTCTGGGGAGCACGCACCCGATGATCAAGCGATGGGCGCGCACACAAATCACACGGTGGATCACCAGCAGCACAAGGCTTAAGCTTCGCCGCCTGGCCTATGGTGCGCGCAGGCGGATCACCCGTGCGCCGCTGGTTGCGCATTATTTCCACCGGGTTGACGACCCCTATGCCCAGTTGATGGTGCAGGCGGTGCCCGAATTGATGGACCGGTTCGGCCTCAAGGTCATCCCGCATGTGGTCGAACGCCTGCCTGCGGTGATGTACCCCGATCCCGCGCGCTACGAAGCGCTATCGGTCTTGGATGCCTTCCGTCTGGCGCGTCTTTACGGGCTCGGCTTGCCGTCAGAAGCCACGGTGCCTGACCGCTTGTCGGTGCAGATGTGCGCGCGTTATCTGGCATCGATCACCGACAAAGACAGCTTTTTCTCGCAGGCTGAAGAGCTTGGGTCTTTGCTGTGGCGGCGCGATGCGCGGGCTATCCAGCAACGCTGCGCGGTGGCGCAGATGGACGACGAGCCGCTGCGCGAGGCCGAGCGACTTTTATCGAAACTTGGCCAATATACCAGCGGCAGCTTGTACTTTGAGGGCGAATTTTACCCGGGTCTTGACCGGCTCGATCATCTTGAGGCGCGCTTGTCGAAGATTGTGGGCACGACAAGTCGTCCGCGTTTTGATGCCACGCGGCGCTGGCGCGAGACGCTGGCGGCTGGGCCGTCGATTGCCGGCAAAAGCATCGAGTTTTTCTTTTCCGTACGCAGTCCATATAGCTATCTGGCGATCAACGAATTGATCGAACTTCGCCGGATATCCGATGTGCAAATCCGCCTGCGCCCGGTGCTGCCGATGCTGATGCGCGGTATGGCAGTGACACAGACAAAGGGGCTGTATATCGTCTTTGACGTGGCGCGCGAGGCGCGGCTGAAGGCCATCCCCTTTGGCTCGCTTGCCGAAGTGGGCGAGCCGATCCGCCGCGCCATGGCGGTGGGCATGGCGATTGCGGATGTGGACCAGCAGCTAACCTTTTATGAAAGCTTCATGCGCAGCACCTGGGCCGAAGGGAAAACCGGCCTGGAACCCGCCACCATGGCCCGGGCGCTGAAGGCCGCAGACATCGCGCCCGGCGATATCACCCCGCTTGCGCCCGCCGCGTGGGAGGCGCAGGAAGACCGCAACCGCAGCGATATGTTGCGCATCGGTGGCTGGGGCGTGCCAACCTTTTATGCAGGCGGGCAAACCTTTTGGGGCCAAGACCGGCTCTGGGCGGTTATCGAAGCCCTGCAAGCGCAGTAAAGGCAGCCGCAGCCCCCCAATATTGCGACGAAGCGTGCGCTGTGCGCGCTTGACGTGCCTTCGGCACGGCTTATGCTCTCGCCCACGATATTTGGAGGACTGCAAGTATGAACGTCTTGAATTTGGGGGGTGTTCTCGCCCTAGCGGGGGTGCTGATTGGCTGCGGCGGCGAGGCGAACGACGTTGCCTCAGCCCCGGCAGAGCCTAGCTTTTCCGGAGAGCGCATCCGCGCCGATATTGAGTTTTTGGCCGATGATGCGCTGGAAGGGCGCGACACCGGCTCGGACGGCTACCGGATCGCCGCCAATTTTGTTGCTGCGCGCTTCAAACATTTGGGCCTGACGCCCGCGGGCGATGGTGGCAGCTTTTTGCAGGAGGTGCCCTTTCAGACCGCGCGCCTGAACGGCACCGCATCGTCGATGACGGTCAATCTCGGCGGCGAGGCCCGCACGCTCGAGCAAGGCACCGACTTTGTGATGGGTGGCAGTGTGCAAAACCCTGAAGGCACCGCCGTGGGCGAGATGATATTTGCGGGCTACGGCGTCCATGCGCCCAGCGAAGGTTATGACGATTTTGACGGTGTGGATGTTAGCGGCAAAATCGCCGTAATCTTCACCGGTGCACCGGCAAGCCTCAACAGCGAAACCCGCGCCCATTTCGGCTCAACGGCGACAAAAGCCGCCGCGCT
>JASBSO010000117.1 GCA_030148905.1 Kordiimonadaceae bacterium | reverse complement strand
AGCGCGGTGACCGGGTTGCCGAGCCAGTCCACCGGGTCAAACAGGCCCAGACTGATCACCGAAAAGGCCTTGTTCACCAGCCCCACATCCTTGTTGTACAGCATCACCCACAGGATCGAGACCACCACCATCGAGACCACCACAGGGGCAAAATAGATGGTGCGGAAGATATTGCGCCCGCGCACCTGTTGGTCGACCAAAAGCGCCATCCCCAGCGCCAGCGCGCATTGCAGCGGGACCACCATGAATGAAAACAAAAAGGTGTTCAAAAGCGAGCGGATAAAGGTGGGGTCCTTGGCCAGAATATGGACGCGGGTATCACCAATATGAAAGGCGGTCAGCGGGCGAAAGCCCTCATAGCGCGGGGTGTGACGGGTGATTTCGCGCACGCGCTGATATCGGGGCGCCCCGCTGTCGGTACGCACCACCTTACCGCCGTCTTCCAGTGGGTCCTGCGTCAACACGGTGACCGACAACAAGCGGCTGTAATTGCGCAAGCCGACAAATTCGGTCTCGTTGGGGGACAGCAGGCGCTGGTCGGTAAAGGTCAGCCCAAGGGCCAGTAAAAACGGCAAAATCAGGAAAACGGTCAGCCCGATGAGCGCCGGACTTGCCAAGAGCAGTGCAAATTTGCGCTGCGTGGCCGCGATTTGACCATTTGTGCTCGACCCTTCAGGGGGTGTTCCATCAACGGTCGCCATGGCGCCCCTCCGCAGCTGTGTGCGCGCCGCTTATCTGCGCCGCGCCGCGCGTGAAGCCGTATCCCTTATTGTCGCTGATGTTGCGGTTGATGCTGTCCACGGCATCATCCAGCGCATCGAGGGGCATTTTACCGTCGCGGATATTTCTGACCTCGCGCTCAAAAATGCTGGAAATAAAGGGATAAGCCGGTGTGGCCGGACGTTTGCGCGCAAATTCTTTGGAAAACTCATAAAAAATGCGCCGCTCACCGCCAACGCCGTAATCGGGATGCAGGGCGGCGGCAGCGTCAGACACCGGAATCAGACCGGTCGCCTTGGCCATGGCGGCGATTTCCTCGTCCTGCATCAAAAATTCGATAAAGGCGTTTGCCCCCTCGGTATGCGTGCAGGTGGCGGTGATACCCCACTGCCAACTGCCACCACCGATCACCGGCCCTTCGCCAAAGTCGACCGGCGGCAGAATAACGACATCATCGCCCCACGCTGCCAAAAATTCATTCGCTGACCAGTTGCCGCCATAGGCCATGACATTGCGGCCCAGGGTGAAGCCCTTTTGGTCGGGCGGGCGAGGGTTGACATAGCCTGCGGCAAATAGGCCCTGAAACCAGGTCGCCCAGCGCGCAGCAGCGTCGCCGTTCAGGGTGCCCTCGGCGGTCAGCATGGTCTCGCGGTCAATAAGGTCGCCGCCAAAGCTCTGCAAAAAGGGGGAAAACGCATAGGACCACCACTCGCCCTGTTCGCCAGCCTGCAGGTCCAGCGGGTAGGCGTCCGGGTCGCGCGCTTTCAGGTCTTTCAGAATGGCGGCAAATTCCGCTTTGGACCAGGGTGCATCGATGGTGGGGTATCTGGCCCCCACGGCTTCCAGCGCCGAGCGGCGCGCAAAAATGGCCAGCACCGCATCAAATTGCCCAACGCTATAAAGTTGGCCGCGGTATGTGCCAAGCGCGGTGGGCAACAGGCTGGACACAAGATCGGGGTCGATCAGGCCGTCCAGCGGGCGCAAATGGCCCGCCCAGGCAAAGCTGGGCACCAGTGGCTGGTCCACCTCAAGAATGCAGGGCAAACGTCCGGCCAGCGCGGCTGCGGTGATTGACTGGGCATAGGAATTCTGCGGCAGCAATTCGACCGACACGCGCCATTTCGACTGTGCGGCATTAAAGCGGTCAATAGCGGCAAGGCTGGCGTCAACCTCGGCTTGTTCGCCGTCATGGCGCCAGGCCATGATATCGGTTTGCGCCATAGTGGCATGGCTCAGAAGCGCGGCCACAAGACCGCCAAGACATGGCAAACGGCGACGGCCTTTGGCCGGGTGTTTGCCGCGCCCTGTCATGATGCGTCCACCTTTTGGGGAGCTGGCTCGATGACCAGTTCGCCGTCAGCGGCAATCTGTACAGGCACGGGGTCAGAAATGGTGCCGATAAAGCGCCCATTTTCATCGTAATTCTGGAAAGCCATAAAGGACCACTGCCCGTCAAAGTCTTCGACGATTTTGCCGGAATACAGGCTGCCATGCGGGTCGCCAATCCAAAAATTTTCCGTGTCATCGACAAAGGGCCCCAGCGGCGAGGGCCCGATCAGATAATGACTGCCGGTGACGGGCGGTGTTTTGCGTGTAGCCAGATGCGCCTGCGCATAGCGCGGCACCGAGGTGCTGAAGAGCAGATAATAGCGCCCGCCGGCGTGCATCACTTGCGGCACTTCCAGTTCGGCATATTTGCCTGCTTCGACGATGGGGGGCTTGACCTCCCAGTCCAACAGATTGTCAGACACCGCATGGGCGATCGTGCCGCGCCCGCTGGGGTCGCCGTGGTTCACCCGCGCCGTGATCAGCATATGAAAACGGCCGTCGTCCGGATTGTGGAAAACAAACGGATCGCGCCACGATTCGTCCTGCCATGTGCCATCGGAGAATTTTTCGTACCAGCGGCTGTCGGCCTCGACGATCGGCGCACCATGTTTTTGCCAGTGCGTCAGGTCTTTGGATGTTGCCAGGCAAATGCGCTGGATCAGGCCTTTTTCTGAGTGCCGGGTGCCAGTGTAAAACATGTAAAAGAGGCCGTCATGCTCCAGCACGCTGCCGGTCCAGGTGGTGCATGTGTCGGGTGGCTCTGGCCCGTCGTCCGGGGTCCAGTCGCGCTCGGGCGCTATGGCATCGGGGGCTTCATTCCAGTGCACAAGATCGCTCGATGTGGCATGCCCAATGGACACATTCCAATGCCTGAGGTCCGGGTTTTCCAAAGCACGATCAGCTTGCAGGTAAAACATATGATGCCGTCCACCGTGCTGCGCGAACCAGAAGTCCCACAGCCATTTCTCTCTGTTGTGCAACATCGGTGTTCCTTGTCCTCAATACTGATCGAATCGATGTCCGCGCCAAATCAAAATGCGCGCTCAGCCGCCTGGTTTCATAACCTGTAGGCCACCCGTCCCATGCATCTTTGGTAATATAGGCA
>JASBSO010000101.1 GCA_030148905.1 Kordiimonadaceae bacterium | reverse complement strand
TGGGGCAAGCGACTGATATGCCGCCGATTGCGCGCAGCTTCATTCCGGCCGCTGTGGGCCTTGCGGCCCTGCTGACGCTGACCATCAACACATTTCTGGGCATCGACCAGCTGTCGACAAAAGGTCTGACCTATCATTTTGTCGGGATCAGCTTCGGGCTCTATGTCGGTATCGCCCTGTGGAGCCGGGCTGGCACAACGCACGAGTTTTATGTGGCGAGCGGCGGTGTGCACCCGGTTTTGAACGGCATGGCGACCGCCGCCGACTGGATGAGCGCGGCCTCCTTTATCTCCATGGCGGGGATCATCGCTTTTTCTGGCTATGACGGCAGCGTCTATCTTATGGGCTGGACCGGCGGCTATGTGCTGCTGGCGCTGTGCCTTGCGCCCTATTTGCGGAAATTTGGCCAGTTCACTGTCCCTGACTTTTTTGGCGAGCGGTACTATTCGCGCGCCGCCCGTCTTGTTGCCGTGCTGTGTCTGATCATGATCAGTTTCACCTATGTTGCAGGGCAGATGCGCGGGGTCGGGGTGGTGTTTTCGCGCTTTCTCGATGTCGGGATCGACACCGGTGTGATCGTCGGCATGGTCATTGTGTTTTTCTATGCGGTGCTGGGCGGGATGAAGGGCATCACCTACACCCAGGTCGCGCAATATTGTGTGCTGATCTTCGCCTATATGGTTCCGGCGATTTTTATCTCGATCCTGGTCACTGGCAACCCGGTGCCGCAACTGGGTTTGGGCGTGCCGGTCGAGCCGGGCATCAGCGTGGTGGAAAAGCTGGACCGCGTCCTGATTGACCTGGGCTTTGCCGCCTATTCGGCCGGCAGCAAAAGCACCGCCGATATCTTTGCCATCACGCTTGCCCTGATGGTCGGTACAGCCGGGCTGCCGCATGTGATCGTGCGGTTCTTCACCGTGCCCAAGGTGTCCGACGCGCGCGTGTCGGCCGGGTGGGCGTTGGTGTTCATTGCGATTTTATACACGACCGCCCCTGCGGTTGCGGCCTTTGCGCGTCTCAATTTCATCGAAACGGTGGACGGTCGCACTTATGCCTCGGCGGAGGATAGTACCCACAGGCTGCCAGACTGGGTCAAAGGCTGGGAGAATATTGGCTTGATCGCCTGGCAGGACAAAAACGGCGACGGCGTCGTCACCTACCGCGCCGGGGATGCCTTTGTTGGTACACCCAAATTCACCGGCGCGCGCGGTCCGTCAGGCGAACGGCTGGTTGCCAATGCGCCGACCGCAACAGACAATGAAATATATGTCGACCGCGACATCATGGTGCTCGCCAACCCCGAAATTGCCGACCTGCCGCCGTGGGTGATCGCCTTGGTAGCGGCGGGCGGTGTTGCGGCGGCGTTGTCGACGGCGGCGGGGTTGCTGCTGGTGATTTCCACTTCGATCAGCCACGATGTGCTGAAGAAAACGTTACTGCCGTATATCACCGACCGGCAGGAACTGTTTTGCGCGCGCGTAGCGGCGATTTTGGCGATCATCGTCGCCGGATATTTCGGTATCAATCCGCCCGGCTTTGTTGCGCAAGTGGTGGCGCTTGCCTTCGGATTGGCGGCCAGTACGCTGTTCCCGGCCATTGTGATGGGGATCTTTTCGCTTCGCATGAACCGCGAAGGGGCGATTGCCGGCATGGTCGCTGGCCTTGCCTTCACCGGCGGGTATATCCTCTATTTCAAGTTTTTGGGCGGCCCCGCAGAAGAGTGGTGGTTTGGCATCTCGCCAGAGGGCATTGGTGCTGTCGGTATGGCGGTAAACTTCGCGGTTGCCATTGCCGTTAGCCGATATAGCACACCGCCGCCCGCGGAGGTTACGGCGCTGGTTGACCGCATTCGTCTGCCGGCCGGGGCGGATGCCCCGCCTCAGCATTGACGCGGCTAGGGTTGACCCTGGCTTAACAGTGTTTTCAGCGCGATATTTGCATCGGCCAGCGCGCCCGGGTCAATCGCCGTGTCTTGGCGGATCAACTTTTGCCCGGCGACAAAGTCCGCCGCACGGTTCACCGCATCAACAGCCACCAGCCGCCCGTCTTTCAGATAGCAAAAGCTAACGGCGCGTGCTGCCGGATCACCGCGGACAACCACGCTGTCATGGTCGTGGCTAAGGCCGGCGATTTTCAATTTCAGGTCATATTGGTCAGACCAGAACCACGGCACCGGGTCATAAACCACAGGTGTTCCGGTGATATGGGCAGCCACCGTGCGCGCCTGGTCAACGGCGTTTTGCACCGACTCCACCCGCAGCACCGCGCCGCCGTAGAGGGGGATCGGCGCTTTGACCATATCGCCGATAGCGTAAATGTCGGGGTCGGGTGTGCGGCAATAGGCGTCCACAACCATATCCCCGTCGGGGCAAAGGCCAGCAGCGGCGGCGAGCAGGATATCGGGGACAAGGCCAACGCCCACCAGAACGCTGTCGGCGGTCAAATCACCAACAGTGGTGTGCACCGCCAGGCCAGTGTCACCGGGGGTAAAGGCGGTGGCCGCCGCACTGGTGAGGATGTCCACGCCTTCCTTATGGTGAACCTGTTGATAAAATGCGCTGGCCTCGGCGCAGGTGACCCGCGCCAACACCCGTGCCTCGGCTTCCAGCAGCGTTACAGCGCAGCCCAGCTTGCGGGCGCTGGCCGCCACCTCTAGGCCGATATAACCGCCCCCGATCACCACCAGATGCTGGCCAGGGACAAGGCGCGCGCGCAGTGCTTCGCTGTCGGCCCGGGTCCGCAGCACGCCAATGCGAGGGTCGTCGGCACCCGGTATGGGCAGGCGCCGCGCCGTGCCACCCGTGGCCAAAACCAGCTTGTTATAGTGAAGCGCATCGCCGTCCGTGGTTCGCACATATTTACGCGTCCGGTCGATCTCGGTGATCCGGGTGCTGAGGCGAAGTGTGCACCCGGCGCGGTCATAGAGGCTTTCGGGGAAAAGCGGCAATTGCTTTTCTTGCATGCTGCCGGTCAGCCATCCTTTTGATAGTGGCGGGCGGTGATAGGGCAGAAAGCCCTCGTCACTGACCAACAGACTGCTGCCGGTGAATTTCATTTGACGCAGAGCCGCGACCACATTGGCACCCGCATGCCCCCCGCCAACAATCAAAACATCGCAGGCGTCGGTCATCATGGATAGGTGTTGACCTTGTCGGCAATGTCAGCATCCGGACGAGTGACGATCAGGTCCTGATGCAAAAGCCCGGCATCACGGTGGCGGTGCATGGCGTTATAGTCCGGATGGTTCAGCGTGGCGATAAAGGCCTGACGGTTTGGAAACAGCATGATCATGACCGAGTCATAATCGCCGTCACCGATAAACATGCGCTCGGCTTCGCCCCAAAAGACGCATGTGCCCCCCACATCGCTCGCCGCCTGCTGGAAAGCCAGCGCATAGCGGCGGTAGGCGTCGGCACCGCTTAAGCCCTCGCTGGCCTCTGGGGCATCAGCACCGTAATCGGCCCGATCTTTGAACTTCAGCAGGTTCACCTGCGCGATGGGGCCGTCATGGGGGTCGTCGCGAAAGGCGCGGAACTGGTCGGCGGTCGGCTGAAAGGCGGGCATGGGCTATCCTTGGGCAGTGCAGGACTTGATCGCGGATGGTGTGCACGCCAAACTTAACGGCATCACTTTAGCCATGGAAGGGGTGGCAATGCTAAGGCTCGTAATTTTATCACTAATCACCACTATGATTTTCACCGCCGTCAGCGTCAACGCACAGATGCGCGAGGGGTTTTCGCTTGGCCCCTATATCACAGGCTTTGGCCCGGCTGCAAAAGTCCCGGGTGCTGAACCCCTGGCAGAGGATGTGTCCTTCCGGGTGCGCTGGGACACTGCAAATAGCGGCGGGCAAAGCGGCACGAACACGACCCTGACCTCGGCGGCGCGGTTTCTCAACATGCACGGACAGGCGGGCGTGCCGCTTGGCCGGATGCAGCTTGCTGTGGTGGTGCACGGCAGCGCGGTGGACGATATTTTGACCGACCGTGCCTATGCCGCCCGGCACGCCGGTGCCACCAACCCCAATGCGGACCTGATCAGCGCGTTGAACGAGGCCGGTGTGCGGTTCATCCTGTGCGGTCAGTCGGCAGCGGCGCGCGGTGTGGATGCGGCGGATGTTCTGGACGGGGTCGAGATTGCTCTGTCCGCCATGACCGCGCATGCGGTGCTGGCGCAGGAGGGATACAGCCTCAACCCGTTTTAGGCTGGAATTGTTCTTGGTGTTTTTAGACCCATTAGTCTAGTATTTACCCCTCAACAATGGGAAGGCCAAAAATGGCGCAGCTTGACGATCAGGATGTCATTATTGTCGGTGCGGGTGTGTCGGGCATTGCCGCCGCCTATCATTTGCAAACACGCTGCCCCGACAAGCGGTATGCCATTATCGAGGCCCGCACAGCCATTGGCGGGACCTGGGATTTGTTTCGCTATCCGGGTATTCGGTCAGACTCGGACATGACGACCTTTGGCTATGCCTTTCGGCCCTGGACGGGGGGGAAGGTGTTTGCCGACGGGCCGGATATCAAGGGCTATGTCAGCGACACCGCGCGCGAAAACGGCATCGACACGCACATTCATTTTGGCAAGCGCGTCACCCAGGCTGCGTGGGACAGCGCCGCTGCCCGTTGGACCTTGACAGTGACCGACAGCAGCACCGGCGACACCGAGACGGTGCGCTGTCG
>JASBSO010000099.1 GCA_030148905.1 Kordiimonadaceae bacterium | reverse complement strand
TTATGCGTACAGTGATTGCTTTCACAAACGATGAGCCGCCCCCACGGATGAGAGCGGCCCAGTTTGGTGCCCCGTTATGGGTATTCGCCCGGGTTGCACACCGGGTTTCTGATCAGATCACCGGTGTTGAAATAACAGGTGTTGTTTTTGGCATTATTGGTGGCACACCGGCACCGGCACTGCGCGCGCGACACCACCCCTGAGGTCGCCTGCGTATTGTTTTGCCGGGTATAGCTACACATATTGCCAAAATCGGCAGGCGTACCGGCCTTCACATAACAGGCCTTCTGCACATAGGGCAGCGGGTCGGCGATACCAAAGGTTTCGGGCAGACAGACAAAATTGCCGGTGCCCTCAATCTGCTTATATGAGGTGTTTGCACCGTAATAGCCAATCCAGTTGGACGTGACCGCACAGGTTCCGCCGTCAACCGCACAGCGACCCGAACTATAGTCCGACGGCAGGGTTTGCAAGGTCACACCGGTTGCTGTGGCCCGGCTGTCTGACTTGTTAACGTAACAGGTTTTGGTCACCCCGTATAAAGGGTCATCAACGCGCAGGTCCGCCGGCAGGCAGGTAAACGGCCCGCTTCCAGCAATGGTGATATAGGTATTTTGGGCCCCGTAATAGCCGTTCCAGTCACCGCTGACGACACAGGTTTGCCCGTCCACCGCGCAGGGCGTATAGCCTGATGGCACCGATGAGACCGTGGTGGGCGCTGGCAGTGGCTCCGCGTCCGCGGTCTGGTTGACATAGCAGGTCTTTTGCACACCCCCAAGCGGGTCGGGGATGCCAAATGCGGATGGCAGGCACATAAATGGCCCCGTACCAGAAATGGTCGCGTATGTGCTGTTCGCCCCGTAATAGCCGGTCCAGCTGCCCTTTACGTCACAGATTTTCCCGTCGACAACGCAGGCCTTAAACCCGCTTGGCACGGCCGATACAATCGTTCCGTCGGAGCTTGCCGCCGTGTTGGCCGCGCGCACATAACAGCTTTTGCTTTGACCACCAGCAGGGTCAGCAATATGAAAATTGGCGAGGCTACAGGTAAAGGCCCCAATGCCCTTGATCTCGGCATAGGCCGTGCCCACACCGTAATATCCGTCCCATCCGCCGGTCACGTCGCAGCGCTGGCCTTCCGCCGCGCAGGAGGAAAATCCATCAGGTATGCTATCCAGTACCTGACCAGTGCCGCCCGGCCCGGTGGAGGCCGACAAATCGATATAGCAGGTTTTCAAAGTGCCGCTGATCGGGTCGGATACGCCAAGCCCCGCTTCGGTGCATGGCACATTGCCGCTTTTGTTCAGCGCCAAGGCATAGGTCGTTCCGGCACCCCAGTAGATGTTTGACGTTTGCCCGGACTTGATTTCACAGGTTTGATTGTCCATCGCACAGGCGACGAAATTTGGCTCGATCCTGTCATGTATGTCCTGGGCAACAGCCTCCAAACACGCCCCGACTATGCAGAATGCTGCGGATAAGCCCGCAAGAAATGGTCGCATGATAGTCCCCCTCAATATCGGCGATCGCCGAAAGTGGTATCAACCCCAAATGCGCGCCATAAGTGTATATCAACAAGATATTTGATGCAGAAGCAGAATTTATACGCATGGCACCCGCCATCAGAGCGCAATATTTTGCCGACAATCCGCCCTATATCTGGTCGGTATATTGCTTTTCACCGGCGGGCTGAGCCATGATGCGCCCCACGAGAGGGGAGACCATCATGACCAATCATTTCAAAACATTGACGGCCATCTGTGCCCTGACAGCCCTTGGCGCGTGCGGCGACACATCGTCGCAGTCAGACCGGACGCATACAGCAGCATCACTCGACGCTGAGGCGAGTATCGAGCGGCCGAAATATAATGTCACAACAACCGAGAGCTTTGATGCCAGCGTGTTCGGGGCCTATGAAGGCGACCACAGCGCCGTCTACGCGCACATCGACGCCAATATCGACGATCATGTTGGGCATCTGCAGCGCTGGCTACGTCAGCGGTCAATCAGCGCACAAAATGATGGCATTCAGGAAATGGCGGAATTGGTGCGCAGCGATTTTGAAGCGCTGGGTTTTCAGGAAACGGCGATCGTGCCGACCGACGGCCATCCGGGCGTGTGGGGGTATCTTGACCAGGGCGCGGACAAAACCCTGATGGTTTACATGATGTATGATGTGCAGCCTGTGAACCCCGAGGATTGGGACAGCCCGCCTTTTGAGGCCAATATCGTCGACCACGAATTGGGTAAGGTCATTATGGCGCGCGGCGCCGTGAACCAAAAAGGCCCGCAGCGCGCATTTCTGAATGCGGTGCAATCGATCATGGCGGTTGAGGGCAAATTGCCGGTGAACCTGATGATTACGGCTGAGGGTGAAGAGGAACTGGGCTCGCCCAATTATCCGCAAATTGTCGACCAATATGAAGACCGTTTGAAAACCGCCGACGGGGTGATTTTCCCCTTTCCGTCGCAGGGGCCAACCGGCGGTGCCAATATGATCCTGGGTGTAAAGGGGATCCTTTATTACGAGCTTGAGGCCCAGGGCGGCGAATGGGGCGGTCCGGCCAAGGCGGAAATTCACGGCTCGTTCAAGGCGATTGTGGATTCGCCGGTGTGGCGGCTCACCCAGGCGCTGGCATCGCTAACGACGCCCGACGGTAACACCGTGCTGGTCGACGGTTTTTATGACGGCGTGCGCCCGCCCACAGCGGAAGAACAGCGTCTGATCAACGGCGTGGCAGCCAACTGGGACGATGCGGGCATGCAGGGCCAGTTTGCCGTCAGCCGCTGGATCGACGGTCTGACCGGCAAGGACGCGATTTTGGAAATGCTCTACACGCCGTCCCTCAATATTGACGGGATTGTCGGCGGCTATACCGAAGAAGGCGTCAAAACCATCCTGCCGCACAAGGCGCTGGCCAAGGTGGACTCGCGCCTGCCCTACGGCCTTGACCCCGACGCGGTGCTGGCCAAGGTGCGCGCGCATCTGGATGCGCACGGCTTTTCCGATATCAAGGTGACGAAACTGTCGGGCTATCCGGCGGCGCAAACCTCGGTTGAATCTGACCTGGTGAGCGCGGTCATTCGCGTGTTCAACAAATACGGGCACACACCGTCGGTTCAGCCGCGCATCGCGGGCAGTGCGCCTTTTTACCAGTTCACCGAACGCCTCAATTTGCCGATGGTGCCCACTGGGCTCGGCTACGGGACGGGTGCGCACGCCCCGAACGAGATTTTACTGATCGAGCCGAAGGACGACACCGGCGCTGCGTCGCTCGCCGAGATGGAAAAAGCCTATGTCGACATGCTCTATGCGCTGGCGGCAGCAGGCAGGGCAGGCAAGTAAGCCAGGTCCCATCTAACTGGATAGCGAGGCCAGCTTGATGTGCACGGCTTCAAGCTGGTCGTCGCCCATGACGGCGGCGCGGTGGCCGTGATGTGCGGGGTCGAAGGGCGCGCCTGAGGGCAGGCGGTCGGCGGCGATAAACTGGTCGCCGGGGCCAAAATCGCGCAGCGTACCGTCGCGCAGTTCGATGCGCAAAACCCCCCGGCGAATGATAATGAGCGTCGGGTCGCCCGCCACATGCCAGTCGCTGGTGTAGCCGGGTGCGCTTTGCCGGTGGCGAAAATTGAGCGCAGATTGCTGCTCGGAAATCACCAAGCCGCCGCGCGCGCTGAGGTCGACCTCAACCCGCTTCCACCGGCTGATACCGTCCTCGTCAGTTTCCAGCCGGTCAATGGTCAAAGCCACCGGCGCACCTCGTCCTTATAACGCAGATAGGCGTCGCCGAATTTGGCTTCCAGTGCGCGTTCCTCGGGGCGGATTTGAAACTGGGTGATATAGGCTGTGAACAGCGGCACCCCCAGCAGGGCAATCAGATTGCCCAGATACAGCCCCCAACCCAGCAGGATGGTGGCCAGGGCAACATACATCGGGTTGCGGGTGATGCGGTACAGGCCCGACACCACCAGTGCCGATGCCTTGTCGGGCGCAACCGGCGAGATTGTGGTTTTGGCTGTGCGGAATTGCAACATCGCCAGCAGCGCAAAGATCAGCCCAGCCCCGACGATGAGGCCAGCAATGCGGTCTTGCCAGACAAAGGCGAAATAGGCCCCCGGTACAACCCAATCTGCCCCC
>JASBSO010000085.1 GCA_030148905.1 Kordiimonadaceae bacterium | reverse complement strand
AGCGCTTTGACGAATTGAGTTATATGGATGTTTTGAGCAAGGATTTGAAGGTGATGGACGCATCGGCCATTAGCTTGAGTCGGGAAAATAAAGTGCCTATCGTAGTGTTCTCAATCCACGAGCAAGACGCTCTTGTTGACGTGGTCAAAGGGGCAGGGCGGTGTACGATTGTGACGGGGGACTAATCCATGAGTGATGATATCGATCTCGGCGACATTGAACGCCGCATGGCGGGCGCTATTGAAGCGCTGAAAACCGAATTTGCCGGCCTGCGTACCGGCCGGGCATCCGCCAGCCTGTTGGATCCTGTTGTGGCCGATGTGTACGGCGCGCAGATGCCGCTCAATCAGGTGGGAACGGTCACCGTGCCCGAGGCGCGCATGCTATCGGTTCAGGTGTGGGACAAGGCCAATGTGTCGGCTGTTGAAAAAGCCATTCGCAATGCCGGCCTTGGCCTCAATCCGATGGTGGACGGCCAGTTGGTGCGTATTCCGCTGCCCGAATTGAACGAAGAGCGCCGCCGTGAACTCGCCAAAATTGCCGCCAAATATGCCGAACAGGCGCGAATTGCTGTGCGTAATGTGCGCCGCGACGGCATGGATACGCTCAAAAAGGCGGAAAAAGACAAGGTGATCTCGGAAGACGATCACAAGCTCTATGCCGACGAAGTGCAAGAGTTGACCGACCGCTTTGTCGGGGAAATCGACCAGACCTTGGCGGTTAAAGAAGACGAGATCATGCAGGTTTAGTGGTGTCAGACAGCCCAACAGTCCAGAATGCGCCTGACTTGACGGGCGGTGCGGTTGGTGGTGACGGACCAACGCATGTGGCTATCATTATGGATGGAAACGGGCGGTGGGCAACGCAGCGTGGCAGGCCGCGTTCCTTTGGCCATAAAAAGGGCAGCGAGGCGGTTCGCGAAGCGATCGAAGGCGCTATTCGCAGCGGTGTTTCGGTTCTGACCCTTTATGCATTTTCCAGTGAAAACTGGAACCGACCTCCGTCGGAGGTCCGCGATTTGATGGGCCTGCTGCGCCTGTATCTGCGCAATGAAGTGGCGCAGCTGAACAAAGAGAATATCCGCCTTCGTGTCATTGGTCGCAGATCGCAACTTGATAATGATATCAATGTTTTAATCGATGAAGCTGAAGCAAAAACGTCACAAAATACGCGTCTGACCCTGGTGATCGCGCTGAATTACGGGGCGCGCGCCGAGTTGACCGATGCGGCCAAAGCATTGGCGGCTGCGGTGGTGGAGGGGCGCGAGAGCCTGGAAAACATTACCGAAGACCGTTTCGCGCAGGAACTGTCAACGGCAGACCTCCCCGACCCGGATCTGGTGATCCGCACATCGGGCGAGCAGCGCCTGTCGAATTTTCTCATGTGGCAATGCGCCTATGCAGAACTGATGTTTACCGACACCTTATGGCCCGACTTCACCAAAGACGACTTCGCCGATGCCGTGACGCTATACAAAGGCCGCGATCGCAGATTCGGCAAGCGCTAGGGGCTGTCAGTTGGGCAAAATTTCAAAAAACCTTCAGGTTCGGGCGTTGACGGGTATCATCTTGTTGCCGCCGGTTCTGGGGTCGGTTTTGGTTGGCGGTGCGCTTTTTCAGGTGTTTTTGCTGATTGCCACCTTCATGATGGCGCGCGAATGGCACAAGATTACCGGCCAAGGCGGTAGAACCCCAACTCTGGCGACCTTTATTGTTGTGGGGGCAGGCACCCTGTTGTTGCCCTTGATGTTTACCGATTTAGCTCCTGGCGAAAGCCTGCGCCTGATGTTTGGTGTTTTGGTGGGACTGTTTGCCGGCTTTGTGCTGATGTCGGCGCTGTCGCGGCGCTATGGGCTGAAACGCCTGTGGTGGGTTGCCGGCAGTTGTTATATTGCACTGGCGGTCTGGGGGTTGATGTGGCTGCGGCTTAGTGAAAATGGGGCTTTGACCGTTATTTGGCTGCTGTTTGTGGTTTGGGGTACCGATGTTGGCGGGTATTTTGCCGGCAAGGCGCTTGGCGGGCCTAAACTTGCCCCCAGAATCAGCCCTGGCAAAACCTGGGCGGGATTTTTCGGCGGCATTGCCCTTGCGGCCGCAGTATCGGTGGCGATTTCCGCGATGTTTGTTTTGTGGGAGCCTGTTCCGCTGGCCTTGCTGGCGATTTTTTTATCCATCGTGTCGCAAATCGGCGACCTGTTTGAAAGCGCGCTGAAGCGACATTTCGACTTGAAGGACTCCGGGGGGCTGATCCCCGGGCATGGTGGTATTCTGGACCGGGTGGATGGCTTGGCTTTTGCCAGCCCCATGTGTGCCTTTTTGTTTATTTGCGTTGTTTTATATACGGGAACCATGCCGCAATGACGCGCGCTATTACGATCTTGGGGGCGACGGGCTCGATTGGTCAGTCCACGCTGGATATTATCAAACGCAATCCAGATCATTTCCGGGTCAGTGCGCTGACGGCGCACAGCAATAGTGCGGGATTGATTGCGCTTGCAAAAACCTTCAAGCCCGCACGCGTGTGCCTCTCTGGCGGCGACGCAGGCGACGTGCGGGCGGCGCTCTCTGGTGACGGGATTGAGGTGCTGGAGGGGGCCGAGGGCTTGTGCGACATTGCCAAAGCCCCGGCGGATGTCGTGGTTGCCGGCATTGTCGGTGCGGCAGGGCTTGCCTCCACCATTGCCGCGCTGGAAGCCGGGCAGGTGGTTGCCTTCGCCAACAAGGAGGTGCTGGTGTGTGCCGGTGC
>JASBSO010000079.1 GCA_030148905.1 Kordiimonadaceae bacterium | reverse complement strand
GGCGCTCCACCCGTGTTTTCCCAATTTTCAATGAGCATCCGGGCATCAGCAGGGCAAATTCGTCGCCGGCAATCCGCGCCAACACATCACTGGGGCGGACCGATCGTTTGACCACACCCACAAAATGCCGCAGCGCCCGGTCGCCGACATCATGGCCGTAGGTGTCATTAATTGCCTTAAACCCGTCCAGATCCAGAAAGGCAAACACGCCAGACGTGTTCGTGCGGGCGGCAATCGACATTTCCCGGCGAAAGGCGGCACGCAGACCGCGCAGATTGGGCAGACCTGTCAGTTCGTCTGTCAGGGAGAGTTGCTCAAGATCATGAATACGCTGTTGTTGCTCGCTTATGCGTTGCTCGGCAGAGGCGGCATAGGTCAAAATTTCCGTCACAACCTGCCAACCCTTGCTGTCGAAGTTGAGATCGGCGTCGGCGGCACGGCGCATCAAGCGGGCGGCAAGGTCGGTCACATATGGGTTGATTTCAACGCGGTCGTTCATTTCGCCGCGGGTACGCTCTAGCATGGGCACACTCCTGACCAAAATTCTTGCTGAAAACCAAGCAATTTCGGTGCCAGTTATGCGGGCTGGGCACTTTAAATTGGTGAATGGATGAGCCCGGCGGCTAGGCGTTATTGTTTGCCTGGTTTGCCTGGTTTGCCTTTATATCCCCGGCCAAGGGCGATGCTGTCGGGGCCAAAGCGATCCCGCAGTGCATCAACGGCATTTTCCAGGCGCTTTTGCCGTTCGCGCTCGGGGGCGGCAAGGTCGACCGGGTCGGCCAGTTTTGCATCGCTAAATTTGCTGGCGCCAACACCGATCAGTCGGTAGGGCGTGCCGTCGGCGCATTTGGCCAGCATGGGCAGCAGTTCTTCATACATGCGGCGCGCAAGCTGGGTGGGGTCGGACAGGCTTTTGGACCGGGTCAGGCTGCGATGTCCGCTGGTTTTCAGCTTGAGGGTCAAGGTGGTGGCGGCGATCCCTTTGGCCTTCAGGTCATGCGAGACCTGTTCGCAGGCGCGCCACATTTTGTCCTGCAGGGCACCCAGGTCGCGCAGATCATGGCTTAGGGTGCGTTCGCTGGACACGCTTTTGGCTGTACTGCGCGCGGATACACTGCGGTCGTCCTCGCCGCGTGCGAGCCGCGCCAACCTCAGGCCAATACTGCCATATCGGCGGACCAGAAGCGTGTCCTCCATGGACTGCAATTGGCCGATGGTTGTCAGGCCGTCTTTTTGCAGGGCGCGAAAGGTGGCCTTGCCGACGCCGTAAATCTTGGTCACCGGCATCGGGGCGAGTTTGTCCTGCGTTTCGGCCCGGCCGATCACGCTAAAGCCGCGCGGTTTGTCGAGGTCTGATGCCAATTTCGCCAAAAACTTATTGTGGCTCAGCCCGATCGAGACGGTGATGCCGATGTCTCTCTCAATATCTCGCGCCAGCCGTGCCAAAAGTACGCTTGCCGGGGCACGGTGCAGGGCCCTGGTGCCGGTCAGGTCGAGAAAGGCCTCGTCGATAGACAGGGGTTCAACGCTAGGGGTGAGGGCATGAAAATAGGCGCGGATTTGCCGACTGACCTCCCGGTATGTGGCCATATTGGGGGGTATAATGGTGGCAGATGGGCACAATTTGCGTGCCTTATACATGGGCATGGCGGAGTGGACCCCGTGCATGCGGGCAATATAACACGCTGTTGACACCACCCCGCGATTGCTGGTGCCGCCGATGATCAGCGGCTTGTCGCGCAGGGTCGGATTGTCGCGTTTTTCAACGGCCGCATAAAATGCATCGCAGTCCACATGGGCGATCGTCAACGATGATAAGTCCGTGTGGCTGATCAGCCGTCGTCCAAAGCAGGACGGGCAGCGCACCGGCAGCGCGTCAAAGGCCGTGCAGCAATCAAGACAAAGTGCGTCCATGGCCTTGAATATGCTTGAGAATATGGCTTTGTGCCTGTGACCAGTCGTCGATGCGGGCATGCGCATCTGCGGCTTGTGGCAGCAGGAGGCGAAGCCGCGGGTCTGCCACCAGATGCAGCCTGTGCACATGCGGTGCATGCTCGGCCACAGAGCTGTGTTGCGGGGGCAGATCGTCCACAAAGCCGACAAAATGCCGCCGCCCGGCGGCGAGCGTTGCAACCGCTTCGCCCTTGCCGCCCGTGTTGGCAATCACCGGATAGGGAAAGCCCTGCGCTGTAAGATTGGCTTGCCGCGTTTCGCGCTGCGCTTCGGGGATGTTGGACAGCACAACAATATCGGCGTGGACCGCGAGCGTGCGCACGGCGTCTGCGGCGCCGGGGACCGCAACCAGCGTGTGCGTGGCCTCGGCAAAAAAGCGCTGCATCAGGGCTTTGACGTCCCCGGCCGGGGCGGGTTCGTGCGTGTCACGGGCAAACACATTGCCGGTGATTTGAAACGAGCTAAGGCGCAATTCAAAACCATTACTGTGCAAAAATGCCTCCAGCCCATGCATGAATTGCAGCAGCACCTCGTCGGCATCCAAAATAAGCAGCGGGCGCTTTAGGTCGGCCTTATTGCCGGTTATGAACCGCAAACGCTCATCCATGGCTGTATTCATCGGACCGGTGCCGTGCGACGAGGGCGCTGACAGCCTCTGGGCTGTGTTGATATGCATCGCAAAACGCCATGAGGTCCGGTTCGTGGTTCATCAAAAAATCCAGCAAAGCCAGATGCAGGTTGGGGTCTTGCAGCCTGGCCTTCAGGTCGGCGCTGTCGAGCCCGGTGAGGGCGATAAACCGCTCGGTCAACGCCTCATGCGATAAAATAAAAGCCAGCGCCTCAAGGCCGAGGTCCATTATATCGCCCAAAGCGGTATCGTGTTGCATAGTGCTGCGCATGGATAAGTGGCAATAACCACATAGTTTTATCAAAAAAACGAGTGATCAGTGTGGATGGGCCGCTGGCGACTTGCAATAGTAATTCATTATCCGCTATGGGTAAAAGCAGCACAGCGGGGCAATGGGAAAGCGTGATGGGTAAAAAAGTGATGATCGTCGAGGACAACGAGCTGAATATGAAGCTCTTCTGCGATCTCCTTGAAGCGCATGATTATGAGACAATCCAGACCGGCGACGGAATGGCGGCTATTGACTTGGCGCGCGATCACCGGCCCGATCTGATCCTCATGGACATTCAGCTGCCCGAAGTGTCCGGGCTTGAGGTCACCAAATGGTTGAAAGAAGACGATGAACTTCGCGACATCCCTGTGGTGGCGGTTACGGCCTTTGCCATGAAGGGTGACGAAGAGAAAATCCGCGAAGGCGGCTGCGAAGCCTATATAGCCAAGCCGATTTCCATTGGTCACTTTCTTGAAGTCGTCAAACAATATGCCGGATAAGCGCTGTGACAGCTCGCGTTCTGGTTGTTGATGACGTTCCCCCAAATGTTAAGCTTCTCGAAGCGAAGCTGACGGGCGAATATTTTGATGTTTTGACCGCATATTCCGGGCCGCAGGCGCTTGAGGTGATCGCGCGCGAGCATCCGGATATCGTCCTGTTGGATGTGATGATGCCCGGCATGGATGGCTTTGAGGTCTGCTCGAAGATCAAAAGCGACCCCGAAACGGCGCATATTCCCGTTGTTATGGTCACTGCGCTGGATCAGCCCAGCGACCGGGTCACCGGCCTTGAGGCCGGCGCCGACGACTTTTTGACCAAACCGGTCGAAGACCTGGCCTTGTTTGCCCGCGTCAAGTCGCTGGTGCGGCTCAAGATCATGATGGACGAATTGCGCAACCGCGAGACCACCAGTACGGCGCTTGGCTGGGAAGAGGACGCGCAAGAGACACTGGTCGACCCTCCGCTAGAGGATTGTTCGATCCTTGTCGTTGACGAACAGGAGCGGGTGGCGCAGCGCATTGGCAAGGCGCTCGAACAATTTGGCGAAATGACCTTCATCAAAGGTGGAGACGACGTTGCCGAGCGCGCCCGCGAAAAGAATTTCGACCTGATCATTGTGTCGCTGACCATGCGCGAAACCGATGGCCTCAGGATATGCTCAAAACTGCGATCCTTTGAGGAAACGCGGCATGTGCCGATTTTGGTGATGGTCGATGACGGCAATCACAACAAGCTGATCCGCGCGCTGGAAATGGGTATCAATGACTATGTGGTTCGCCCGGTTGACCGGCTGGAATTTGTCGCCCGGGTGCAAACACAGCTCAAACGCAAGCGCTATGCCGATCAGTTGTGGGAAAATTTCCACCTGTCGATGCAATTGGCGACAACCGATGCGGTGACCGGGCTGTATAACCGGCATTATCTGACCAGCCATCTGGACACGCAGCTCAGCGCCAGCCAGCGTTATGCCAAGCCGCTCAGTGTGTTGATGCTGGATATTGACCATTTCAAACGCGTCAATGACAGCTACGGCCATGCGGTTGGCGACCGCGTTCTGAAAGAATTTGCCACCCGCGTTGGGCGCAATATTCGCGGGGTTGACCTTGCCGCCCGCTACGGGGGTGAGGAATTTGTCGTGATGATGCCCGAAACCCATGCGGACTGGGCGTTTATGATCGGCGACAGGCTGCGCGAGGAAATCGCCAACACGCCCTTTGACGTGGGGGCGCCGACAGGTCCGCTGGACATTACCGTGTCAATCGGTGTGGCCACCAGCGTCGAGGGGATGAGCCCTTCAAACCTTTTGGAAGCCGCAGACCGGGCGCTTTATGCCGCCAAAAACGGCGGCCGGAACAAGGTGATCGCCGCCGAAACGCTATAAAAAAAACGCCCGGCGAAACCGGGCGTTTTGAACAGTGCGTCAATGCGCGAAGCTTATTTGATTTTTGCTTCTTTAAACTCGACATGCTTGCGGGCAACCGGGTCGTATTTTTTCATGACCATTTTTTCCGTCAGCGTGCGCGGATTTTTCTTGGTCACGTAAAAATAGCCAGTGTCTGCCGTGCTCACGAGCTTGATTTTGATACTGCTTGGCTTGGCCATGGCCTTCACTCCAACAAAATTCTGATGGCGCGCCCGCACAAGTTTTAAAACTCTTGGGGTGCTGAGCATATGTCCAGCCCGCGCGCGTGAGGGCGCACCATAGTGATTACGCTTTTGAAGTCAAGCCAATTCCACGCATGTTGTGCGTGTGCGCATGTGCACGCAATATTTTGGTTTTTCTTGTGGCAAGATTAACCTTTGGCCAGTAGCAATGCATATACACAAGGCAAAGATTTTACGTGGGCGAATTGAGGCAAATTGAATGGCAATTGATCAAGACATGTTGGCGGCGCTTCGGACCGAAGCGATCGACTCTGCTGAGGATAGAATCAACAGCCTGTTAGAGACCGTGCGCGGCTTTCAAAACGGAACGGTCAAGGGGTCTGACGCGCTGGCTGCGTGCAAGCTGGATGCGCATTCGCTGAAATCAGTGGCGGCTGGTTTTGATATGAAGGCGCTCGGCGTGATGTGCCACCGTCTGGAAGACTATCTCTTTAATGTCAGTGCGCTCGAAGACGCCATTGCAACCGATGTGCTTTTCATCATCGACCGCCTGTCCGAATGCCTGGAGGCCTTTGTCAATGGTCGCGAGGTGGACATTTCGTCTATGGTGCGCTCGCTTCCGGTCAAAGGCGGCTTTGATGTCGGCGAGGTCAGCGTCACCGATATCGAAGTGATGCTGGTGATGGAGCCGGGTACAGCCACACGAATCGTCACCCGCGAGCTGATCGAATGCGGCTACCGGATGATCAATGTCGCCAGCACGCTTGACGCCCTGCACCTGATCCCGTCGATGAAACCCGATGCGGTGATTTGTTCGCGCGTTATGCCCGACCTGACCGGCGTTGACCTGGCCTGCGCGCTGAAGGCGATGCCAACAACCAAGCATATTCCGGTGGCGCTGATCGCATCGGTGGACCGGGACCGGGACGAGATCGCGGATTTGCCGGAAAGCGTACCGCTTCTGCGCAAGGGTGGGAACTTCGCCGACGATGTCGCCAATGTCTTTGTAGAATTGGGAATTCTTTAACGCCGCCGCTTGCGGCCCTTGGGCGGGCGTTGTTTGTGCCGCGCTCCTTTTGGGACTTTGCCCGCCCCCCCCACCAGCGCTAACCGTACCGACCCGGTGTACCGATCGGCCTCCAATAGGCTGACCTCGATCCTATCCCCCAGATGATAGGTGGTGCCGCTGCGGTCGCCCTTAATAGTTTGGCTGGCCGCATCAAAGTGGAAATATTCACTGCCCAGGCTGGATATGGGCAACAAACCCTGGCCGCCCGAAGGCAGCAGTTCAACAAACAGGCCAAAGCGGGTCACGCCGGTAATACGCCCCTTGAAGTCTTCGCCGACCTTATCGCTGAGATAGGCGGCGACATAGCGGTCAGTGGCGTCGCGTTCGGCGGCCATGGCGCGCCGCTCGGTGTTGGAAATATGCTGCGCCGTGTCGTCAAAATGCGCGATTTCGGCATCGGTCAAACCGCCGTCGCCCAACCCCAGCCCCCGCACCAGCGCCCGGTGCACCAACAGGTCGGCATAGCGGCGAATAGGCGAGGTGAAATGCGCATAGCGCGCCAGCGCCAGCCCAAAATGCCCCTGGTTGCCCTGACCGTAATAGGCCTGGGTTTGACTGCGCAAAATCATTTCATTGACCTGTTCGGCGTGGGGAGTGTCCTGCACCTTGGCGAGGATGCCATTGAACAGCCGCGGTTTCATCACCGTACCGCGTGCAATCGCCAGGTCGAAAGGCTTCAAAAAGTCGTTCAAGGCTTCCAGCTTGTCTTTGGGGGGCTCTTCGTGCACGCGGTACATCACTGGCATTTTGGCACGCTCCAGCGCCTCGGCAGCGGCGACATTGGCGCTGATCATCAATTCTTCGATAATCCGGTGCGCGTCCATGCGCTCGCGGACGGCAATACGGATAACCTCGCCTTGCTCGTTCAGTTCGATTTTGCGTTCGGGCAGGTCCAGGTCCAGCGGTTCGCGCTTGGCCCGGGCGGCCATGATCGCTTGAAAAAGCGCGTGCAGGGGCTTCAACACCGTATCGAGCAGCGGGGCGGTTTGGTGGTCCGGATGACCGTCGAGCGCCGCTTGAACCTGCTCATAGGCCAGATTGGCATGGCTGTGGATCATCGCACGCTCGAACCGGTGGCGCAGCATCACCCCGTCTGATGAGAACCATAGATGCGCCACCAGTGCCGCCCGGTCCTCGCCGGGTTTGAGGCTGCACAAGCCCGCCGACAGTGCCTCGGGCAGCATCGGCACCACCCGGTCGGGGAAATAACAGCTATTGCCGCGCTCCCGTGCCGCCTTGTCCAGTGCAGACCCCGGCGTGACAAAATGGCTGACATCGGCGATCGCCACCACAGCATGCCAGCCGCCAGCGTTTTTCGGGTCGGGGTCCGGTTCGGCGAAAACGGCGTCGTCATGATCGCGCGCATCCGATGGGTCAATGGTGATCAGCGGTAACGTGCGCAGGTCAACACGGCCCTCGAGAGTGGGGGGCTTAGCGCGCTCGGCTTGCCGGGTTGCCGCTTCGGGAAACGCAACGGGAATGCCGTGCGCGTGTATGGCAATCAGCGAGATCGACCGCGGGGCATTCAGATCGCCCAGCCTGCGCACAATGCGCACATGCTTGGGGCCAAGCCGCCTGCGGCCAGCGTCAGACGGGGCAGCTTCCACCAATTCGCCGTCCTCGGCGCCGCCAATATCGTCGGCGGCGACCCAAAATTCATCGCGAATCTTTTTATCGACCGGCTTTAATCGCCCGCCACCGGGGCCGCCGTGAAAAACACCCAAAATCGACTGGTCGCCGACCTCAAGGCGCTTAATGACGCGGGCACTATATGTTTTTGTATGCCCATCGGTGATCTGGCTGAGGCGCACCAGCGCGCGGTCGCCCGGGCCAAGCGCCGAAAATCGCTGTCCGCCGCCGCGTCTGCGCGCGCCGGTTCGATCTTTGCCAAGGCGAATGACAACGGGCCCCAGGTCTTGAAAGCGGCGCTCCACCGGCTTTAAGAGCACCTCGCCCTGGCGGTCGGTGCCGGCAAATTCGGCCACGATGACATTGGGCAGGGTGTCGGCTTTTCTCAGCGATCGGGCGTGATCTTGTGCGATCAGGCCGTCTTCGGTCATCTCTCTCAACAGGCGTTTCAGCGGAATTTTATCGGCCCCGCGCAGGCCAAAGGCACGGGCTATGTCGCGCTTGGTGATTTTCCCGTCGGCCGAGCTTAGAAAGTCGAGGATATCCTCTTTTGTCGGCATGGCTGCGTCGCCGTCACTGCTGGTGTTGCGCCTATTGGCCATGGGCACCCGGCGCGCAATTCCGGGCCATGCAAGGCGGGGTTAGGGCGGTCATTTCGCCGACTTCGCTTTCGCGGTCGCCTTTGTTGGGGCCTTCGCCTTGCCTGCCGTTTTTGTCTTGGGCGCAGCCTTGGTTTTGGCGGCGGTTTTCGGTTTTGCCTTACTGGCAGCACGCTTGGCGGGCTTCTTTTTGGCGGCCTTGGCAGCAATCAGCTCAAGCGCGGCCTCGAGTGTCACATCCTCAGGCGCAGTGCCCTTGGGGATGGTGGCATTGATGCGCTTATATTTGACATAAGGGCCGTAGCGCCCGTCCAGCACCTCAATCGGTCCGCCGTCCGGATGGTCGCCCAAAGCTTTCAGCACGGTTTTCGAGCCGCCGCCGCGTTTCGCCTGTTTGTCGGCGATCAGCGTGACCGCATGGTTGATCCCAACGGTAAACACATCCTCGGACGATTTCAGATTGGCATAGACACCGTCACAGGCCACATATGGCCCGTAGCGCCCGATCGCAGCGGTAATCGGCTTGCCGCTTTCGGGGTGGATGCCGACCTCGCGCGGCAGCGACAGCAGGGCAATGGCCCGTTCCAGATCAACCGCCTCTGGGTCCATATCCTTGGGAATGCTGGCGCGTTTGGGTTTTTCGCCCTCAACCGCGCCGCCTTCTTGCAGATAGGGGCCAAACCGACCGACCTGCACACGAATTTCCAGCCCCGAATCCGGGTGCAGGCCAATGCTGCGCTCGCCGGTGTTTGCGGCTTCGTCGTCTCCGTCCTGTTTGCTGCCAAAGGGGCGTGTATAGCGGCAATCGGGATAATTGGAACAGCCGATAAACGCGCCGTACCGGCTTGGCTTCAAATGCAGTCGGCCATCGTCGCAGCGCGGGCAGGCCTGCTGCAAATTGCCGTCGTCGTCGGTGCCAAACAGCATCGGCGCCAAATAGGCTTCCAGTTCGTCGATAATGATCTTGTTGCGGACCGACAGCACTTCTTCGGTTTTGGGTTTGAAGTCGCGCCAGAAATCATCCAGCACCGACTGCCAGCCCATACCGCCAGCCGAAATGTCGTCCAGCTTGTCTTCAAGCGCGGCGGTAAAGTCATAGGCGACATATTGCTCGAAAAACTTTTCGAGGAAGGCGGTGACCAAGCGGCCTTTTTCCTCGGGCACAAAGCGTTTGCGGTCCAGGCGCACATAGTCCCGGTCCTGCAAGGTTTGAAGGATCGAGGCATAGGTGGACGGACGGCCAATGCCCAGCTCTTCCAGGCGCTTGACCAGGCTGGCCTCGGAAAAGCGCGGCGGTGGTTCGGTAAAATGCTGTTTGTCCTGTGCCGAAATCAGGGCCAGGCTTTCGCCGTCTTGGACCACAGGCAGGCGCTTTTCCTTTTCATCGCCTTCATCGTCGCGGCTTTCCTGATACAGCGTCAAAAACCCGTCAAAGCGCACAACGCTGCCGGTGGCGCGCAGCTGTGTGTCGCTGTCGCCCACGGCGATATCGATGGTGGTTTGCTCCAGCCGGGCGCTTTCCATCTGGCTCGATACGGTGCGCCGCCAGATCAGGTCATAGAGACGCCGTTCATCGTCTTCGAGCGCGGAGGCAATGTCGCTTGGCAGGCGGGCAACATCGGTGGGGCGAATGGCTTCGTGTGCTTCCTGGGCGTTGCGGGCCTTGGTTTTGTACACGCGCGGGGCATCCGGCACATAATCCGCGCCGTATCGGTCGCCGATCAGGTGGCGGGTGCCCGATATGGCTTCCTGCGCCATCGAGACGCCGTCTGTCCGCATATAGGTGATCAGGCCGGTGACCGAGCCATTGATCGACTTGCCTTCATAGAGGCGCTGCGCCACCCGCATGGTTTGCGTGGCCGAAAAGCCCAGCTTGCGTGAGGCCTCTTGCTGCAGGGTCGAGGTGGTAAAGGGGGGCTGTGGGTTGCGGCGCGTTGGCTTTTTCTCAACACCGGCAATTTTGAGCGGCCCCGCTTTGATCTGCGCCACCGCGCGGGCGGCGTCTTCGGCTGCGGTCAGGCTCAGGCGCCGCACCTGCTTGCCGTCAAAGCGCGACAAACGCGACGTGAATGTGCCGCCATCGGCTTCGACCTCGGCTTCGACCGAGTAATATTCGACCGGTTTGAACTGCTCGATTTCAGTTTCGCGGTCGCACACCAGCCGCAGCGCAACCGACTGCACCCGACCCGCCGAGCGCGAGCCCGGCAATTTGCGCCACAACACCGGGGACAGGGTAAATCCGACCAAATAGTCAAGCGCGCGGCGCGCCAGATAGGCGTCGATCAGGTCCATGTCCAGCGCGCGCGGCTCGCTGATTGCCTTCAAAATAGCCGACTTGGTGATTTCGTTAAACGCCACCCGGCTGACGGGTTTGTCGCCCAGGGCTTTCTTTTTCTTCAACACCTCCAACACGTGCCAGGAGATGGCCTCTCCCTCGCGGTCGGGGTCGGTGGCAAGGATAAGCTTGTCCGCGGCTTTGACCGCATCAGCAATTTGGGTCAGCCTTTTGCTGCTGTCCCGGTCGGTCGACCAGGTCATGGCAAAATTATTGTCGGGGTCAACCGCACCGTCTTTGGAGGGCAGGTCACGCACATGACCAAAGCTCGCCAACACCTCATAATCAGACCCCAAATATTTATTGATGGTCTTCGCTTTGGCAGGCGATTCAACGATGACAACGTGC
Source organism: Kordiimonadaceae bacterium (assembly GCA_030148905.1). GTDB lineage: Bacteria > Pseudomonadota > Alphaproteobacteria > Sphingomonadales > Kordiimonadaceae > JASBSO01. The sequence goes on along the minus strand of JASBSO010000079.1, from coordinate 3,095 downwards.
TTCATGCGCTTTTGTGGTCCTAATTTCTATGGCACCTGTTGGGTGGCCTTTGCTTTCACCTAGTCGTCTGGTGGCAAAAACGCAATGCTCTATTGCCCGACTTTTTTGATCGCCGCGCGCCTTGCCGTTACGTGGATGCGACGCGTCCGCCCGGATAGCGAACCGCAAAACCACCCAGCTCTAATGCCAGGACGGCGGCCATCACCACCGAGGCGTCGAGCCCGCTGATGCGGATCAATTCGTCAATTTCTGTGGGGGCTGGTGACAAAAGGTCGCGGATTGCCTGCGCGGCCTTGTCATCAAGGTCGGAGGCGGTAGGTGTTGCCGCTGTGACCGGCCCAGAAGCCTTGGCGGCAATGATTGGTCGCCCGGCCAGTGGCAGAGCCTCCAGGATGTCATCAATGGTTTCGGTAAGCTGCGCCCCGTCGCGGATCAGCCGGTTGCAGCCCTTGGCGCGCGGATCAAGCGGGGAGCCAGGAACAGCAAACACATCGCGCCCCTGTTCAAGCGCCAGACGCGCCGTGATCAGCGAGCCGGACCGCGCCGCTGCCTCGACCACCAAAACCCCCAAGGACAACCCAGAAATAATTCGGTTGCGCCTTGGGAAATGCCGGGCCTGCGGTTTTGTACCCAGCGGCATTTCGCTGACGATGAGGCCGTTTTCGGCAATGTCCTGCTGTAAGGGGGCATGCTCGCGCGGGTAGGTGACGTCCAGCCCGCCAGCGATGCAGGCTATGGTGCCGCGCTCAAGACTGGCGGTGTGCGCAGCACCGTCAATGCCGCGCGCCAGACCCGAAACAACAGCATAGCCCGCCTCGCCGAGCGCACCGGCAAGTGTGCGGGCGATGCTGAGCCCGGCGGCGCTGGCGTTACGGGCGCCGACAACGGCGATGGAGTCGCGGTGCGCCAACTCTGGCGTGCCCAGCATTTGCAAAACGGGGGGTGCGTCATCGATCGCCGCCAGCCTTAAGGGATAGTCGGGTGCGCCGAGAAAGACAAACTGCCCGCCCAAAGCACGGACGCGCTCAACCTCATGGCGCAGATCGTCGGCAGAAGGAATTTTGCCCGGGCCTTTGCGCCCGGCCTTGCGGGCCAGATCGGGCAACGCCTCGAGCGCGTCGCCAGCACTGCCATATCGGGCGACCAGATCACGAAAGGTGATGGGTCCGACGCCGCGACTGCGGGCGAGGCGAAGCCTGGCGGTCTTTTCCTTATCGTCCCAGATGGCGTCGGCAGAATCGGTCATTGTGCATGCTTGCGGGCACTAGGCGGAGCTGTCAATTGCAGGTTGCGCGCCGTGCTTATGATTTGGAGCCACCGATGCGTGGCTCCTCGCCCTTGATGATGCGTTCGATATTGGCGCGGTGGCGAATAAAAATCAGCAAGGTCATCAAAAGGATAAAAGCCGCCGTCGTCGGCGTCGGCGACAGAAAGGCGGCGATGGGGGCAACCGTGGCGGCAATCAGGGCGGCGAGCGATGACATGCGAAACACAAAAGCGGTGGCAAGCCAGGTCAGGCCTGCGGCGACAAACACCACAGGATTGACGGCGATGAGCGTGCCCATGAACGTGGCAACCCCTTTGCCGCCCTTAAAGCCAAGCCATATCGGGTAGCAGTGTCCCAGGAATGCGATGGCCCCGGCCGCCGACGGCACCCAGGGCGCATCGAACAGATAGGCACAGGTCAAGGCTGCAATGCCGCCTTTGCCTGCGTCCAGAATAAGGGTGAGCGCCGCCAAGTCCTTGCGCCCGGTGCGGAGCACATTGGTCGCCCCGATATTGCCCGAGCCGATATCGCGAATGTCCCCCAGCCCTGCCGCGCGGGTCAGCACCAGACCAAAGGGTACCGCTCCCAAAAGATAACTGCCAACAAAGGCGAGGGTGAGGTCAAGGGTCATGGCTGACTGTCGTCCTCGGTATAGACCGTCTTGCCGCCAACCAGTGTGCGCCACACTTTGCCCTGCACGGGCAGGCTGTCAAAGGCGGTGTTATCGGTCGCTGAATGCAGTGCGCTGCGGTCCAGCCGCCATGGCTTGTCCAAATCAAAAATGGTGATGTCAGCGGGCGCGCCCGGCGCAAGCCGCCCGGCCTCCAGCCCCAAAAGCTTGGCTGGTAGGCTGGTGATCGCCTCGACGGCGCGCATCAGCGGCACATGGCCCGCCTGGACATGGTTGATCAGCAGCGGCAACAGGCTTTCAAAGCCAACGACTCCGGGTTCGGCCAGTTCAAAGGGTTGACGTTTGACGTCGCTTGCGCGCGGGTCATGGTCGCTGACGATCATGTCAATGCTGCCGTCCGCCAGCCCTGCAACGAGCGCGAGGCGGTCCTCTTCGGTGCGCAGCGGCGGGGTGAGCCGGGCAAAGGTGCGGTAACCCTCGACCGCATTGTCATTCAGGTGCAGATAATGCGGCGCGGTTGCCGCGGTAATGTTGAGCCCGCGCGCCTTGCCGGCGCGCACGGCATCGACACCAGCGGCCGAACTGATCAGCGAAAAATGCAGCCGCCCACCGGTGAGTTCCAAAATGCGGCAGGCGCGTTCAATCGCGATGACTTCTGCTGCAATGGGAATGCCAGGCAGGCCCAGGCGTGCTGCAATGGGGCCTTCGTGCACAATGCCGTCATGCGCCAAATCGGCGTCCAGCGGCAGCTCGGCAATCAATGCACCGAAATGCTGGGCATATTCCAACACGCGCCGGAATACGCGGGCGGAGGCAATGCCCTTGCGGTCATCGGTGAACCCGACGGCGCCCGACGCCTGCATCAACCCCATTTCCGATATCTGCTCGCCCGCCAACCCCTTGGTTGCGGCCCCCATGGGCCAGACATTGATTTTGCCCAGCGCCTTGGCGCGGGCACGGATGCGCTCCACCGCAGCGTCATTGTCGATACAGGTGGTCTGGTCGGGCTGGAGGATCAGCGTTGTAATCCCCCCGGCGACGGCGGCCTGCCAGTCTACGGCGTGGGCACGCCCATCAACAAAGCCGGGGCATAAAATCCGCCCGCCGCAGTCGACCGCACCGCCTTCGGGCGACACGGCACCAAGGGTGACCTCTTGAATGCGCCCACCGGATATACGCACGGCACCAAGCGCGTCC